>JBEGQI010000272.1:0-36417 GCA_041181065.1 Verrucomicrobiota bacterium | reverse complement strand
CTAATGACCGTAGAGGATGGAGAAATTGATGCGGTCAGCTTCACCTTACCGTATGATCGAATTGAACGCTTTACGTTAAGAGTCACAAAGGGACTCTTGGCGCATTACTATCCTGATTACGACTTTTCTACAGCGGCATTTCGCGTCGATTACATTCCTCCACGAGTAGATGCTTTGGACAGGGTGGCGCCTCTTCGAGATATGTTGGTGTATGATGAACGCGGTGCCGGCGTGTTTCAATTCCGAAGGGGCTTAACCGAATCAAAGCAGTCGGGAATTTGGCTCCTTGTTTTCTACGGAGCGATGATGTTCTTGGTAACCCATACAAAGAACAATTGGGGTCAGCCAACGTGATGGACGATCGGAAATAAAAGCGACGCAGTTAGAACGCGCTAATCCCTTACAACATTATCCAAGTATTTTTCCCACTCGCGTGCGCTCTTAGGGTGTGAAGCTTCTGACGATTGCCTTCCGCCTTTGAGTTCACCCATTCCACCAACCTCATCCTCGTTGTGCGCAATCTTCCCAAGTTTGCCGAACGAGCGGACTTCCGCGATGAGCCTGGCATCCACGGAATCGCGGTGCAGTGACGCGCCGGCGTGTGCGAGGACGTTGGTCAGCGCCACGGCAGCGGGTTCGACCTGCACGGTCACCGGCGCGGTGAGAAAGGGTTTCACAGTGAAGGTGGGTCTGCCTTCGCCATCGCCGAAATCTTTGTCTACCACGAGCCGGCCGTTGAGCGCGCCGTCGCGGTCGGCATCGAAATAGTTGTCGCGTTGGAAAACGTGGTCGGTGGTGGCAAACTGGCCGACACAGCGGTCGTTGGAGGACGGACCTTTCACGAAGTAGTTGCCGATGGCATCAAGCCAGTGGTCGCCGGCGGAGTGGCCGCCGACGAGGCCGGTGACGCCCCAGTTGTAAACGACGTTGTTGAGGTATTGGATTTGACCCTTTGCCTTCGGGTTACGGCTCTGGTTGTTGATCCAGAGGTTGTGTGAGTAGGTGATGTTCGTGACGGAATCGGAGAGCGAACCGAAGCGCTGCGGGTCCACGCCTTCGCCAATGATGCAATGCTGGAAGGTCACGTCGTGGCTGCCTTGCGTGAGCCCGAGGCAATCCCAGCGGCCCCATTCGATGCTGCAATGGTCAAAGATCATCTGGCTGCCTTTGGAGATATTAACCGAGCACTTGCCGCGGTCGCCATTGATGCCCTGGCGAAACCGGAGGTAACGCACGATGAGATTGCTGCTGCCACTGAAGGAAACGCTCTTGCCGTAGAATGCAATGCCGTCGCCCGGTGCAGAATGACCCGCGAGCGTGATGTCGCTCTCGACGGTGACGTTGGATTTCAAGTTGATGACGCCGCCCACGTCGAACACCACGAAACGATTGGGTTGGCCCACGGCGTCGCGGAAGGAACCGGGCCCGGAGTTGTCGAGGTTCGTGACGTGGACGATGGTGCCATTGCGACCGCCGGTGGCGAGCGCGCCAAAGCCTTCGGCACCGGGGAAGGCGAGTTCGGTCGCTGCGCGACTGGAGATCGCCACCGTGAGGAGCGAGGCGGCGAGCAGGGGGATGGCTTTCATGGTATGCCGTGGAGAATGCATGAGCACTTAGAAGATTTGTTGGAAGCTTTATTCGATCAAGAATGGCGGCGTGTTAACGACTTCATGGGGCCAGCGCCGCTTGGCGGCTTCTCGGAAACTTGCCGAGGTGAAAGATGAGGAAGCCGTGCAGGAACTGTTGCAGCGCGCGGGCTTGGGCGGTGGTCGCTTTTAGCGCGGGCAGCTCGGGCCAATCGCAATCGGCCAGCGCGGCGAGCAGTTCTTGTGCGTCGGCGCTGAGCTTTGAGTCGTCGAGGTCTGGTTCGAGGCCGAGTTCGCGCAGGAGCTTCAGCTCGAAGGCGAACACGGTGCGAGGCTTCGGCGGTTGCTGCGGTATAAAGTCGAGCAGGCCGGAGAACAGTGCGAAGATTTCCGGCAGCGGCGTGTCGCTTTCCGTGGTTTGTTCGATGAGTGCCGCGGCGTAGCTGGCTTGCTGGATCCAGCCGAGGTCGTGGCGCAGTCGCTCGTGGGTGTTGCGCACGACGACTTCGCGGAGCGCATGCAACTCGGAACGCTTGCTGCGCGCGAAACTGAATTCACCCGCGTAGAACAGGTCGAGCTTCCCGTGAAAGGCGGATTTCGGCCGGCGCGCGCCTTTGGCCACTGTCGCAATTCGGCCCAGCTCCGGCGTCAGCCAATGCACGATGAGGCTCGTCTCGGTGAGCGGGCGCGTGCGGAGGATGAGGCCGGAAGTGGATTCGTTCATCCGCGGTCAGTTCGGCTTGGGCGCGTCCGGGGACAACGCGCCGAGGCTGATGATGTATTTGATGCCGTCGGCGACGGACATGTCGAGCTTGGTGACCTTGCTCGCGGGCACGACGATGAGGAAGCCTGACGTTGGGTTCGGCGTGGTGGGGATGAAGACGTTCACCATGCGCTCGCCGGTCTTGCTGGCGAGGAGTTCATTTTGGTCGCTCGTGATGAAGCCGACGGAATGCGAGCCGGGCGAAGGGAATTCCACCATGACGACGGTCTTGAATGCGGTCTTGTTGCCCGAGCTGAACGCTTCGTTCACCTGCTTGATGGTGCTGTAAATCTTGTTCAGCAACGGCACGCGCAACATCGCGGCGTCGAGCCACGCGATCAGCCGGATGCCGATGTAATAACGCGCAAGCAGGCCGGCGAGCGTGATGAGGATGACCGCCAGCACCAACGCGGCGAGGCTCCAATACCAATACATCGAGCCGTTGCCCTTGTCGGCGTGCGTCCATGATTGCGGCAGGAAGAAGAGCAGTCCGTCGGTGAAACTCGAGATGGTGCCGAAGAGCCATTTGACGATGGCGATGGTCACCAGCGCCGGCAGTGACACGGCGAGGCCGGTGAAAAAATTCGCGCGCCAACGAGCGAACAGGCTCTTGTTTTCCATGCGCGGAGTCTAGGTCCGCGCTGGTGCGGGCTCAAGGCCGCGAAATCGAGCTGAACTTGAAGCGCCGGGACAATGTGCGCACGAGACGGTTTTCGTGGCGCTTCATCTCGCGGCGGTCGGCGGGTTTCAAATCATCATAGCCGCAGAGATGCAACAGCGAGTGGACTACGTAACGCACGACTTCGGATTGCCAGGTGGTGCGAAACTCGCGGGCTTGGGCGACGGCCACGTCGATGCAGATTAAGATTTCGCCGTGGAGGGTGGGGGATGTTTTGCGAGCTCCGTCTCCCGCGTAGTTGAACGTGATGACGTCCGTGGGCCCATCGTGTTGCAAATGGCCTTCGTTGATGTCGGCCATCTTCTTTGCGCCGACGAGGTAGAAGGTCAGGTGGCAGTCCGTCACGCAAAGTTCGCTCAGCGTCGCTTCCGTGATGGTTTTGAGCAGGAGCGTGTTGAGGCGTTTGGTGCGCTGTTGATTGGCGAAGGTCAGTTCGCGGTGTTGCGCAACGGGCTTTGCAGTGGAGGCGCTCATCCCTCGCTTTTCTTCCCGCGATGTTCCTCGTAGGCGCTGATGATGCGCATGACGAGGTGGTGGCGGACGACGTCGCGCTTGCTGAATTCACAGATGGCGATGCCGTCGATGCCGCGGAGCGCGCGGTGCGCCTCGATGAGACCGGAGTGTTTGTTGCCGGGCAAATCGATCTGCGTTTCGTCGCCGGTGATGACGGCTTTGCTGTTCATGCCGAGGCGCGTGAGGAACATGAACATCTGTTCCGTGGTCGAGTTCTGCGCTTCGTCGAGGATGATGAAGGCGTTGTTGAGCGTGCGGCCACGCATGTAAGCCAGCGGTGCGATCTCGATGACGCTGCGCTCGGTGTGCTTCTGGATCTCTTCGACGGGCATCATGTCGTGCAACGCGTCGTGCAACGGGCGTAGATACGGCATGATCTTCTCGTAAAGGTCGCCGGGCAAAAAGCCGAGCGCTTCACCGGCTTCGACAGCCGGGCGGGTCAGGATGATGCGTCCAATCTTGCCTTCGCGCAGCGCGGAGAGCGCCATCGCAACGGCGAGGTAGGTCTTGCCGGTGCCGGCGGGCCCGATGCCGAACGTGACATCGTGCGTGCGGATGGCTTCGACGTATTTCTTCTGGCCGACGGTCTTGGCGGTGACGCTCGTCTTCTTCTCGTGCGTTTGGATGCGGTCTCCCATCAAGTCCTTCAACGTGCTGACGCCGTCGTGCTTCACGACTTGCAACGCGTGGTTAAATTCGCGGGCGCGGATGGGCGTGCCGGCTTTCAGCGAACCTTCAAGCTGAAGGAAAAGATGCTTGGCGCGCTCGATGCCGTCGGCGGAACCTTCCAGCGCGATCCAACCTTCGCGGCAGGTGGCTTTCACGCCGAGTTGAGCTTCGAGGTGTTGGAGATTCTTGGCGTCGTTGTTGTAAAGCTGCTGGGCGACGCGGGCGTTTTCGAAATGGAGGGTTTCAGTGGGCATCGGAGGGAAAAATTTATTCTGCGTGGCTTCAACTGAGTTGGGTGAGCGCCTCACGCAACTTCGCCGCGACTTCCGTCAATGCCTGCGGCATGACGCCGGTGTCGGCGATGACGGGCATGAAATTGGTGTCGCCGCTCCAGCGCGGGACGACGTGGATGTGCAGATGCTCGATGATCCCGGCGCCAGCGCATTTGCCCTGGTTGATGCCGATGTTGAAGCCGTCGGGTTTCATCACTTTCGTCAGCGCTGCTTGGCAGCGGCGCGTGAGCAGCATGAGGTCGGCAAGTTCTTGTTCGGTGAGCGCGTCGAGGTTGGGCGTTTCCTTGTAGGGCACGACCATGAGATGGCCGCCGTTGTAAGGGTAGCGGTTGAGCAGAGCGTAACAGGTCTTGTCGCGCGCGATAACGAGATTGCCGATGTCGTCGTCGGACTGGGCAATGCGCGTGAACAAGCTGCCGTCCATGACGGGCTTGGGGGCGAGAATGTATTCAATGCGCCAAGGCGCGTGCAGCGAGTCCATGGCCGAACAGTAAGAACTGCCGCGGCCAAAGTCAAAAGCGGCGAGGCCGAATGACTGGAGTGTGCCGCACTACTTTTTCACGCCGCTTAGTTTGGTGCGCAGCACATAAACGAGCGCTTTGACGGCGAGTTCGATGAAGAGGAACGGCTTAGCGATGAAGTCGTTGCCGCCGCTCATCGTGGAGTTCGCGCGGGCTTCGAAGTCGTTGAGGCTCGTGACGAACACGACCGGCGTGCTTTTGTGTGAAGGGAGCGAGCGCAGTTTGCTGCACAGCTCGTAACCGTTCATGTTCGGCATGTCCACGTCGAGGAAGACGAGGTCGAAGCGGTTTTCGGTGAGCATCTGATAGGCGACGAGCGGATCTTCGATGCTGACGGATTTCAACTTGGCCTTTTCGAGTGCGTAGGTGACGGCGCGGCGGGAGATGGCTTCGTCGTCCACCACGAGAATGCTCGCGGCGGGGACGTCTTGCTGCTCGGGCAGGGTGCCGCGTTCAAAGAGCACGCCGAGGAAATCGATCGCGCTGGCGGTCGTGCGCAGCGTGGAGGGATTGATGTTCTTGGGTTTCTCGTAAAGTTCCTTGAGCAACGCTTCAGTGGCATCGGCCATCTGGGCGATGAGCGCCATGCCGGCGATCCCGGCGTTGCCAGTCATGGCGTGGACGCGCCGGTAAAGCTCTTGCACCTGCTTGAGGCGGGCCATTTCGGTGTCCGCCTTGATGAGCGACTGAAGATTGGAACGCAAAGCGGCCAGCGTGGCGGGGAGGCATTCGATAAACTCTTTTCGCAACTGGGCCTGAAACGCCGCGTCGGTTTCGCCGATGTCGGGACGGGTGGCCTTTTGCGGGGTGGTGACGACCATGTTGGCCTGCGCGGGGCGGGGTATACCGCCGTTGGCGGTCGTGGTCGAAGCATTTGCGTTTGCCACGCCGCTTCCGGCAAGCCCAAGCGTTGTGCGGAGCGCGTCGATGACGTGCTTGGGCGAACAGCTGGCCTTGGACAGACATTTCGTTGCGCCTGCTTTCCACGCGTCCTGCACCATGTTCGACAAGTAGGTGTTGGAGAAGACGATGATGGGCGTCTGGGCGAAGTCTGGCTCGGCGCGCACCAGCTTCATGACTTCAACCCCAGGGAGCTTAGGCAGCATCAGATCGAGCAACAAAGCGTCGGGTCGGAAGTTCTTCATGGTTGCCATGCCGGACTCGCCATCCGTTGCGACTTCGACCGTGAAGCCTTCGACGCTAAGCTTGTTCCGGTAGATATTCGCAACGACCTGGTCGTCTTCGATGATGAGGATCTTCTTCATGGAGTTACGGTATTTGACATTTATGACTGAGTGATAGGGGCCGGGCCGGCAAGCAGGGCGAGGAGTTGCTCGCGGATGCGGGCGAATTCCTGTTCGCATTTCTCATTCAATTCGATCGCGCCTTGGAGTGAACCGGATGCGCCGAGGTGTTCCAGTTCTCGGAGCAGGGGAGCCAGTGTGACCATGCCACAGGTGGCGCTGGCGCCGGCAGAACTGTGCGCAATGCGGCGAACTTCCGGAGCATTGTCGGAAGCGGTCATCGATTTCAACTGGTCCAGTTGCTTGCGCGTCTGGTCGAGATAGAGGTTGATCAACTCGCGGAGGCTCTCGACGGTGCCGTCGGAGAATTCCATGAGTCGTTCCACGTCCACTGCCGGAATGAGCTTGGTTTTTTTGGGCATGGCGCTCGATTGGGTTTCGCCGCCGACTTCGGCAGCGGATTCTAGTGCGGGCGCTCCCTTTACTTTTGCGCCCCATTTTTCAATGACCGCCCGGAGGTCATCTGGCCGGACAGGCTTGGAAACATAGTCATCCATGCCGGAGGCGATGCATTTGTCACGGTCGCCGACCATGGCGCTCGCGGTCATTGCCACGACTATGACGGGCGGAGAGAAGTTTGGAAATTGCGAAGTTTGCTGCTGCCGTTCGCGGATTACCTGCGTTGCTTCGAGGCCGTTCATTTCCGGCATCTGCAAATCCATGAACACCAGATCAAAATGTTCGCGGTTGATGGCGTCCACCGCTTCGCGACCGTTGCTGGTGACGGCAGCGTGGTAACCCATCTGTGCGAGGATGCGTTGGGCGACCTTTTGATTGATCGTGTTGTCATCGCAAACCATCACGCGGAGCGGTAGGCGTGCCGCCATCTGCGGATCGAGTTTCCCGGGGGTGGTGAGGCGAACTGGCGCGGGTGCCGGTTTCGCTCCGGCCACGGCGTGAATCAAGGCATCGCGCAATTTGCCCGGCTTGACCGGCTTGTTCAGATTGCAGACGAAACGTGCGGTGGTGAATTCCGGCGAGTCCGTGCGAACCCCCATCGAAGTCAACAGCACGAGCGGCAGATTTGCATGCGCCGCCAGCTGGCGGATTTCGGCGGCGAGCATCAGACCATCCAAGCCGGGCATCTGCATGTCGAGAATGGCCACGGCGAACGGAGTGTTCCCGCGCAGGATTTCCAAAGCTTCACGGCCGGAGGTCGCGGTGGTGGCATCCAGACCCCATTTGGCAGCCTGTAATTTCAGGATGCGGCAATTCGTCTGATTGTCATCAACGATGAGCATCTTGAGACCGGCGAGCTCGGGCGCTGCTGCATGAATGAGCGGACGCACAGTCTTCGGCGCGGCTATGAACGGAATGCTGAAATGGAAAGTAGAGCCCTGCCCGGGCGTGCTTTCCACCCACATCTTTCCGCCCATCAACTCCACGAGGCGTTTGCTGATGACGAGACCGAGGCCGGTGCCGCCGAAAATGCGGGTGGTCGAGGCATCCGCCTGGCTGAATGCTTTAAAGAGACGTGATATTTGCGTCGGACTGATGCCGATGCCGGTGTCGCGCACGGAGAAATGAAGCAGCCACGGTTGATTGCTGGCTTCGGAATTTTCCGGGGCCGAAGTGACTTGCACATCTACCACGACCTCGCCCTGATTGGTGAATTTAACGCCGTTGCCGACGAGGTTTACCAAGACCTGTCGTAAGCGCGTGGAGTCGCCGAGCAATTTTGTCGGGATGCCCGATTCGATCTGGAAGGCGAGTTCAATTTTCTTTTCCGTCGCGCGGGCGGCGAGGAGGTCGAGCGCGTCCTCAACGCACGTGTTCAAGTCAAAGGGCACCGCCTCCAAGTCCAGATTGCCCGACTCGATCTTTGAGAAGTCGAGGATGTCATTGATGATGGTGAGGAGTGCCTCGCTGCTCGAGTGAACGGTCTCGACGTAGCCGCGTTGCTCATTCGTCAGGGTGGTCTCGAGCAGAAGGCTGGACATCGCGATCACGCCGTTCATCGGGGTGCGGATTTCATGGCTCATGCTGGCGAGGAAGTCGGACTTCGCCTTGGCGGCTGACTCCGCTGCCTGCCGGGCCGCGGCCAGTTCGCGATTCATGGTCGTCAGCTCGTGCTGCATGTGTTTCGCGCGGAGCGCGGCGCAGATGCGGGCGCGCAGTTCGGCGGACTCAAATGGCTTCGTCAGGTAGTCAACGGCGCCGAGTTCGAAGCCGCGCAATTTGTCGGCAGTGCTGCTCCACGCCGTCACGACGATCACCGGGAGATTGTGGAAGCGTTCGTCGGCGCGAGTCATTTGCAGGAGATCGAACCCGTTCGTGCCGGGCAGACCCAAGTCGAGGAGCACGAGGTCGAAGGACTCTTCCTGCAACCGTTGCCAAGCTGCCTCGACCGAGGTGGCCGCGCCGAGCGAGATGCCGTCCTGCTCAAGCAGGCCGCTCAAAACTTCCGGCATTTCCACATCGTCTTCGACGAGCAGAATCTTAGATGGGGGCAAACTGATGGCATTCATTCCCGTATCACTTCCAATTTCCCCTCTCTCTAGCAGGTTCGGCACCAAGCTCCGGCAGGTGCGGCAATTCGCGCCTTTGCACGGGGGTATTGGCTGGAAATGAATTGAAATTGGACAACCACACAACTCTTGTGGACAGGCGCTGGCATATCCAATCGCTATCGCGGCGGTGGTTGGAAATGTGCGCCGCCACATTGACACCTGCCGTGTGGTTGATTAACTGGAGCCGAACTTGACTCCAAAACACCCCGTGAAAGCCAGCTTCCTCAGCCTGCTTGTTGTTACCTTCCTGATCGTCGGGGCGTCGGGGCGTTCCCGTGGCAGCGACGCCTTCGTGCCAACCAAACCCTCGAAGGGCACTTCAAATGAGTCAAAGCTCAAATCCGTAATCCAGTATCAAGTCACCTGGGCGGCAAATTCGCAGGCGATACGGAATTCAAACTGAAGGGTGTGAAGTGAGTGCCATCGACGAACTTTGTCCACGTTGCAGCCTCTGTTGCAATGGCGTTCTCTTTGGCGATGTCGAGTTGCAGAGGAGTGATGATCCCAAGCCGCTGACGGACCTTGGTGTGAAATTGCATCGCAAGGGGCAAACGCATGCTTTCAACCAGCCCTGTGCGTGTCTCGCCAACGGGCTGTGCCGCAGCTACGACTCCCGGCCGCGTCGGTGCCGGACGTTTGATTGTCATGTGTTGCAACGGGCTCAACGCGGTGAGATGACCCTGACGGCAGCCCGCAAAGCCATTGCGCGGGCGAAAGGTTGCGCGGATGAGGTGCTTGGATTGGTGCGTCAGCTCGGCGACGCGCGCGAAACCGAACCGCTCAGTCGCCGCTACTCCGCCATCATGTCACAACCCATCGACTTTTCCGGTGAGGAATCACTGTTGGAACTCCGCGGTGAGTTGATGATGGCCGTTGGGCGGTTGGTCGAAGTGTTGCGCAAGGATTTCCTGACTGTCACGAATTCTCGCAAGTCCCGTTGAACGCTATTTCTTTGGCGGGGTTGGCGTGGGGAAGAATAACTTGAGTGTCAGGCCATCCACGTTCGCACTGCCGCCATAGACCACGAAGCCATAATACTTGGCGATGGAATCGAACGATGGCAGCAGCGATTCGTCCAGCCACTCACGCAGGCTCGACTCGGGCAGTTCAAATCCAAAGGACTCTTGCACTGGTGTGAGGCCGTTCTCTGGTGCGTTGGTGTCGCTGAGTGAACGCTTCATGAGTTCAAACGCGCTGCGCCGGGCTTCCAACTGGTTTTCAAAACCGAAGAAACTGGTGCCCGGGCCGGTCACTCTGGCCGCTGCGGTTGGAAAACCATTCAGCTCGCGGAGCGATTGCCCTTGCGTTTCGCTTGAGCGGAGAAACTCCTCGATGGCCGCTTCATCACTGGACACCACGACGTAACCGCCGCTCTGCGTCAGCACCAGTTTTCTCCCCGTCTGGGTTGAAGGATCCAGACCGGCGACGGCGCTGACGGAATAGATTTTGCGTCCGAGGAATTCCCGCTCCTCCGGCGGCTTGCCTTGTGCGATTGCAGCAAACAACACCTTCAATGCGCCGACCATCTCCGCCGGATTTTTTGAACCGATGACGGTTACGTGCGCCGGGTTCGCTAGTTCCGCCACGCTCGTGCCCTTTGGTTTCTTGACGTAGAATATCAGGTCGTCAGCGAGATTGCCGATGACCTGCCGACGGATGTCGAACTTTTCATCCGTCGCCTTGCCTGCTTCGTCGGCCGTGTTCGCATAGTAATTGAACTGGTCCATGATGAGCGGGCTGATTTCATTCATCGTTGCGGTGAGCGTGTCCCAGGCTTTCTGTCCATCCATCCGCCAGCGCGTGAACCGCATCGTATCCGCGGGGATGAATGCCGGTGGAACGACCTCCTTTGCCTCGCCGATTAGGACTTTCAACAACCCGCGCCGATCCGCCTCGGGAACCGCGAGGTGAAACTGAAGCAGCGGTCCTTCCGGCGAATCCTGAAATGCGAACGCCGCACTGCGCAATGCCGACAGTCCGGTCGCATTGAGAATTTTTTCCGGTTTGATGGAAGCCATCGGGTCCGGCGCCTCCACAGCGGCTTGCGCGCGTTTCTCGGAGACTTTGGTCAGTGGCGCAACGAGCTGCTTGGCATTCATCCAACCAAAGGCGTTGGCCTCGCGAAATAGCGCGCCTTGGCATGCCTGGAAATGGTCCACGTCAGCCAGCACCGGCGCGGGGCTGCCGCCGAGTTTTGCCACGACACGCTCGATCGGCGCAAGAGTGTTGCCTGCGATGAACAGCGCGCCAGCCCGGCCAAAAGTGATTCGCACTTGGCCATCACCTTCTTTGGGAGGAGCGTCCTTGCCATCGCCAATCTCGCGCACCTGGCTTGGTCCGGGCAGCAATTTGCGCAGCGAATTGGGAACGTCGTTGCTGCTGATGGTGACCGAGAAAAACTCGAGCTCCCGAATTTTTTCCGTTTGGAGACTTTTGCCGGCATCCGTCCATTTCTTCCGGAAATCGGCCAGAAACTTGTCGAGTTGCGGCTGTTTGTCGCGCGTGTCCACGATGAGCAACGCGCCGGGGCGGCCATTTTCTCCGCCATCCCAGCCGTTCAGAGTCAATGCCATCGTCAACTGCCCGCGCGCGAGGCTTAGATAGTCGTTCACTTTGATTCCGAGGTCACGTTCGAGTGGCGTCAGCAGTTCCTCCTGCATCCGTGCCGTGAATTTGTCACGGGCCGGTTTCATGACCGGATCGCTCCACAACTGCGCCATGGGCAATTTTCCCCAGACTTCACGCGCCTTGCCGCAATCTGGAATCGTAAACATCAACAACGTGTCATCGGGCAGAAGCTGTTCGGCGGCCGGGGCGGAGTTGGTGGCCGCAACGCAAGGGGCCGCCATCAGCACAAGCAGGCTTAGGGCGGCAAGCTGGTTCACAAAACGATTCAGGGCGCGGAGTGTTTCCGGGTGCATTCAGTTCGGGTGATTTCCAAGCGCTACTGCGGGGCGGCCTGCGACCGGCCGGGCGGATCAAGGTAGCGGTAGGGATTGCTCGGATTGGCGGTCGAGTAGGCGTAAGCGTCGCGGTGGTCGAGGAAGAACTTCACCGCCTCGACCGGGATCGCAAAGCCGAGGCCTTCGCCGAACGTGATTTTCATGTTCGTGATGCCGATGACCTGGCCCGCAAGGTTGAAGAGCGGGCCGCCGCTGTTGCCGGGATTGATCTGTGCGGTCGTCTGGAGATAGAGCGTGCCTTGCATTTGACGCGTCTTCGTGCTCAGGATGCCTTCGGTTACCGTGCGCTCCAATCCAAGCGGGCTGCCGATGGCAAATACATGTTCGCCGACGGCCAACGGCTCTGTAGAGGCGAGAGCGACGGATTTGAACTTGGGCGCGCCCTTGTCCTCGATGCGCAGCAACGCGAGATCGGCAAACTTGTTCATCGCCACGATGCGGACCTCTTTGTAGCTCTTGCGCTCAAGCTGGCCATCCTTCTGGTGATACACCTCAACCCAAATTTGAGATTCGCCCTCGATGACATGGAAATTTGTCATCAAAAAGCCGTCCTCGTTCAAGATGAACCCCGAGCCCAGCCCGCTTGGAGTGCGCACCTGCACAACAGCTTCGCCCAGCGTGGCCACGAGTTCGCGGACTGTGCGCGTGGGCGCGTTTGGCGACGCATTGCGATAAATGCCCTTGGCCAGATCGGCGTCACCGGATTTGGCTGCCGGGGCGACCGGGATATCTTGAATCGAATTTGTTGGTGCGGCCGGTTTGGTGGCGGTGGGCTCGGGAGCACCAGCGTGGATGATCTTCTCAATCTGGCCGCGCGGGACGACCAGCACAGTGTAACCGATGTCGAGCGTGATGCTGTCCTTCTTTTCCGCGAGGATTTTGCCTGAGAGCGTGGCCTTGTCTTTGAGATGAAGCGTGTCTGCAGCGGCAAAATTTGCCACCGCGAGCGCAATCCACAGGCACACCAGTTTCGTCACGCGCGAAAGTTAGCCCGAATTGCGCGGAAGACAACCTCGGAGCACGTGCTTCAGGCACGCGCGAGCGAGCATCAAACGGGCGTGAGCCGTGACTCTTTGTTGGGTCCGGCCAGCGCAAGGTTGCCGCTGCTCCAATTGTTGGATCCAACGTTATGGCGACGCTCTAGAAGTTTTCAGCCCTTCCTGAACCGGGGAAGAGAAATGCCGGTTCGCCTTTTCGCGTTTCGTGGTTTCCACGATCGGCTCTCCACGCTTATGCTTGCACAACATGAGAACCATCGAACTTGGTCGCAGCGGTCTGTTTTCCAGCGCGCTGGCTTACGGCTGCTGGCGGCTCGCAAGCACGTGGAATCCATCCGAGGTCACCTCGGATGTTGAAGCATCCGGTCGCCGCGCGATCCACGCTGCTTACGATGTGGGTTTCACGTTTTTCGACAACGCGGACATCTACACGAGCGGGATTTGCGAACGGATTCTGGGTCAGGCTTTGCGTGAAGCGAAGGGCATGCGCGACCGTGTTCTGGTGGCGACCAAATGCGGCGTGCGGCGTCCGGGCGAGCCCAACTCCAATTCACCGCATCGCTACGATTGCTCCGCCGAACACATCCTGCGTTCGTGCGATGCGTCATTGCAACGCATGGGCATCGGGACCATCGATCTTTACATGTTGCACCGCGAGGACGTGTTGTCCGACCCGGAGGAAATCGCGGCGGCGTTCGATCAGTTGCATGACAGCGGCAAGGTGCGCTGCTTCGGCTTGAGCAACTTTCGCCCGACGCTCGTGGCGGCTATCCTGAAATGTTCCCGCCAGCCGATCATTGTGCATCAAATGGAGATCAGTCTCGCGCGACTCGCGCCCTTTGTGGACGGGGCGCTTGACCAATGCCTGGCTGAGAAACTCACGCCGCTCGCGTGGAGTCCGTTGGCGGGGGGGCTGATTGGCGACGGCGCCACGAAACTGTTGCCTGCACAGAAGACTTACAAGCTCGACGCGTTGTTGCCGGTGCTGGACAGCATCGCCTTGGCGCGCGGCGTGAGCCGCACGGTGATCGCACTCGCGTGGTTGATGAAACATCCCAGCGGTATCATGCCCATCGTCGGCTCGGCGAATCCGGAGCGTATCCGGGAGGCCGCACGCGCGGCGGACATAACGCTGGACCGCGAGGAATGGTATCGCCTTTACGTGGCCGCGCGCGGCGAAGCGCTACCCTGACCGATTGGGGAACGGTGACCATGCCCGAGGCAGACCAAAACCATCCGCCGGACAAGGCCGGCCGAAATCTGATCAAAGCGTTCACCATCGCCGGCGGCATTCTTGGCGCGGGCGCATTCGGACTGGCGAAGACGGTGATACTGTTCGGTGAGGAGGCTGGGTGGATTTCCAACCCACTGCGGCTCGGGTCGGGTTATTGGTGGACTGCCATCGGTTTGGGGCTCGGATTCTTTGGAAGCTGGTGGATGGTCTGGGCCCGGCGGCGTTCGTGAAACGCGGCGCCAATCGGATTTTGAAATCCCTAAAGAGAAGAAACCCGAGTGACGCGGGCGACTAAGCTTTCAACTTCCGCTCCAGAATCTCGCCCGCGACGCCGGGGTTGGCTTTGCCTTTGGAGAGTTTCATCACCTGGCCCTTGAGGAAGTTGAGCGCGGCAATCTTGCCGGCCTTGAAATCCGCGGCGGGGCCGGGGTTCGCGGCGATGACTTCGTCGCAGATCTTCTCGATGGCGCCGGTGTCGCTGACTTGTGCGAGGCCCTTCTCCTGCACAATGGCGGCGGGCGCCTTGCCGGTTTTTATCATCTCCGGTAACACTACCTGCTGAGCCGTGGTAACGTTGATCGTGCTGGCTTGAATGAGACCGGCAAGATTCACCATTTCCGTAATTGGGAATGCCCTTACTTCAGGCTGGCAACTCGCGCTGAAGTCCCACTCAGCATCTTCTGCGTCCTTCTTCTTAAACAATAGCTGCGAGTTATTTATCAGCAAATTTGCGGTCAACTTAATCAACCTGAGTCGCTGCTCTCCCTGAGTTTGTTTCGGAATACTTCCAATCGCCGTTTCAAATTCCTTTGCCAATTCGGAATTCAGCTTGAACACCTCGGCGTCGCCCGCGGGTAACTGATAGTCGCGCATGAAGCGTTGCTTGCGCACGAGCGGCAGTTCCACCACGCGCGACTTCACTTCCGCGAGCCATTCATCCGTCGGCTCGAACGGCATGAGGTCCGGCTCGGGGAAATAGCGGTAGTCGTGCGCGTCTTCCTTCGTGCGCATTTCTTCGGTGATGCCTGCCACGTCGTCCCAGCGGCGGGTGGATTGGATGAGCTTGCCGCCCTTGGACACCACGCCGATCTGGCGCGCGATTTCATACTCCGCCGCGCGGCGCACGCCGGAGAAGCTGTTCATGTTCTTGATCTCGATCTTCGCGCCGAGTTCCTTCGTTCCCTTGGGCCGCACGCTGATGTTCACGTCGCAGCGCACCATGCCTTTTTCCATGTCGCAGTCGGAGACGCCGCCTTGCTGGAGGATTTCCTTCAGCGCATTCAAATACTCGTAAGCCATGTCAGCGCTGGTAATGTCCGGCTCGGAAACGATTTCAAGCAGCGGCACGCCCGCGCGGTTGAAATCCACGCCGCTCATGCGGTCGAAATGGGAATTCTTACCGACGTCCTCCTCGAGGTGCGCGCGCGTGATGCGGACGCGCGCCGTGCCGCCTTGGAATTCAAAGTCCACCGAGCCGTTCGCCGTGGACGGTTTGTCGTATTGCGTGAGCTGGTAATTTTTGGCGGAGTCGGGATAGAAATAATTTTTGCGGTCAAACTTGGCGAAGCGGGGGATTTCGCAGTTCAGCAGGTAGCCGGTGAGGACGGTGAGGCGGAGCGCTTCCGCGTTGGCGACGGGCAACACGCCGGGCATGCCGAGGCAGACGGGGCAGACGTTGGTGTTCGGCGGCGAGCCGAATGCGTTGGCGCAGCCGCACCACATCTTCGACTGGGTCTTGAGCTGGACGTGAGTTTCGAGCCCGATGACAGCTTCGTATTCCATGATGACGGGCGGGATTTAGCCACAGATGGAACACCGAGGGAACACGGATTTTGAGCTGGTCAAAGCTACCGAAAGTAAGGCGGCACATTTTTCAACACAATGTGCACAAATTCATGAGCGCTTGCCCGCCCGCTGGCTGATAGTCTCACCTCGGTCAATGTTCCAAATAACCTAACATCCCGTCCGCTTCCCAAGCCTCCCATGAAATTAAACCTGTTTGCATTCAGGCACTCCGCCGTCGTCGCTGTCGGTTTGGGGGTGCTTACTTCCATCGCCAGCCATGCTGCCACGGTCTCATGGACCGGTGCGAGTGGCACTGACACTAACTGGTCCAATGCCGCCAACTGGACCGGTGGCACACCTGCGGGTAACGACATCAAATTTTACATCGCTGGTGCCGCCAGCGCGACCAACACGGTCAACACCGTCGTGGACACGAGTCTGACCATCAACTCGCTTCAGTTCGCCAACACCAATTTCATCATCCCGCCGACGAATGCGCACACGTTGTCCATCTCGGCTGGTCAGGCGTTGAACATCACCGGTTCGGCAGGCGTGACCGTGGGCACGCTGACGGATGCCGGCAACACCAACTATATCTACAACAGCATCGTTGGTTCGGGAGCGCTGTTCGTCAGCAACACGGCGGCCATCATCCTGGTTGACCAAGGCAAGTCAGCGAGCGCGAATGCCACCCAGCGCGCCACGCTGGACATGGCTGGATTGGATACCTTCTCCGCAAGCGTCAGCCGCATCAGCGTCGGGACGACGATTGATGGCGGCGCGAACAATGTGCAGAACGCGACCGGCACGTTGTTGCTCGGCCGCACCAATACCATCACGGCTGCGTTTGCCGGAACTTACACCACGGCTGGCATTCCCTTGACCAACAGCATCCAGGTCGGCTTGAACAATGGCAACAACGGCGGGCCAAATTTCCTCTTCCTCGGCCATGTCAACACCATCAACTGCGACAGTATCGGAGTGGGCAAAGCCAAGACGACCTCGTCCATGCTCTTCAACCCGGCCTTCAGTAGTCCATCCGCTGTGTTCCGCGGAGCGAGTGGCGGTTCGAGCCGCGTTTCTTTCTGGGCCATCGGAGACATGTCCGATAGTGGCACTTCCAGCGGCAGCGCCGTTGGCACCAATGACTTTTCAGGCGGCACGGTCGATGCGCTGGTGAATACGATTTCGCTGGCTCGTGACCGCAGCACAGCCAACACCGGCACCGCGCCAACGCGCGGAATTTTGACTTTCACGGCCGGCACGATCGACGTGAACACGCTGCTGGTCGGCAACCAATTTTTCAGTAATCCGACCAACACCAACCCGATGTTCGGATTCGTCAACGTGAATGGCCCGACCGCGAACCTCACTGTCAACACCTCGCTCGTGCTGGGTAACACCGCCTCAGCTACCAGCGCCGCAGCCACCAACACCAGCGGCACGCTCAACATCAACGGCGGCAACGTCACCGCTGCAGTCATCACCGCCGGCGCAAAGAGCATCACCAACTCGATCAACCTGAACACCGGTCGCCTCACTTTGAGCACAACGGCTGGAACCGCTGCGTTGCCCATCGCCAATCTCGGCACGACCAACGGCGCCTTCACGCTCACGGTTGCCTCCGCCCGCACGAATATCTTCGTCAAGAACCTCTCCGTCGGCGGCACGACCAACCTCATCGACCTCGCGGGTGTCTCCGGCCTCGGCTCTTATCCCACGCAGATCGTGCTCATCAAATACACAGGCGCGATTCTCGGCACGTTCAACTTTGGATTGAGCAACGTCCCCGTGGGCGTCGCCGGATCCATCGTGGACAATTCGGCCAACAGCTCCGTTGACTTGCTTCTCACTGCGGGACCGGAACCGCCGACGGTTCGCACTTGGACCGGTTTGCAAAACGCGAACTGGGACATTGCCACCTCGACGAACTGGGTGAATCCCTCCGCCGTTCCGAGCTTTTACTTTGAAGGCGACTTTCCTCTCTTCAACGACGCCGCCTCCGGTTCAACCGCAGTGGTCCTGCCCGCGAACGTCACGCCCGGCAGCGTCACCATCAGCAACGTGACCAAGAGCTACAGTTTCGCGGGCCCCGGTGGTATCAGCGGCGCAACGAGCTTGCTGAAACTCGGCTCCGGCACGGTGACCTTGCTCGGCACGAACACTTATACCGGCGGCACAACCATCAGCAACGGCGTGCTCCAGCTCGGCGACGGCACGAGCGCCACCGGCACCATTGCGGGCAACGTGGCAAACAATGGCAGTCTCATCGTGGCCAATCCGGCGGCGCAGATCTTGTCCGGCGCGATCACTGGCGGTGGGACGCTGAGCAAGAGCGGCAGCGGCACATTGACCCTGACCGGCAACAGTTCTTACACCGGCAGCACAACCATCAGCGCGGGCACCCTGCAACTCGGCAGCGGTTCCACTTCGGGTCTGATCACCACCGACGTGACCAACAACGCTACGTTCGGCATCAACCGTTCCGACAACATCGTATTCGGCAATATTATCAGCGGTGGCGGCTCGTTCGTTAAGTCTGGCGGCGGCACCACGGTGCTCAGCGCGGCCAATACTTACTCCGGCGGCAGCACCAATACGGCTGGCACACTGGTTCTCTCGAACAACGCGGCCATCGGCACCGGCAACATGGTTTACTTCGGCGGCTTCGTTCACCTCGCCCCCGGCGTCACCATCACCAACAACTTCATCGTCACGAACAGTTCCGCCACGGACTTCATGATGGACGTTTCCGCGAACGGCGCGGCGGCCACCTGGGCGGGCGACATCTTTGTCACCGGTGCGGCGCAGTTCCGCCCCGCTGGTATCGCAGGCACGCTCGACCTCACTGGCAACGGCAGCTTCGGCCCGAGCTTCTTCATCATCCCCCGCGGCACGGTGGAGATCGTCAGCAACGCGAATTTCAGCTCCTCGGCCTTCTGCGCCTTCGGCCGCAACAGCACGGGCAACAGCACATTCACGCGTCTCAAAGGTAATGCCACGGTCACGCTGGGCGGTGTTTCGCTCGGCGGCGGTCAGTCCACGGGCGGGCGGGTCGAACTGCTCATGCAGGACAACGCCACGCTCAACCTCGGGGCAACGAACTTCGACATCCACAACTCCACGGCGGCGGCGGCCGTCACCACGTTGAATCTCAACGGCGGCACCCTCATCATGGGCGGCCAGATCAAATCACAGACCGGCGGGACGCAGCTTTCCACGAACAACTTCAACGGCGGCACAATGCGCGCAGGCAAGGACAACACGTCATTCCTGCCTGCCTCGCTCGGCCTCGTCGCGAACGTCCGCAACGGCGGCGCGATCATCGATGACAACGGTTTCACCATCGGCATCGCGCTCCCGCTGCTCCACAGCGTCATCCCCGGCGACAACGCCACCGACGGCGGCTTGACCAAGCTCGGCACGGGCACGCTCGTGCTGAACAGCGTGAACAGCTACAACGGCCCCACGACCGTCACCGCAGGCACGCTGGCGGGCACCGGTCTCGTGGCGGGGCCGCTCGTCCTCCAAACCAATGCGACGTTGTCCCCGGCGAACACGGGCATCGGCACGTTCACCGTCACCAACGACGTGACGTTCCAATTTGGCTCCACCAACTTGATGCAGTTGAACATGGACACGCTGGCGAACGATCAGCTCGTCGGCGTGAGCAACCTCACCTACGGCGGCACGCTGGTGATCACCAACATCGGCGCCCAGGCCATCACGAATGGCACCGCGTTCAAGCTCTTCACCGCCGCGACTTACGCGGGCGCGTTCGACGCGATCGTTCCTGCAGCTCCGGACGTAGGCCTGGCTTGGTCCAATCGCCTCGCGATCGACGGCACGCTGCTCGTTGTGAGCACAGCCACGCCGGTCAGCACAAATGCGAACCTCGCCTCGCTGGTCGTGACGCCGGCTGGGACGTTGGTGCCCGCCTTTGCCTCCAATGTGTTGAGCTACACCGCCACCAACGCTTATGCCAACAGCCCGATCACGGTGACGCCCACGGCGGCTGACCCGGCGGCCACGATCCAAGTGATCTTCGGCGGCGTGACCAACGTGGTTGTCTCGGGCAATCCCAGCCCCGCACTCACACTCGACACCGTTCCGCTCGCTGCGAATCCGGTTGAAGTTCGCGTGACCGCCGCGGATGCGACGACGGTCCTGAGTTATAACGTCGCTGTGACCCGGTTACCCTCGACGGCGCCGGTGACCGTTACTCGCACCGTCTCGGGTGGAAACCTCATTATGAGCTGGCCGGTGGATCACCAAGGCTGGACGCTGCAGATGCAGACCAACAGTCGTGCCATCGGCTTGCAAACCAACTGGGTCAACCTGCCTGGCTCGACGAGCAGTTCGAGCTACACGAACCCCATCTCCATCACGGATCCGACCACGTTCTTCCGTTTGAATTACCTAGCTCCGTAAGCGGATTGATTCATCGATACGAGTCAAGGGTGCCGGCAACGGCACCCTTGATTTTTTCCGGCATCGAGCAGCGCTCAAGGCGTTCGCTCTTCGATGTTGATCTTGACGGTATCCTCGCGGGTTGTGCCTTTACCGGTGGCCGCCGCCGCAGGTGCTGGGGTTTCGCGATAGCTCTTCCACCAATCTTTCCGCTGCTCCGGTGTCCATGGCGACACATCACACTCTGTCAGTGCACTGATCAATTCGGCCGCCGTTTGCGGACGCGCGACGGGATCTTTCTCCAAGCAACGCATGACGATCATTTCCAGACTTGGGTGAAAGGCCAAACCCATGGCCGCGCTGGGGGACCGTGGCTTATCGTGAAGGTGACGCTGACACACTTCAGCGATGGTTTCGGCCTCGAACACGTATTGCCCGGTCAACAGGAAGTAAGCGAGCACGCCGACCGAATAGATGTCGCTGCGGGCATCGGCGGCGTCGGGATTGGTGATGGCCTCCGGTGCGATGAAGTTCGGCGTGCCGACGATGCCCTCGTCGCCGACGAACTCGGGCAGGTTGGCCTCGGAGGCGTTTGGTCCGAAATGTCGCACGAGACCGAAGTCGAGCACCTTCACGTTGTCCGGCACGCCGCCGCGATCGGTGAGGAACACGTTTCCGGGTTTGATGTCGCGATGCACGAGGCCGAGCGAATGCGCCTCGCCCAAGGAGCCGCAGACTTGTTCCAAGATGTAGATGACGCGCCCTTCCGGCTGCGGCCCGTAACGTGAAACCAAGTCGTAGGCCGTCAAACCATCGAGGAATTCCATCGCGTAATAGAAAATACCGTCGGGCGTGTGACCGTAATCGAAGACTTGAATCGTGTTGGGATGCGCGAGGCGGCACGTGAGCTGGACTTCCTGCTCGAAGCGCTTGATGGCATGCGGCTCGGCTTTGTGCGGCGGCAATAATTTGAGCGCTGTCTCGCGCCGCAGCAGCGCGTGACGTGCTTTGTAAACCGAACCCATGCCGCCCTCGCCGATCTTCTCCATGAGCCGATATTGGCCAAGTTGACGGGCTTTGAGTTCAGCCTCGGTCAACCGTCGCCGCCACAGCAGGTGCGAGTAGGTGAACATCAGAATGAGCAATGAGGCCAACAACAGCAGAAGGAACAACACCATGAACACCGCGCGCACCATGCGCAGCGTGTGGAACGCCTCGCTTTCGTCGAGCTTGGTGCCGATGCCGAAGTTGTAGTTACCCAGCCAGCGCCATGCGCCGACCGTTGGCACGCCGCGATAATCGCGGAATGGTTTGATCTCCACGTCCGAGTCACCTGTCACCGCACGCTCGACCATCAGGATCAAAGGGCTGTTGGTTTTTGGCGTGTATCCGCTGGCCAGTTCGCCGCCCGGATCGCGCAATCTCAAGGTCAACGCCGAAGTCACGTCTGGTTTGTCGTTCAGCAGTTTGAACTCCTTCAACTGCTTGTCGAACCGGCTCTGCGAAAGCATCACGCCTTCTGTATCGAACGCAAACGTCTCACCGGAATCGCCTGTGCGTGCGACCGAAAGGATGCGTGTGAACTCCGCATCGGGATTGATGACCAACACCAGCGCACCGCAAACAATGCCGCTGGCATTCTTGATTGGCACTGCCACCTGCATCACGGCTTGATTGGTTGGCGGGAGGGGGCGCTCGGGCGGCGGCAAGAAGTTTTCTCCGGGCGGCGCGTTGGTTGGGGCGTCGAAAGGGCGGAAACGCTGGCCGAAGCGCTGCGGTAACCGGCGGGCGAGTTCAGGGCGGGGGACCTTGAACGGCGTCACGAGGAGTGGTTCGCCTTTGTCGAAGAGCTCTCGGTAGAGCGGCGCGAGTGTGTCCGGGACGCTGGCGCCCAAACGACCGCGGTTGCGGATATTCTCGGAAACGATGATCAGGTTGGTGTTGATGATCTGCGCATAGGGATAGCCCAGATTACGCAAACGCTCGGCGAACTTCTCGGTCACGAGCAGCTGGCGCACGGATTCGGTTGTGGCGAGGCGGTTGGTCTGGACCCGTTGGGTATCGAGGAGTTCCAGAGCCAGGGATTTGAACCGCGGTTCATCCGCGATGGCCGCTGCGATGCGCTTCTGGTTGGTGATCCAGATTTCCAGCGCGGTCACGTTGGCATCGAGGGTGGATTGAAGGCCGTCGCGGATTTCCTGTTGGATGACGCGGCGCAACTGCACGTCGGCCCACCAGCCGATGCCGGCCACGGCCAGCGCGGTGATCAACGGAATGAGCCAGATGTTTTTGCCTCGAAACATTGCCTACCAAGACGCGTGGGCCTGTAAAAAGTTTCAACCTCCGCCACACGACGGCGAAGATTAATCACGGTGTCGTCTTGGACGCCATTACAAATCCGCCATTCAATTGCAGATGTCTTCGTTGTGTAATCGTGCGGATTGACTATGCTCCGTCCGCTATGGCTGTCGAGAACCGCATCGTCAAGGTCCAGAAACGAAACCGCGCCCTCGTCCGCTTCGACCACGCCCGTATTCGCGAAGCCATCCTGCGCGCGGCGGAATCCATCGGCGGCTTTTCACAAGACCGTCATGCCGGCATCAACGACACCGTTTTCACGTCCTGTGGCAACGATGCGAGCATTGCCGATTTCCTCGCCGAAGCGGTGGTGGTCTGCCTGAACTCGAACCCGCACCATCTCATCTCCAATTTCCCGCCCACCATCGAGATGATCCAGGACGAGGTGCTGCATTCGTTGCGCAGTTACGGCTTTCAACATACCGCTGATGCCTACGCGGGCTATCGCTGGTGCCGACACTGGTTGCGGGAAGGCGCCATCACGCAGGAACAGTTCGTCGGCAATGGCTTTCCCCGCGAGCGTATCGCGGAAGTGCAGGCCTGGAACAAAGCCCACGGATGCGAATCCGTGGCCGCGCTAAACGAAATCACACGCGGCGGCAGATTGAAAGGGCTCGTGGAGGCGTCCATCGCACGTTATGAGACATCACTGGATGCCGCGGCGGAACGGATGTTGACGCGTTTGAGCAAGGGCGACCGCATCCGGCTCATGTGGATCAGCGGGCCTAGTTCGTCGGGCAAGACCACCACCACGGTGAAGTTGACCGAGCGGCTGCGGCGGCACGGGCTGCAGTTCTTGATGCTTAACTTGGACGATTATTTCTGGCCGCTGGTGGAGCATCCGACCGATTGGATCAACGACCGCAATTATGAAACACCTGAGGCGCTGGATATCCAGTTGTTGAATTCACACCTGTGCGCGTTGCTCGAAGGGCAGACGATCGATAAGCCGGTGTATAGTTTCAAAGATGGCCGCCGGGTTGGGACGAAACCGGTGAAGCTGGAGCCAAATCAAATCCTCCTGCTCGACTGCCTGCATGGTCTGTATCCGCCCATCACGGAAGGCATCCCTGCTTCGGCACAGTTCCGCGTCTATATTGAAAACCTTACGACTCTCCTCGAAGGGGATGGTTCAACCGGACGGAGAATTCCTTTCACGGATGTGCGCTTGATGCGCCGTATGTTGCGCGATGCAAAACACCGGAATCACAGTCCGCTTCGGACCATCCTACACTGGCATTACGTGCGTGCCGGTGAATTGTTCAGCATCATTCCGCTGCGTGGGCTGGCTGATGCGGTCATTGACGGCGGCTTTCCCTTCGAACTGGCGGCGTTGAAGCCTTTCTTCGCCGAAGGGCTGGGCATGTTGCCTGGCGAATCCGAGATGCAGGATTATGGTGGCTTCGTGGACGCGCGCATCCGGCTGGGGCGCATCACATCGTTGGTGCGGTCAGTGGAAGGCCTTACGCTCGACGCGGCGAAAAGTTTCGACCTGATTCCGGGCGACGCGGTCATCCGCGAGTTCATCGGCGGCAGCACCATTCAGATTCCGCACAATGAGTAGTCCATAGTTGCCGGAGCAGCGGGCAGATTTGGATTGGAGCTTGGTCTCTAACCCCACTTGGGTCACCACCTGACTATTTTTAAACATTTCCCCGTTCGGGCTGTCAAAAAGCCCTGAAAACAGCAGAGGGAGCAAGGAAACAGGCCGTTTGGCGGTAGGTTTGGGATGGACAAACCGCCGGGTTCTCTTTCAACTAGCCCGCTCGATTCACGGCCATTTCAATTACATGAGCACGGACACTAAGACGACCACCAAGGGCGCCCCCACCGCGTCTCCAACCGCCGCTGCAAAATCTCCGCCGGCAGTGCCGAAGACACCAGCACTCTTCCGTCCGATTGACTGGTTTTGTCTCTTGGTGGTCACGACTATCGTAATGGTGGGTTACTACCTGACCATCGCGCCCGATTTGACGCTGGAGGATTCCGGTGAACTGGCGACGGCGTCGTTTTACGCGGGCATCCCACATCCGCCCGGCTATCCGGTGTGGACGCTCTATACTTACCTCTGGGCGAATTATCTGCCTTTTAACAACATCGCTTGGCGCGTAGCCATAGGGGAAGCGTTTGCAGGTGCTTTTGCTTGCGGTCTCATCGGTCTCATCGTCTCACGCGGCAGCAGCCTGATGATTGAAGGCATCGAAGTGCTTAAAAACATCGACCGCAAGTGGGAAAACGCCATCTGCGTCATCTCCGGCTATGTCGCCGGCACCTTGCTCGGCTTCAACGGTTACATGTGGAGCCAGTCTGTTATCGTTGAAGTGTATTCTTTCAGCGTGGTCTCGCTGATGATTGTGCTGGCGCTGCTGTTGCGCTGGATTTACACGCCGAAAAAATGGCGTTATTTGGCTTGGGCGTTCTTCATCTTCGGAATTTGTTTCACGAATCACCAGACCCTGATCGTCGCCGCCATGGGCATCGTCGTGGCCATTGCTGCCGTGGATTACAAGATGGGCCGGAACATGTTCCTGTGGTGCGCCATCGCATATACCGGCGGCGTCGTCCTCTGGGCGCAAGAGATGATATTCCGTGACACCAACCCGATGGTATTCGCCATTTTCAATCTGGTCGGCGTGACGTTTTTGGCGACTTACATCCTCTTCGCTGTTCTTACTCGCATCACGTTCCTCGAATTATGCCGCGACACGGCATTGATGGGACTGGTCATCTTCGCCTGCGCCATTCCAGGTATGGGCAAGTCGGGGCTCGGCAATCTGTGTGCGGTGCTGGCTCTCGCGGCCTTCGCGCTCGTCGTGTGGCTTGGCTGGGAAACCCGCAAAGATGGGCTGGAATGGCTCTTCGTGCTCGCCTGCGGTTTGCTCTGGCTCTTTGGCGCCGGGTTCAACCTTTACATGCCACTGTCCGGCATGAGCACGCCGCCGATGCAATGGGGCTATCCGCGCACGCTTGAGGGTTTCATTCATGCCCTGACCCGCGGCCAGTATGAAAAGACCAACCCCACCAACTTCTTCACGGTCAACGGCTGGACGACTTTTGTGAAGCAATTGGTGATGGTCGGCCACGGCATCATTGATGAATTCAACTGGGTTTACACTCTCATCGCACTCGTGCCTTTCCTGTTCTTGCCGCGCATGCAAAAGCGCGAGCGTTCGTGGATGATTGGCTTGGTTGCCATCTACCTCTGCCTCTCCGTGCTGCTCATCGTGTTGCTCAACCCCGGCTTCGACAAGCAACAACGCGAACTCACCCGCGTCTTCTTTACGGCTTCGCATGTGATGATCGTCATGTGGATTGGTTACGGTTTGACGATGATCGCGGCGAGCCTGCTGGTGCGTTACAAGGAATTCCGTCCGCTCGGCTTGATCGGCTGTGGCGTGGGTGGGGCATTCGCCGTCTATTCCCTCTATGCCACCGCACTGGAAATGAATGAAGGCCTTCAAGGTGCCAGCGTTTTCAGCGCTTTGGGTCGTGCGTTCCAGTCGAACCAATATGGCATGCCGATCATCGCCGGACTTTTGCTCATCGGTCTGGTGGCGGTCTTTCTGGTGATGCTCCTTCTGGGCCGCGAGAAGCCGCATTTGGGTGTGGCCTTGGTGCTTTTCACCGTCATGCCGTTGCATTCGGTCATCTCACACTGGGCCGACAATGAGCAGCGCAATCACCTGTTCGGCTATTGGTTTGGACACGACATGTTCACGCCGCCGTTCAGGGACACGGATGGCAAGTTGAGCTATGACCCGAAACGGCGCGCCGAGTTGATGAAAGATCCGGTGAAGGGCAAATACGTCTATCCGGAAATGACGCGCGACGCCATCCTCTACGGTGGCACCGATCCGGGCCGCTTCTGCCCAACCTACATGATCTTCTGCGAAAGCTTCATCCCACCGAGTTGCAAGCCGCGTGATCCGAATTTTGACCGCCGCGATGTTTATATCATCACGCAGAACGCCCTCGCCGATGGCACCTATCTGATGTATATCCGCTCGCACTACAACAAGAGCGCGCAGATCCAATACGACAAGCCGTTCTTCAAGGAATGCGTCCAGACGCTCATGGTTCGCGACCCGAAGGAGCGCGAATACGTCACGCATCCGCTGGCCAAGACGGCCTACGAATGGCTCGACAAGCCGTTCATTGATCTTGGCAACAGCATCGAGAAACGCCGCCGTGCCGAGGGCGTTTATCCGAAGAACGAGATGTATATCGCCACGCCGGAGGACTCCCAGCGTTGCTTCCAGGAATACATGGCGGACGCGCAGCGACGGATGCAGATCGGTCAGCTTCGCCCCGGCGAAGACGTCCGCGTTGTCAAGGATGCCAATGGCATTGACCGCGTCCAAGTTTCCGGCCAGGTCGCCGTCATGGCCATCAACGGTCTGTTGACCAAGGTCATGTTCGACCACAACCCGACGAATGAGTTCTTCGTCGAGGAAAGTTTCCCGCTGGAGTGGATGTATCCGCATCTCACGCCCTTCGGCGTCATCATGAAGATCAATCGCCAGCCGACGAAATCGCTCCCCGTCGAGGTGCTGGAGCAGGACCATCAGTTCTGGTCGGATTACTCCGAGCGTCTGATCGGCAATTGGATCACCTACAACACGTCGGTGAAGGAAATTGTGGATTTCGTCGAGAAGACTTATTTGCGCAAGGACTTCAACGGTTTCAAGGGCGACCTCAAATTCGTTCGCGATGACCAAGGTCAAAAGGCCTTCTCCAAACTGCGCAGCTCCATCGCGGGTATCTACGCATGGCGCCTGGGCATGAACGGGATGCCTGTCATCCCTGACGAACAGAAGCCCTATGTCGCCCGGCCCGGGACGAAAGAATACAACGACCTGTTGAAGGAAGCCGACTTCTCCTTCAAGCAGGCGTTCGCCTTCTGTCCCTACAGCCCGGAAGCTGTCTTCCGTTACATGCAGGTGCTTATCGCTACTCGCCGTTTTGATGACGCCATTCTGGTCGTCGAAACGGCACAAAAGCTCGACCCAAACAACACCCAGTTGGGCGACACGGTGAAGCGTTTGAAGAGCTTCCGGGAAAGCGCGCCCAAGGTGGACGAGAACATCTCCAAACTGAAGGCGCAGTGGAAAGCCAACCCGGGTGATTTTCAGGCCGCCGTGAATCTGGTCAGCCTCTACCGCCAGCTTGGCCAGACCGAACAATGCATCGAGGTGCTGGATGAAGTCCTCAAGAGCCCCAAGTTGAATGCCGACGCCATTCTCGCCGTCGCCAACTTCTACGCCGTCGAACGCATTCCCAACAAACTCGAAGAGGTCCGCCCGCACCTCTACTCCATCTTGGACTCCCCCAATGCGAGCCCGGATTTGGTCAACATGATCATCCAGGTTTTCATGACCATGCAGGATTTTCCCGGGCTGGAAAAAAGCTTGGAGCGTCTGTCCGTCATCAAGTCCGATTCCGCAGAGGCTTTCTACGATCTGGCTTCGATCAAGGTGATGAATGGCAAGGTGCCCGAGGGGATGGTGGCCCTGAAAAAATCACTTGTGCTGAGCGACGCCCGGGCCAAGACGAATCCGGCCGCGCCCAATATCCGTTCCGCTCTGGCCACCGACCCGCGCTACAAGCAACTCGCGCAGACGCCTGAGTTCAAGGCGCTCGTCAGCAACCCCTGACCGGGTTTGGATTTCCGCCCCGTGCTGCCGGTTGCCCCGGCAGCACTTTTCGTTTATCGTCCCGCCCCGATTTTTGTCCGTATGAGCAATCCAGAATCTCCAACGACGACCGCCAACGAGAACGCCGCCGCCCCGGCGGAAGCCGCGCCTGCGCTCACGCCTGCGCAGCTCGACGAACTCAAAGCGCAGGCCGCCAAGGCCGCCGAATATTGGGATCGCCTCCTCCGCCTCACCGCCGATCTCGATAACTACAAGAAGCGCGCCGCCCGCGAGAAGCAGGACGCCGTGAAATTCGCGCACGAAGGCCTGATGCAAAAGCTCATCCCTGTGCTCGACAACTTCGAAGCCGCGCTCACCGCTGTTCAAGCCAGCGACTCTGCCGACGCCAAGACGCTCCTCACCGGTGTCCAGATGATCCAGCAACAACTCAAGTCCACGCTGACCGATGCCGGCTTGGAGGAAGTGGAAGCCCACGGCAAACCCTTCGACCCGAACCTGCACGAAGCGGTCTCGCAAGCCGAGTCCGCCGAGCACCCCGAAGGCCACGTGATGCAACAGCTCCGCAAAGGCTACCGCCTGCGCGAACGCCTCCTGCGCCCCGCCACCGTCATCGTCGCCAAAACCCCGGCCAAACCTGCGGCCTGAACCGAACCCGCACCACGCATCACGCCCCCATGGCCAAACGCGACTATTACGAAATCCTCGGCGTCGACCGCTCTGCCAGCGACGACGAAATCAAGAAGGCCTACCGCAAGCTCGCGGTGAAATATCACCCGGACAAAAATCCGGGCGACAAGGCCGCGGAGGAAAAATTCAAGGAACTCGGCGAAGCTTACGAAGCGTTGAGCGACCAACAGAAGCGCGCCGCTTACGACCAATACGGCCACGCTGCTTTCGATCCGCGCCAACGCGCCAGTCGCGGCGGCGGTGGTGGTGGCGGCGGCGGATTCCATGATCCCTTCGACATCTTCCGTGAAGTCTTCGGCGGCGGGGGCGGCGGCGGTATCTTCGATGAATTTTTCGGCGGTGGCCGCGCGGACCCGACCGGCCCGCAACGCGGCAACGACCTCCGTTACGACATGGAACTCACCCTCGAAGAAGCCGCGCACGGCTGCGAGAAGGAGATCACCATCTCCAAATCCGAACGCTGCGACGCCTGCCACGGCTCCGGCAGCGAAGAAGGTTCCAAGGTCAAGACCTGCCCCACCTGCGGCGGACGCGGCCAAGTGCTCACGTCCCGCGGCATCTTCAGCATCGCCCAGACGTGTCCCGCCTGCGAAGGCGCCGGGCGCGTGATCGAAAAGCCCTGCCGCACGTGCCGCGGTTCCGGCTGCCGCGAGAAAAGCGCCAAGATCCAGCTCCGCATCCCGGCGGGCGTGGACACCGGCGCACGCCTCCGTTCCTCCGGCAACGGCGACGCCGGATTGCGCGGCGGTTCGCCCGGCGACCTCTACGTCGTCCTGCGCATCAAGCAGCACGAGATCTTCCACCGCGAAGGCGACGACCTCCTCTGCGAAGTGCCCATCGGTTTCGTGCAAGCCACGCTCGGCTCCGAGATCGAAGTGCCCACGCTCGAAGGTCGCGCCACGGTCAAAGTCCCCGCCGGCACCCAGCCCGGGACCATCTTCCGCCTCAAGGGCAAGGGCATGAAAAACCTGCAAGGCTACGGCCACGGCGACTTGCACGTCCGCGTGAACGTCGAAGTCCCCACCAAGCTCAGCGGCGAACAACGCAAGAAACTCGAAGAATTCAGCGCACTCTGCAACGGCAAGGAAAGCCCCCTCGCCCAGAACTTCTTCGAGAAGGCGAAAAAGTTCTTCCAGTAAACCACCGGTATGCGCCGCTTCTACGTCCCCCCCGACCAATCCCGGGGCGACGTGTTTGAACTGCCCGAGCGCGAAGCCCGCCACGCCACCCAAGTCCTCCGCCTCACCGACGGCGACGACCTCACCGTGCTGAACGGCGCGGGCGACATCCTCACCTGCACCATCGCTGCCGCCGGCAAACGCACCGTGCGCGTCGCCGTGAAACGCCGCGAACACCACGCCCCGTTGCCCTGCGCGCTCACTCTCATCCAGGCCATCCCCAAAGGCCCCGCCTTCGAGACCATCGTCCAGAAAGCCACCGAACTCGGCGCCGCCCGCCTCATCCCGCTCCTCAGCGAACGCGTCGTCGTGGACATCCGCGAACGCGACGCCGCCGCCAAGGTCGAGAAATGGCAACAGATCGCCATCGAAAGCATCAAGCAATGCGGCTCACCCTGGCTGCCCGTCATCGAAAAGCCCGCCACGCTGATCGACCTCCTCGACCGCCGCGCTGAATGGAAATTCTCCGTCGTCGCCTCCCTCCAGGCCGGCAGCAAATCCCTGCGCGACGTCGTCGCTGATTTTCTCCGCACCCAAGCCGCCCCGCCCAAGACCGCTGCCCTTTGGATCGGCCCCGAAGGCGACTTCACCGTGGCGGAATATCTGGCCATCGCCACCGCTGGGGCGGTGCCCATCACGCTCGGCCCGCTCATCCTCCGCGCCGACACCGCCGCTATCGCCACCCTCGCCCTCGCGAATCACGAATTGCAGCCGCGACTTTGAACGAGCACGCGGAAGTTGCGGCCGAGATGTTCGGGATGCGTCAGTGTTTGGAACTGGCGCGTGCGTTTCGCGTCCCAGCCGCCGAAGTGTGATGCCGGTTGCCACGCCACGGACACCAGCTTGGTGAGGAATTGGCCCTGGGTCTCGAGGGTTTCGGTCTTCAAACCCGCCGCCCGTCCGGCTTGTTCGATGCGGGTGAAGTTCACATGAGCGGTGAGGTCCTGTTCGCCCGGGTCGGCCAGCACGTCTTCGACGTGCTTGTGCAGGCGATAGGCGCGCAAGGTTCCGTTGGGCCGTTCGGGGAGGAGCACATGGGTGGCCTCGTGCCCGTAGTCGAAGGCGAGCAGTTTGCCGTCGGTCAAGGATTGCGCGGCGGCGCGCCACCATTGTTCCGCCGCCGGGGAAAATTCCACGGTGAAGCCATCCGGCAGGACATCGAGCAATTCAGGATCGGTTGGTAATTCAGGGAACCCACCATCAGCCGCTCCGTGGAGGGGAGCGGGCGTCAGTCGCGTCCACACAAAGCGCTCGCCCTCGGCGGCGACGCCCCATTCGAACCAGTGACGCTTGGCGGCGTCCCAGCCGAAGCGGTGGAGCGGCATGGCATCGAGGAGTTCGTTCGAGAAGATGAGGGTGAATGGAGCAGGGGAGTGGCGCTGCGTGCGGTCGGTCAGGTTGTCCGCCCAGCGCACGCGATCAGCGAAGGCAGCCAGCGTTTCGCTTTGCCACTGGCGGCGGCGGGGCGAGGGTTCAAGGAGGCAATACTCCGTGCGCGCGAAGATTTCGGGCCGTTGTTGCTTGAGCCAGTTCAAGATATCCGCCGCCAGCCGACCATCATGTGCGCCCGCCTCGATCAATCGCAAAGATGCGAGGTCTTGCTGAGCAAACCAGAGGGCGAATTGGAACCCGAGCAGTTCGCCGAAGAGGGGCCCCACGCTGACGCTGGTGTAGAAGTCGCCCGCGCGCCCGACTTTGTCCTTTTCCTTCTCGTAAAATCCACATTCAGGACAATACAAAGCCCGTTCCATGAACCGGGCGAACGGAATTGGGCCGTGTTTTGCGATTTCTGCTCGAATTATGTCGGCCACGGGGGGCATGTCGGGGGTGTGGTAAGGATTTAGCTATAAGTGCCGCAGATTTCGGAGATATATGGCAAAGATTGACGCATTCTTCAATTTGATGTTCGAGCAAAAAGCTTCGGACTTGCACATGGCGTCCGGCAACCCGCCGATGCTGCGCATCAATGGCGAGCTCCAGCGCGTGGACTATCCGCCGCTCGAGAGCGACACCTTGAAAGCGATGCTCTACGAGATCGCGCCAGAATATAAGATCAAGGTCTTCGAAGAAACGGGTGACGTGGACTTCGGCTACGAAATCCCCGGCCTCTCCCGCTTCCGCGTGAACTTCTTCAACCAGAAGAACGGCGTCTCCGCCGTGTTCCGCCAGATTCCGTCGAAGGTGCTTTCGTTCGAGGATTTCGAGAAGTTCGACGCGCCGATGCCCGCCGTGCTGAAGAAATTCGCCATGCTCCATCGCGGCCTGGTCGTCGTGACCGGCCCGACCGGCTCCGGCAAATCCACCACGCTCGCGGCGATGATGGATTACGCGAACAAGAATCGCAAAGACCATATCATCACGGTCGAGGACCCGATCGAATTCGTCCACGAAAGCAAGAACTGCCTCGTGAACCATCGCGAAGTGGGGATGCACACGAAGTCTTTTGCCGCGGCGTTGCGCGGCGCGTTGCGCGAAGACCCGGACATCATCCTCGTCGGCGAAATGCGCGACTTGGAAACCATCGAACTCGCACTTGTCGCGGCCAGCACCGGTCACTTGGTGTTCGGCACGTTGCACACGCCCAGCGCCGCGAAGACCGTTGACCGTATCATCGACGTTTTCCCCGCCGAGCAGCAGAACAAGGTGCGCACCACGCTTTCCGAAGCGCTCAAGGGTGTCATCGCGCAAAACTTGTTCAAGCGCATCGACAAGAAGGGCCGTTGCGCTGCGCTGGAGATTCTTGTCTTCAACACCGCTGTCGCGAACCTCGTCCGCGAAGGCAAGACCCACCAGATTCCCGGCATGATCCAAGTCGGCAAGAAATACGGCAACCAGCCGCTTGACGACTCGATCATGGAGCACTTGCGCATGAAGCGCATCTCGCCCGAGGAAGCCTACGAAAAAGCTCTCGATAAAAAGAAGTTCCGTCCCTTCCTGCCGCACCCGCCGGAAGACGAGGATTAAAAAACAAACGTCCATCCTATGCGCCGCCCCGAACTCGACCATGTTCTGACCACGATGCTGGAATCCCAGCCCGAGGTTTCCGACCTGTTGTTCACGGTTGATAAACCGCTTCAGGTCGAGTCCTTCGGCGACTTGAAGCCCGTCACGCTGGATCCGCCCATCGAATTGCTCACGCCCTTCCAGACCGAGCAAGTCGCGCTCAACCTGGTCGGCGACAATCCCTGGCACCTCTACGACCTGCTCTCGCACGGTTCCTGCGACGCCGCCTACACGCTGGGCGACAAGGCGCGCTTTCGTATCAACGTCTTCTCCCAGCGCGGCAACTCCTCGATCGTGCTGCGCAAACTGAACACCAAGATCCCAACGCTGGACGACCTGAAGCATCCGCCCATTCTGAAGTCGTTACCGAAGGAAAAGACCGGCCTCATACTGGTAACCGGCGCAACCGGCTCAGGCAAATCCACAACGCTGGCCGCCGTGCTGGCGGAGATCAACGCCACCCGCCCCGTTCACGTCATCACGCTGGAGGATCCGGTCGAGTTCGTGCATCCGCACAGGGTTTCCACGTTCAACCAGCGCGAACTCGGCACAGACTTCGACAATTTCGCCAACGGCCTGCGCGCGGCGTTGCGTCAGGCGCCCAAGGTCATTCTCGTCGGCGAAATCCGCGACCGCGAAACCATCAAGATCGCTTTGAGCGCAGCCGAAACCGGTCACCTGGTTCTGAGCACGCTCCATACGACGGACGCCGGCCAGACGATCAATCGTATTCTCGGTCTGTTTGAAACCGACGAGCAGGAGCAGATTCGCGAGCGCCTCGCCGACACGCTCCGCTGGGTCGTCAGCCAGCGGCTGTGCCCGAAGATCGGCGGCGGCCGCCACGCCCTGCTCGAAATCATGGGCTCAAATTTGCGGGTGCAGGAATCCATCCGCCTCGGCGAATCCGAAGGCAAGACCTTCTACGAAATCATCGAAGCCAGCTACCCCTTCGGTTGGAAAACGTTCGACCAGGCCTGCTACGAAGCCTTCGAAGCCGGCAAGATCAGCGAAGAGATGGCGATGCTTTACGCCACCAAGCGGGGCGTGCTCATGCGCAACATTGACAAGCTCAAAAAATCCCGCGGCGAATCCACCGACGGCGGCGCATCCCTGCGCATGAAGGCCGGTGCCGGTCACCACACCTCAACCACCAGCAAACCCGCCCAGGTGGTTGTCAAACTCAAGTAAGCCATGTCCGACAAATTTGAATTCATTGGCGCGAACGACAAACCCGCCCTGCTGGCTTTCTCCACCCCGGAATGGCTGGACGCCGCCCGCACCGCGCTCGAAGAACTCGGCTACAAGGTCCACACCGCCGCGACGCACGGCGATTTCCTCGTGCGCTTCGCCCAGGCGCGCTATCAAATCGTGGTGATCGAGGAACGCTTTTCCGCCAACGACATCACGGAAAACCTGACGCTTCAGGCGATCCAGAAGATGCCCATGAGCCAGCGGCGCCATTGCACATTCGTGCTCTTCGGCGAATCCTTCCAGACCTTCACGCCGATGCAGGCCTTCCAGCAAAGCGTCCACGCCGTCATCAATGCCTCCGAGATGTTCCTGCTCAAGCAGCTCATCGAAAAGACCGTTGCGGACAACAACCTCTTTTTGACCAATTATCGCGAAGCGCAAACGCGCGTTTTGGCAGGTGGCCCTCGCGATTAAGCAGGGATGCCTCAACAGTCAGAATTCTTTGCCAAGAAAACCGCAGCCCTCGCGGTTCCTGGTTTTTGAATTTGTCGGTGGCGCCATCACCCTAGTAGCCGATCCGGCATCTCTTTTTCGGCTGCGCCGATGCGTTGCAGTTCGGGCCTTTAGGGTGTGATTCCAAGAATTGCGGGCATTGCGTGTGGCCTGGGAATTGCATCGTTTGTGGCTTTCGCTATGTTGCAGCTGACAGTTGATATGATTTACCGCGTCACGTTTTCTCTCCTGGCCGTTGCTCTTCTCCTCCTCGCTGGCAACGCTGCCATGGCTCAAACCCCGCCGGCTGCGCGCGAGTATCCGCCCGGCAGCTGGTCGCAGCTGAGCGAGCTGCCCGCCGGCCGACTGCGTTCGCAGATCGAAAAACTCACACCTGCATCTCAAGAACGTTCGCGCCAGTGGCTGCGCAGCTTCCACTTTACCACTGGGGATTTGGAATCCTTGCACGCCGACCGCGACGGCGGCATCTTCTATGTGTGCGATTTCGCGCCCGCGAAGGTGTCCGGCGGTTCAACGCCCGTGACCGGCGAGATTTCGGTGCCCATTACGCCGTTCCCAACCAACTTGATTTTCCATAGTCGGCCCGGTTCGGCGAACATTTTGTTCCTCAACTTCAACGGCGAGACCGTGACAGGCACGCAGTGGAACACGACTTCAAACCGCACGACATTCAATGCAGTGCCATTCAGTATTGACGGCGATTATGCGAATTTTAGCGATACTGAGCAGATTTCCATCAAGCGTATCTGGCAACGCATGGCGGAGGATTATGCGCCGTTCGACATTGATGTTACCACGGAGCGGCCGGCGACGTTCACGACCCGGACAGCCCACGCGCTCATCACTCGCAGCACGGATGCCAACGGTTTGCCGAACCCAGCGTCCAATGCGGGTGGCGTGGCTTACGTGAATGTTTTCGGCTCCGCTTCCTACGCGACCTATCGGCCAGCGTGGATTTATTCCGACAACCTTGGGCCGGGTGAGGAGTCTTACATTGCGGAGGCAGCTTCGCACGAGATCGGTCACAACATGGGCCTCAGCCATGACGGCACGAGCACGAGCGGTTACTACGGCGGGCACGGCAGCGGCGATACTTCATGGGGGCCGCTCATGGGCACGGGTTACAACCGTAATGTCAGCCAGTGGTGCAAGGGGGAATACTTCGGGGCGAACAATACCGAAGACGATCTTAGCATCATCGCGGGCAAGCTTACCTATCGCCCGGACTTGGTGGGCAGCAACTCAGCTACGGCCACGGCACTGGTCATGACCGGCGGAACCAACGTCTTTTCCACCACGCCTGAAACGGATCCAGCGAACACCAACACGGCCAACAAGGGCGTTCTCGAACGCAACACCGACGTGGATGTGTTCTCCTTCGTCACCGGCAACGGGCCGGTGAACCTGTCCGTCACTCCCTGGGTGACGGTGAATGCCTATACCCGGGGCGGTAATCTGGATGTGCGACTCGAATTATTCAGCGAGGCCGGCGTTTTGCTGATGACGAACAATCTAGATTCGCTCACGAGCGCGTCCATCGTCACGAACCTCGCTGAAGGTCGTTATTATCTGCACGTAAAGAACACCGGCTTGGGCACGCCGCTG
>JBEGQI010000271.1:0-2736 GCA_041181065.1 Verrucomicrobiota bacterium | reverse complement strand
AACGACCGCACGGCTCTCAAAGCAAACGCCGTTCGTCTCCACCTGGCCGCGCAGCACCAGCGTCGCATCGCCATCCGTCGTCACAAGGGATGATTTGTGCGGCGTGGTTAGGCGCACGACGCAGTTCAACTTGCCGGGCTGATCCGCCGTCACCCGCACGCAGAGTGCGCGGTCTGGATTCGAAACAAACACCTCGCGACGGAAGTGGACGCCGCCGGATTGGTATTCCGTGACTGCCACCGCCGTATCAAGGTCCAGCGAGCGGCGAAAATCGACGACCTGTCCCTGTCCGGCAAAATCAATCCACAAATCGCCACAGGGCTGATACGCCTTCTGCCGCAGCGGCTCGCTCATGAATTCCTTCAAGCCGAGGGCTTCGGCGGATTTTTGTCGGGCGCGGGCGGATTGGAGGAGTTCCTCTGACTCGTGCGCCAGCCTTGCCGCCTCCTGCGCTTGCTTAGCAGCTTCGAGTTGCACGACTTGCCTCCTTTTATCCAGCCCCTGCAATTCCAGCGTCCGCCCCTCGAACAGCAGTCGCCGCATTTCAGGGAGGGAATTCACTGCCCCGGGATTGGCATACGAGTGCGGCCGCCCAGTCCAGACGGTGCTTTCATTGAATTGAATGCGCTCCGTCGGCACGCCGCCAAATACCATTGCGCCGATGAACCCGTTGCCCAGCGGCAGCCCCTCCGTCCAATTCGTCGCCGGCTGGCGATACCACAGGGACAGCGGCGCGCCGGGCGCGGCGTTGAGCGGGCTCCCCAGAATACAAACGGCAAGGATGAAAATGTGTTTGCGCATGGTGACTATTCCACCAGCGTGAAGGCGTCAAGGCTGACGGCGTTTGTTCCCGACGCGTGAAACACGAAGCAAAGCGATTCGCTTTGCGCCTTGGATTGGAAACGGCAGGTGAAATCCCGAAACTGATTTGCGCCGTCCGTGACTGTGACCTGGCATCTGGCCAGCAATCTGCCTTGGGGCGAGTTCTCGCGCACCTCGATGCGGCCGCCCACCGAACCGCTCGCAGCCCGCAAGCTGATGGAGGAGCACAACTTCACGCCGCGAACATTCGGGAAGGCCAGGTGACCGCCAGCCTGCGTCGTGCTCACCGCAAAGCCGCCGGGGATTTCCTGTTTGACGATGTCTGTCGCGGTAAAGAAATTTTCCGCTTCAATCCGATCGGACGCGCGGTATTCACCCACGCCCACGCCGTCCACACGAATGGGTGCGATCTCGCCGTTGGCCCGGTAGTGGACGTAGCTGATGAACGCGTCGCGGAAGTAACGGTTGCCCGTCTGACTGATGTCGCAGTAGGTGTAATACCACTGGCCGTGCCAGGTGAAATAGTTCCCGTGCCGCCCCTGCAACGGACCGTTCGGCCACGTCGGGCTGGCGTAGCCGGGTGCGAAGCTGGTGTTCGTGTTGATGACCGCGCCCTTAAACGTGTATGGGCCATAGACATTGTCGGCCATCGCGTAAAAGCAGCCCCACGTGAGATAGTAGCGGCCGTTCGCGCGGTGCAGGTTTGGTTTGTCGTCCGTCTTGCCTTGTCCATACGGGCCTGACTTCCGATCCAGTTCCAAGAGGCGCGGCTTCTCCGCCAACGAGATCATGTCGTCGTTCAAGCGTGCGATGTAGTAATCCCAAACGCCGAAGATGATGTAGGGCTGGCCGTCGTCGTCCTGAAAAACGCAACTGTCGTATTCGTGCGTCGGCGTCAGATCGGCAGTCAGCAACGGCTTGCCGAGCGGGTCGCGCCACGGGCCGGCGGGCGAGTCGCCGACCAGCACACCGGCCTGTTTATTGCGCTCGGAGAAGTAGAAGTAGTATTTCCCGTTGCGATACGCGGCATCCGTCGCCCAGCAGCCGGTGAACGGTTTGCCGATGTAGGTCTGCTCCGGCTTGATGACGCATTCGTTCGTCCAATGAACCAAATCCGGCGACGACCACACCCACCAGTCGTCCATGATGAAAGTCTGGTTGGTCGCGGCGCGGTCGTGTGAAGCATAGACGTAGGCGCGGTCGCCGAAGATGTGGATGTGGGGATCGTTCAGCCCGCGATTCGGCACGATGGGATTGGCGGCGTGGGCGGCGAAGGCCACCCCCATCAGGCAGAAGACCAAAACGCCGGCGGATGAAGTGAATGTTTGTTTCAAGGCTGTTTGCATGCGGGTGGCGTGCCGAAAAAATCCATATCATGTCACGGAGACACCTGACATCAAATGCTTGACCAGACGTGCTAAACATCCCTGCGCCCTCTGCAGGGTCACAAGGACGCTTCAACCTGCGGCTGACTTCCCGTTGGAAAGGCGCGCGATCAACTATGGTCCATAAGTTCCGTCTGGAACAGTTTCCGCAAGGCGCCTCGCATCACTGTCATCCGCTGGAATGGAGGTCATGCCATAGCTCAGGCTTTTTGCGGTCAGAATATACGCTTTCTTCCAGCGCCAGACCTCGGAATGTCCGTCGCCGAATGACAGGACGCCTGAACCGGCATGACGGCTGCCCGCAGGCACGTTCCAGTAAGTGGTCAGCTTGGAAAGCTGGCGGATGCCGATGGCGTTGTTATCAATGCTGTCCTCCTTTTCATCAATAAATACTGACGCCTTGGTTGGGCTGGGATTGATCATGGCGGTGGATTTGGTGGGAATACTTGAATGCACCGGCTGACCGTCAGTGGTCCAGTTCACTCCCGTGCTCATGGAATAACTCCGGGAACGCGCTGGCCCCGCCGTT
>JBEGQI010000270.1:0-4690 GCA_041181065.1 Verrucomicrobiota bacterium | reverse complement strand
CCTCTGGGTGTCATCGACGTAGTAAACGCGCCAGCTGCGACGGTAGAGGCGGAATCGCTGCTGCATGTTTTGACTCATGGTTTGAGCCTACAACAGCGATGCGATACAACTCATCAGGTTTGTGGGCGGTTGGTCACCGGTTTCTGAACGGAGGGTGACCGGACGCGGAAAACACTGAAGAATCCACTGAAGGTGAGTGACTGACCCCGACTAAACCCTTTGTCTACGGGGCTTCCAAGAGTGGAGCCAATGGTCGGGGTCGAACCGACGACCTACGGTTTACGAAACCGTTGCTCTGCCACTGAGCTACATTGGCTACCGACGACTAAAAAACAGTTGCATCTCCAACTCCGAAGCGGAGTCCGCCGCAACACGCGTGACAGATGTAATCAAGCCGAGCCGCCTACGGTTCGTCAAGGCCAACGTTCCAAATCTTATCAAGCGGGAGCCCGCCGACAGCTACCACGGTGAACGGCAAAACCCTCCGAGATTCTTTGGAGACAAAGGATTTCACGATCGCGAAGTCAACGCGGCGGAACTGAATCATCGAAATTCGCGGGCGCATCCATGCGAACGAGGGACTTGGCGAGCCAAAGGGGAAGCGGCACCTACGTCCCCGTTCGCAGCGGTGGCAAATCCCTGATTGCCCCCGGAACCGACAACGTCTTCGAACCGCTCGATTCCCACGTGCTCGCTCCTTTTAGCGGGTGCCCCAGCGGCCATCACCAACCCTGTCCGCACAAGCACAGGGGCGCTCTTTACTTCAGACTATTTGAGCCCCGTATTGACGTGTTCCAGGTGCCGCCCTCCGGCGTAGTGCGCGCATTTTGCAAATTGACATGAACATTGTGCACTCTGCGGGGATTCCAGTTGCGCCGGTCCGCCGGAGGAGCTAGTTCCTGACCTCAAGCATATCTGCATGACCATGAGCCAGGCGAGTTGTCAGCCATGGGCAGGAAATTCGCAGCGCCGATTTGCCTAAGAATGAAACGGCGTTTCAGGAATATGACACCAACCGCTTTTGCATCCGTGGCGTGGTGACGTTTGTGGATTGTCCCCTAAACTTTGACCTAACATGACACCAAGAACTCGACTTCTGCTCTGCAGCCTAGCACTCGCACTGGCGACATTCTCCGCCAGCGCCCAAGCAACGAATCCACAAGCAGCCAGTTCCCAGCCTGCTTCCCACTTCACCGCATCGTGGGGTGACCGTCTCAAACACGGCGGACCCGCAGCGGTGGTGCAGATCGGTTTGTCCGTGTTCGGCGCGGCGTTCGTGTTCGAACGCTTCGCGCGCCTGCGCCGCAAGCATCTCGTGCCGGACGGATTGGCAGACGAAGCGCGGCGGCTGTGGCGCGAGGGAAAATTTGCCGAGCTGGAAAAACTCGCCGAGTCGCAACCCAGCACGCTGGCGCGGGTCATTTCGTTCATCGCACGCAATCGCCAATCGCCGATGGTCGAGGTCTCGGAGGTCTGCGGCGACATGGTCTCGCGCGAATTGGCGGGGCACTATCAACGTGCCTACCCGCTCGGCATCGTGGCGACATTGGAGCCGCTGCTCGGCTTGCTCGGCATGATTCTCGGCATGATCACGACGTTTGAAACGGTCGCGGTGGCCGGATCACTCGGCGATGCGTCGCAACTGGCAGGCGGCATTTCCGAAGCGCTCGTCACGACCGGCCTCGGCCTTGCCATCGCGATTCCGTTCCTCGCGCTCTATCACATCTTCAAGCATCGCACGGCGAACTTCGGGGTGTTGTTGGAGGAACAGGTCACGAGCCTGTTGACCGAGTGGTTCATGCAGAAGCCCACGAAGTAAGGAGCCGCCATGCGCGTTCGCAAACCCGATGACGAGCCGTTCGAGATCATGCTGATCCCGATGATCGACTGCATGCTGGTCATTATCATCTTCTTCCTCGTCGCCACGACGTTGAAGAACAAGCAAAAGGAACTCCCGCTCGAACTCCCCGACGCCAGCGCTGCGCTCACTGTGGTGCAGGCGCCGGACGTTTTCGTCATCGGCGTGGATAAAGCTGGTAAGATCTTCCTCGGCAGCGACAGCTTCATGGAGCCGGTGGACAACGAGCGTCTGCATCGCGAACTCCGCCAGGTCGCGCAAGCCACGCCCAATCGCAAGGTGCGCATCGACGCGGACCGCAACGTGCGCTTCGAAGAAGTGGTGCGCGTCGTGGACCTCTGCACGTTCGAAGGCTTGCGCAACGTCGGGCTGCACACGCGGGGCGAGAAGGCGCGCTGAAGCATGGCAGCTGATCCACAAAAAGCTTCGCGCCGGCGGATGCCACTGTGGTGGCTGGCGTCGCTGATTTTTCACGCGCTGCTGTTGGGCTGGCTGTTCTTCTTCTCGCCCGTGCGCGTCATTGATCTCACGGCCAAGGCCGCGAGCGCACCGCCGAAGGTAAGCCCTGCTCGGGCGGCGCAAGTGATGGAACAGGTGCGCGAGCAACAGGCGGAATCGCTCGCTGGTGAAGTGCGGGCCTTGGAGCAGGCGCAACGCGAACTCGCCGCACTCGAAGCCGCCAAGCGCGATGAACTCCGTCACAGCGTGACGAATTCGCCCGCTGCGATCGAGAAGGTCGCTACGGCACAGGAGAACGCCGCCAAGGCGCAAGCCGCAGCGGAAGTTGCGCTCAAACAAGCTGGCGAAAACCTCTCGGCTGCGACGAACGAATCGCCGGCATTGACCAACCTGACGTCCGCCGCTCGCGATGCGCAGACCGCCGCGCAACAATCCCAAGCTGAAGCACTGGAAGCGCTGGCGTTGGCGGACCCACGATTCGAACCGGCCTATCAGGCGCAAGCCGAGGCCAACGCCGCGCAGTCCCGCGCCGCCCAGGCTCAGGCGGAAGCCGAAGGTCAGTTGACTGGTGCGGCGGCGATCCGCGCTAAGAATGCGCCGAAGGGCGATGATTTGGCGGAAGCGAAGGAGATGTTGCGCACCGCCGAGTCGCAACTCGCCGCGGCCCTGAGCAATTCCGTCGTCATCAGCAACAGCCTGCCGCAGATTCGCGTCGCGGCAGAGAACGCCCAAGCCGCATACGCCGCCGCGCAAGCCTCGGGCGACAAGGCAAAGATCAATTCCACCAAGCAGCCGGCCCGTGATCTGCAAAAGGCGCTGGAAAACGCTCAGAAGAATCTGACGCGTATGGCCAGCGACATCCCGAAGTTGCAGTCGCGCATCACAGAGCAAACCGCGCGCGTGGCGAAGTTCTCCGGCAAGTCCGGCCCGCCCGGGATGAATCCCGCGGCGATGCAACAATCGGCGGCGGACAAATTGCTTGAGGCGCAACGATTGCAAGCTGAGGCGAAGACCGCTCAAGCTCGCGCGGCGAAGGCTTTTGGCGATGTGCGCAGTGGAACTGCATCCGCTGCAGCGACAGCGCCCAAGGTCGGCGATGATTTGGCGAGCGTATATCAAGCCGCCGTGCAGACCGAGGCGGAATTGGCGGAGACGTATCGGCGGTTGCGCGCGACGGATCTCGCGATGCAGCGGCAAATCCCGCTGGCGCGCGCGCTGGAACTGACCGATGCCGCTCGGCCGGCGCGTCCGGAACTTGCCGGTGCTTTGCGCGCAGGCAATGCTGACACAGCGGCACAACGCGAAGCCATCCTTCAGGCGCGCGAGCAACTCACCGCCATGCGTTCGCTTGCAGATTCAATGCTGGCGCAGGCGCGCGGGTTGGGCGCGAGCGCCGGCCAACAGCAGGCGTTGGAACAACTCGCCGCCGAGGACGAAAACCAACGCGCGAAAGATTTGACCGGTGCCATGCGCAAGGGCACCGGCTCAGGAAAAGGTTCCACCGGTTCTGGCACGGGGCGAACTGGCAGCGGCTCTGGTCGCACTGGCTCCGGCGGCAGTAGCGGCGGAATAGGGGCGGGCGGTTCCGGTAGCGGTGTGGCAAGTGGCAGCGCTGGCTCTGGTTCAGGAACTGGCTTGGGCGGTTCAGGTGATGGAACCAGTTCCGGCCCGCCCGCGGTGCAGAAAGATTTAGCGGCCGTGCCGGGGCGCGTCATCGGCGCGGGTGCGGTGCCGGGGCGTTGGATGTTCGTGGACAGTTGGTATCTACTCGGACCGTTCGACAACGCCGGACGCGCGAACCTCGATAAACAATTCCCGCCCGAGACGGTGGTGGATTTGAATGCGACCTACGTCGGCAAACGCGGGCGTCCGGTGCGTTGGGAATTTTTCCAATCGCCGAATCCGCGCATCGTGCCGCCGTTCGATGAGTTCAATCCGCTGTCGAGCGGTGCGACCGATGGCGGAGATTCCTTCAAGGCGCGCGATCTGGAATACATCATCTATTACGGCTTCACCGAGCTGCGCGCGACCGAGGAGTGTGATGTTTGGATTGCCGTGGGCAGCGACGATTTCTCCAAGCTCTGGATCGACGATCAGCTCGTCTGGGCCAGCGGCAAGCAGCACAAGAAGTGGCGCGTCGACGAGGGCTTTCGCAAGGTGCACCTCAAGCAAGGCGTGAACCGCGTGCTCTTCCGCGTCGAGAACGGCCACGCGCAGACGGAGTTTTCACTGGCGGTCTGTGCGCAGTGAGCTGGTTTGCCGGGAACGCGCCGAATCCCTCCCACGGTAATCCCGAAGGCGCAGTTTTACCGCCAGGCACGCTGGCGTAGTTCACCGACAACGCCTGCTGAAAATGGGACTGGCGCCACGAGA
>JBEGQI010000269.1:0-2609 GCA_041181065.1 Verrucomicrobiota bacterium | reverse complement strand
GACGCTGGCTGGTCGGCTATGGCATTTTCCTCTGCGCCATGGGCGTCGCCGGCTACAGCTACAACCCCGAGAAGGCCGCGACGGCCCTGATGTCCGGCGGCACGTTTGGCGCCCTTTCCATGTTCTGGGGCTGGCTCATGATGCGGGGCTTCCCCTTCAGCCGGTGGGCGGGCTTCGTCACCACCGTGCTGTTGCTGGGTGTGTTTTCCTGGCGGGCCGCCGTCAGCTGGGAGGCCGTGGCCGAGGGCTACCCGGAAAAGGTCGTCCCGGCCATCCTCATCTCGCTCATGGGCGCCGCTTCCCTGGTCATGGCCCTTCTGCTGGCCCGGCTTCCCAAGCCCATCCTGCCGGTGGCCAGCCACTGAGCAACTCTGCCAACCGGCTGGTCTCCCGCCGCCCCGGCGCCCACCCACGCCAATCGCAACCCGTTGATAATCAGGGTTCCAATCCCAAGAGGCCTCTGGCACACGGCCAGCTAAATGGGTGACGTCCCTGAAGTGCGGTCCCGACGGATCCTGACGACCTCAAAATCATGACTGACACGACCTGGCTCTGGATTGGATTCAACGTCTTCATCCTCGCGATGCTGGCGCTGGACCTTGGGGTGTTCCATCGGAAGTCGCACACGGTGACCCTGCGGGAGTCGTTGACGTGGACGGGGGTCTGGGTGGCGCTGGCCATGGTTTTCAACGCGGGCATTTGGCATTTCGCCGGTGCCCAGAAGGGGCTCGAGTTTTTCACCGGCTACCTGATTGAGAAGTCGCTCAGCGTGGACAACGTGTTTGTCTTCGCCCTGCTCTTCTCCTACTTCGCCGTTCCCGCCCAGTATCAGCACAAGGTGCTCTTCTGGGGCATCCTCGGCGCGCTGATCATGCGGGCCATCATGATCGCGCTGGGCGCGGCGCTCATCACGAAGTTCGCATGGATCATCTATGTGTTCGGCGGCTTCCTCATCCTCACGGGCATCAAGATGATCGTGAAGCGCGAGGAGGAGATTCATCCGGAGCGTAATCCAATCGTGCGCTGGTTCAAGAAGCTCATGCCGGTGACGCCGGAATATCGCGGCGACAGATTCTTCGTGCGCGAGAACGGCATCCGCATGGCGACGCCGCTGTTCGTGGTGCTGTTGCTGGTGGAGTTCACGGACCTGATCTTCGCGGTGGACTCCATCCCGGCGATCTTCGCGGTGACGAAAGATCCGTTCATCGTCTATACGTCGAACGTGTTCGCGATTCTCGGCCTGCGGTCGCTCTACTTCGCGCTGGCGGGCGTGATGGACAAGTTCCATTACCTCAAGATCGGCCTGGGCGTGGTGCTGGCGTTCGTGGGCGTGAAGATGATCCTCGCGCACACGGCGTGGAAGATCGACACGCTGGTGTCGCTCGGCGTCATCGTGCTGATTCTCGCAACGAGTGTCGTGTGGTCGCTGCTGAAGCCGAAGAAGGCCAAATCGGACGTGGTGGCGGCGAGTCCGTTGCACCTAAATCCATGACCGCGCGCATCAAACAACTGGTCGAGTCGAAGCCGTTCCACCACGCCATCGTGGCGGTGATCGTGCTGGCGGGCGTGGTGGCGGGATTGGAAACCAGCGCCGCGATCATGGCGCAACACGGCGCGATGCTGCACGGCGTGGATAAAGTCATCCTCGGCATCTTTATCATCGAGGCGGTGCTGAAGATGGCGATGCACGGTCGGCAGCCGTGGCGTTACTTCGCCGATGGCTGGAACGTGTTCGACTTCCTCATCGTGGTGATCTGTCTGCTGCCCGTGGGCGGGCCGTTCGCGGCGGTGCTGCGACTGGCGCGGGCGCTCCGGTTGCTGCGGCTCGTGAGCGCGTTGCCGAAACTGCAACTCCTCGTCGGCGCGTTGTTGAAGAGTTTGTCCGCGATGGGCTACGTCAGCCTGCTGCTCGCACTGCTGTTCTACATCTACGCCGTGGCGGGGATTCATCTGTTCGGCGCGCACGACCCGAAGAATTTCGGTTCGCTGCCCGCGGCATTCCTGTCGTTGTTCCGGCTCGTGACGCTGGACAACTGGTCGGACTTGTTCACGGGCCAGTTGCCCTATGTGCCAGGCATCAAGGTGGCGATCTATTTTGTCACGTTCATCGTGTTTGGCACGATGATCATCCTGAACCTGTTCATCGGCATCATCATGAACAGCATGTCCGAGATGCACGCGGAGATCGCCGAACGCGACCGAGCGCAACATGAGCGTGAAACCGGCGCGGCCACGCTGGAGGACGAACTCAAGTCGCTCGAAGCGGAATTGAAAGCCACGCAGACGCGGCTAGCCAACCTACGGCGGAAGTGGGGCAAGCCGGGGGCTTGCGCTGCGCAGCCAAAGCAACTGGAGGAGATCGCCGCATGAAAAAGTTTTTCATCGCACTCATGGGCGGCACGGTGCTGCTTGTCGGGCTCGCGTTGCTCGTATTACCCGGGCCGGGCGTGCCGATCATCGCTGCGGGTCTGGCGATTTTAGCGACGCAATTTCTCTGGGCAAAGCGGCTTCAACGGAAATTCCAAGGTCTGTGGAGCAGATGGAAGCCGCGATTGTCAGGTGGTCTGGCCCGATTGAGGCGTTAGGGGTGCCTAAGCAGGACGCCTCCA
>JBEGQI010000268.1:0-5507 GCA_041181065.1 Verrucomicrobiota bacterium | reverse complement strand
GCGCGCACGACGACGGCGTGCGGGTCAGCATTGCCGAATCATTCCTCACCATCTTCCGGCATCCGCTAGTTTGGTTTTACGCTATGGCCTACGCGTGCACCGGGGCGGTGCGCAACAGTTCCGACCAACTGGCGATCCTTTATTTCAAGGAGCAGTTGCAGATCGATATGAACAAGCCGCCGTCTTCGATCAGTCTGACTTTGTTCCTGATGCCGATGGTGGCGGTGGCGGGCTCGCTCGCCTCTGGTATCGTGTCGGACAAGTTCTTTAAGGGGCATCGTTCACCGGTGGCGATGGGACTCTATTTCGGCCAGTCGGTGGTCATCCTCATCGCCGCGCTTGTGATCAAGTCCGGTGTGGTAGGCCCGACGCCGATGGGCGTTTTCCTGGGCTGCTTCTTCCTCATCCTGATTTCACTGACAGCCAACTCGACGCATTCACTCGTGGGCGCGGCAGCTCCCATGGACATCGGCGGGCGCAAGATGGCTGGGTTCGCCTCCGGAGTGATCGATTCCTTTCAATACTTCGGCACGGCGCTGGCGCTGCCGGCCACGGGCTGGCTCATCGACAAGTTCGGCTGGGGGATTTGGTATCCGACGATGGCCGGATTCGGCGTGATCGGCGGCTGCGCGATGCTGCTCGTGATCAGGAAACAGAAGAAGTTGGCGCGCCAGAAAAGCTAGCCCGCAACTTCGACACCTTCGATTTCCAGCAGACGCTGCTTCCAACCGAGCCCGCCGCTGAAGCCGCCAATCTTGCGGTTGGCCGCCAACACGCGGTGGCAGGGAATCAACAACGGGATCGGGTTCGCGCCGCACGCACCACCGACAGCGCGGACGGCCTTTGGCTTGCGGATGTTCTTGGCGACTTCACCATAACTGCGCGTCTCGCCGCAGGGAATCCAAAGCAGTTCCTCCCACACGCGTTGCTGAAACTCCGTGCCGCTGGACACATCAAGCGGCGGCAATTCATCCGGCGTCTTGCCCGCGACGATTGCCTTCACCGCTTTCGTGGTGAGGGCGTGCCAGGCGCGAATCTCGGGCGTAGGTGCGGAAGTTGCCTGACTGGATGACTTGGCGCCGGGAAATCCGAGCGCTGCCAAACCTTGCTCGCTGTAATGCGCCACGAATGTGCCTTGGCTTGTGGCGATGGTGAGTATTGAGATGGCTTTGGCTTTCATGAAAGGTCACCGACCGTTCAACACTACGATCATCCCAAGCAGGATCAACAGCAACATGATCGCGAGCGCGATAGTGCGATTGCGGGCGATGCGCTTCTCGCGGCGCAAAGGTCGCATGCCTTGGATGCCCCCGGCGGCGAGGTAGCTCACGAGCTTGGGATTATTGGTCGAAGGACCGCGGAACAAATCGCGCAGCCGACGAAGCAGGCCGGGCAAATCGTATTTGCGCACGCCAAACTCATTGAAGTGTTCGGGCGTGTTCGCGGGCTCCGCGGGTTGCATGAGGCGATTGGTGTCCACCTTCTCGAAGACAGGTGCGCTCGGCGCCGCCGGTGTTGCGGGTTTGCCCTGCCGCGGGATGGCGGTGGAGCGGACCCGTGGACCGGAGGGGGCATCATCGATCTGCGACTCGAACTTCTTGATCTTCGATTCGAGTGCGGCGATCTCGGCATTCAGCATCCGAGAACGTTCGGAGAGCGGATCGGCCTTTTTTTTGAACCAGGCCATGCGAACAAACGATCAGTGGCCACGCAGCGCGAGGAACAACATGAGCCCCAGCGCCAGAGTCACCACTACGGCCAGCGGCCAGGTCAATGCGAGGCCGATCTTGCACAGCTCACCAAAGCTGCGGCTTTCGAGCAACGAGGCGGTCGCCGCGGGCTGCTCGGTGGCTTCCGGGGATTCCACGGCTTTGCCGGACAGAACGGGGAAACGCAAACGCGCAGCATTCCATTCCATGCGGGCGTTCTCAACGGCGGCGAGGGCGCGGGAAAGCTCGGTGCCGAAACTCTCCTTCGTCCAAGTCTCATCGTTGATGACGGCGAGATTGCCTTGGGCGGTGCGGAATTCGGCGATGACCAGCTTCATCTGCTCGGCATCGCGGCGGGCAGCGAACTCGGCCTTCTCGAGCAACTCCAAGCCCCGGGCGAGATTGTGCTGCATCTCATCGCGGCCGGTTTCAAATTCGCGCTGACGGCGGCGGGTCTCTTCAAGATTGGCGCGTTCACGTTCCAATTCCTCTTGGGCGCGCTTGAGTTCGGCGAGCTTCTGCTGCGCTTCGCTGACCTTCAGGTCCACCTCTTCACGCGTCGGGGCGCGCGGCGAAAGGCTGGCGAAGCCGGAATTGGCCGGCGCGGATTTGCGTGCTTGAAAATCGCTGTCCACAAACTCAGTGGTGTCGTAGTTCGAAGCCATGCGCGAGCATGACGCAAGCAAGGCAAAAGTGAAAGCTGAAAGCTCAGCGGTAAATTTCCGCTTTCACGCCCTGCGCTTTCCGCTTAAATCGACGCGCCAATTCGATGAAGCCTTATCTCGACCTCCTCCGCCTCGTGCTCGACCGAGGCCAGTTCAAAGCTGACCGCACGGGCACGGGCACGTATTCGCTCTTCGGCGCGCAGGCGCGCTTTGACCTGCGTTCCAGCTTTCCGCTCGTCACCACCAAGAAGGTCCATCTCAAGTCCATCATCTACGAGTTGCTGTGGTTCCTGCGGGGCGAGACGAATGTGAAGTGGTTGCAGGACCGCGGCGTGAGCATTTGGGACGAATGGGCGGATGAAGAGGGGAACTTGGGTCGTGTTTACGGTGCGCAATGGACCGATTGGCGCACCGCTGATGGCCGCTCGGTGAACCAGATCGATTCCGTCATCGCCCAGATCCAGAAGAACCCCGACAGCCGCCGACTCATCGTCTCTGCGTGGAATCCCGGCGAAGTCGAAGGCATGGCGCTGCCGCCGTGCCACACATTGTTCCAGTTCTTCGTCCAGAATGGTGAGTTGAGCTGCCAGCTCTATCAGCGCAGCGCGGACCTTTTCCTTGGCGTGCCGTTCAACATCGCGAGCTATGCGTTGCTCACGTTGATGGTCGCGCAAGTCACGGGGCTCAAGCCCGGCGATTTCGTCCACACGTTCGGTGATCTGCACATCTATTCGAATCATCTAGAGCAGGTGAAGTTGCAACTCAGCCGCGAGCCGCGTCCGGCGCCGCGCATGAAGTTGAATCCGGCGGTGAAGAACATCCACGACTTCCAGTTCGAGGACTTCACGCTGGAAGGTTACGATCCGCATCCGGCCATCAAGGCGCCTGTGGCAGTTTGATTCGTCGTGAAAACGTTCACCGCCATCGCCGCCATGTCGCTCAATCGCGCCATTGGCAACGGGAACAAGATCCCCTGGCATTTGCCGGAGGATTTCAAGTGGTTCAAGTCGGTGACCATGGGGCAGGTGCTGGTGATGGGACGGAAGACGTTTGAGTCCATCGGCAAGCCGTTGCCGGGGCGGGAGACCGTCGTCCTCACGCGCAGCGGATGGACGCATGCGGGCGTCAAGGTCGCGTCGGCTTTGGATGCGCTCCCGCTGGCGCTGGATGACGCGCGAACCATTTTCATCGCCGGCGGCGCTGAAATCTATCGGCAGGCCTTGCCGCTGTGCGATGAGCTGTTGCTGACGGTCGTGAAGCGAAACGTGGAGGGAGATGCGTTCTTCCCGCCGTTCGAGGATGACTTTGAGCTGGTGGAAAAGGTCCGCGAGACGCCGGAGTTTGATATCTTGCGCTATCGCCGCAAACCGTCGTCAACGAAACCGCTCTCCGCCGAGGAGCAGATGGCGCAGTTCGAAGACAGCCTCAAGGAAACGGATTGGGGCCACCAACCGTGTTGAGCGGGGTTGCGCTGCTTACGCGCCGACCTGCCTCTTGATGGCTTCGGAAATCGTCTTGGACCATTCGCGCAGCACGGCTTCATCCGGTCCTTCCATCAACAGGCGCGCCTTGGGCTCGGTGCCGGAGTAACGCAGGAAAACGCGGCCGCCGTGTGGTTTCACGAGCGCCTCGGCTTTGGCGACGAGGTCCATCACGCCGTCGAGTTGTTCAAACGGCTTCTTCTCGCGCACCTTCATGTTCGTCACCAGTTGCGGGAAGCGCTTCCAACATTCTTTGAGTTTCGAGAGCGGCTGATTGCGGGTCTTCATCGCGCGCAGGATTTGCAACGCGGCTACGAGTCCATCGCCCGTGGTGCCGTAATCGCCGAAGATCAAGTGGCCGCTCTGTTCGCCGCCGAAGTTGAATCCGCCGCGCAGCATCTCATCGATGACGTAACGGTCGCCGACGGGCGTGCGAACAACTTTGCCGCCGGCGGCGTTGAACGCGGCATCGATGCCGGCGTTGCTCATGACGGTGGTCACGAGCGTTTTGTGTGCGAGAGTATTCTGCGCGAGCATCTCCAATCCTGCGATGGCCATGATGTCGTCGCCGTCGATGAGCTTGCCGGTTTCGTCGCAGAGCAAGACGCGGTCAGCGTCGCCGTCATGGGCGATGCCGATGTGCGCGCCGTGGTCGAGAACCTTCTGACACATCAACTCAGGGTGCATGGAACCGCAATCCTCATTGATGTTGGTGCCGTCTGGTTGGTTGCCGTAAACGAACACTTGCGCGCCCAGTTCGCGCAGCACGCAGGGCGTGGCTTTGTAGGCGGCGCCGTTGCCGCAATCGACGACGATGCGCAAACCTTCGAGCGTCAGCCCGCGCGGCAGGCCGGACTTGGCGAATTCGATGTAGCGACCGAGAGCGTCATCGATACGGACCGCTTTGCCGATCTCTTCGGCTGTGGGGCGGATGTTCTCGATGTCGCCGCTGAAGACGAGCCCCTCAATCTGCGCCTCGATGTTGTCGTCGAGTTTGTAGCCGTCCGCGCGGAAGAACTTGATGCCGTTATCGGCGTAAGGATTGTGCGAAGCGGTGATGACGATGCCGGCATCCGCCCGCAAACTGCGCGTGACATACGCCACGCCAGGCGTGGGCAGCGGCCCGATGAACAGCACGTCCACCCCCATCGAGAGCACGCCGGACGAAATGGCGTTCTCCAGCATGTAACCGGAAAGGCGGGTGTCCTTACCGATGACGATGCGGTGACGACCGCGGCCGCGGGACTGTCTTTCAAGATTCTTGAAAACGTGCGCTGCCGCGCGCCCGAGCTTCAGGGCGGTTTCAGCGGTCACGGGCTCGATATTCGCAGTGCCACGCACGCCGTCGGTCCCGAAGATTTTGGCAGTCTTGCTCATAGTCGATTATTCGTCTGATTTCTTTTGGCTGGGCGGAATCACTTCCACTTCGATCGGTTGCACCTGCACGGCCGTGATGCCCGTTGGCGGGATTACATCCACACGGAACTTGGTCCCGTTGGTGAGGACGGCGCTGCTCAGGTCCACTTGGACATGGATCATGCGGCGTTCGATGGTTTGCATGGCGGTCTTTTCGCCCTGCAACGTCACGTTCACCTCCGAAGGCTTGAGTTTGAACTCATGCACATCGCTGCTGCTCGAAATGGCCACCACCG
>JBEGQI010000267.1:0-25363 GCA_041181065.1 Verrucomicrobiota bacterium | reverse complement strand
CTTACAAGGACCTCGTCGAATGCGGCTCCGTCGCCGCCGCCCGTGAGAAGGGCCTCTACCGGATGGAAGGCAAGGAATACGTCGTCAAAGACGGCGACGTGCTGCTGTTCAAGTTCAACGTGTAGCGACGTAGCGGCGCCTCGGCAGAGCGCCGCCATTTGAATGGAAAAGGGACGAGTTACCAGCGGTCTGCCGAGGAGCCGCTACGGATTTGCTGGCAGCTTTTTGCCGAAAATCGTTACGCTCGCGCCATGAAGCCCACGCCGCTCACGCCGCAACCGGAGTGGCATCATCTTCCCCGGCTCGACCCCGAGTTCTATCGCGGTTTCGCCGTTGTCCAGTGGACCATCACGCTTGAACGTCGCGCCACCGGCTGGATGGATGACCGGTTTCATCTCCACTTCCGCGAATTGCTCCTGCACGCCGCCGCGCGCGAAGGCTTGTCCTGCCCCGTCTATGTCCTCATGCCTGAGCGCCGCACTCTTCTTGGAAATTTTAAGATGGCGGCTCTCTTCCGAGGAGCCGCTACGCCATAAGGGAACAGCCGCTTCGGTTTCCCGGAGCGGCTGCTGGAATTTCAAAGTGCGGCGCTCTGCCGAGACGCCGCTACGACGAATTACGCGCCGTATTTGTCGAACGCCTTGGCATTCGCCTGCATGTGGCGCATGAGGAACTTCGCTTCGAACACGCCGAGCGAACCGAGGTTCGCGCCGGTCTCGGTGAAGCGCTCCAGCTTGTCCGAACCGCTGATCTTCGAGTGCAACAGCACCGGTTGCGGATGCCAGGAGTGGCCTTTCATCGCGCACGGCGTCGAGTGGTCGCCGGTGATGGCGAGCACGTCGGGTTTCTTGCCGAGCAGGATGGGCAGCGCGGCGTCGAACTCCTCGATGTATTTCTTCTTCGCTTCGAAGTTGCCGTCCTCGCCGGTCTTGTCAGTGTATTTGAAGTGCACAATGTTCAAAATGTCGCCAACAGGCAGGAAATGTCGCTGTTAGACACATAAAAGGGCTTGCGAGGATTGTAGGGGGTGGGGCGTAAATGTCTGGCGTATGAAAAAATCACTCATCCAAATCGTCGTCGCACTCCTCTGTTGCACCGGAATCACCCACTCTGCGGTTGCGAGTATTGTGAATGCATTCATGCCGTTCAGATACGAAGTTGTTCAAGGCGGCAAGGTTTTCACCGGCACCTACAATTTCCCTGGACTTGGTTTTACTCCTACAGGGGACTACTGTCCGGCAAACCATCTAGATCCGGATGGCAACAGGTATGAGCATGCTCATTTGCCACACAACTTCCCTTTCTCGAATAATGCGTCGGGATTTTGGCTCACCGTGTGGGAGCAGTGGTCTGACTGGGCTTGGGACGATTACTACTCGGGGTATACGCGCGATTCAGGATCAACATTCGCAAAAAACTGTTATGCGTATGCGACTGGTGCTCCCCAAGTTCTATTCTCCTCTGGGTATTCACAGTTCACATCGGCCAGTTCAAAGTGTGAGAACACCACAAAAGGAAAGTCCTACGAAAACAATGGTCACGATCACGTTATTACTTTTACCGTCGAATTCAACGAATACTCGTGCGATGTGAAACACACGTCAGAAAAGAACGCATCCGGCGGTGTCTACTCGATGGATTGGGGGTGGTATGCCATTGTTAACGCAGTTCGTAAGAACAAGCTTTAGCCCTACGGCCAGCGAGCGGTGAGTTGGTTACACCTTTACCGACAATGAGGAGAAACTTCGGCAGGAAAGCATTGGCAATTGCTGTTGCCGCTAACATTATAGTCGTGGTGGCCATCATGGTTCGTCACCGTGGAAATGAGCACTCGCTTGTCCAGTCACAGTTGAGGAGCGCAGCTCCCCGGTTGCATGATCGGATAACTCGAAACGTGGCACAACTTGAGAGTGAATCCACTCGTGAGAGCATGTCCAAGCTTTCCGACGTTAATCTTTTTTTCTGGCCCGGCCCAAGCCCAGACTCTGGCGGCCTCGTTTACCAGTATTTGCCCCTATCCAAAGAAGTGGGCCAGCGTGATATTGAGGCAATTTGCAGCAACCGAAGATTCTGCAAACTGGTTGAGCAGTTCGCTGCGACAGACAATGCCACGCTGGCAAAGATGCTTGGCGATGAAATTGACCGTTGCACCGAACAATATCTCAAACTTTACGACGCCGAATTGCAGCGGTTCACCCCAATTTACCGCGAAGAGAATCTCAAGGGGAGAGCGGGTTACGCTGGCCCAACTTTTGCCATTGGGAACGTAAAGGAAGGTGAAGTTGTAATCGTGGGGTTACGACTCAAAATTCTTGCCCTTGTCGCTTATAGTGGGGCCAGAGGGTTGACCGAATGTAGAACGAATGTTGATCATGTGGCACGGATTGCAATGAAACAGCGGCAGGCTCTTTATGATGACGCGACGCTTGTTCCATTTTTTAGGTCCGAGATGTTGAAATGGGCAAGCCTCTACAACCGCCAAATTCTCGGCTCCGCGTTGGTGGAACTCAATAAAGCTGAGTCGGACAGAACTGCAATCGCCCGAGGCATGGATTTGTCGTGGAGCGAGAGGCGACTGCCCCCCTACAAGGCCGCGTTGACGGGATTTGATTTGCCTGTTCGCTCTGGGGTTGCCCAACCAGACTACTCGCTTGGCAGCAAGCCGATGAGATTCTTGTCCCCTTTAGATGACGCACAGTTTGACGAATTGGCCAAACTGTGTGGGGTGGTTCCGTGAGGTTATCCACGAATGCCCAATTCGTTGAGCTTGCCGACTCAAAAGGCGTTCCCCGTTTCCGAGGAACGCCTTTTGAATTTCTCAGTTCAGCTTACGCGCCGTATTTATCGAACGCCTTGGCATTCGCCTGCATGTGGCGCATGAGGAACTTCGCCTCGAACACGCCGAGCGAACCGAGGTTCGCACCGGTTTCGGTGAAGCGCTCCAGCTTGTCCGAGCCGCTGATCTTCGAGTGCAGCAGCACCGGCTGCGGATGCCACGAGTGGCCCTTCATCGCGCATGGCGTCGAATGGTCACCGGTGATGGCGAGGACGTCGGGTTTCTTGCTGAGCAGGATGGGCAGAGCAACGTCGAACTCCTCGATGTATTTCTTCTTCGCCTCGAAGTTGCCGTCTTCGCCGGCCTTGTCGGTATATTTGAAATGGATGAAAAAGAAATCGTAGTTGTTGTATTCCTTCACGTAGCGCTCGAACTGCTCCTTGATCGTCTGCGGCCCCTCAACTTTCGTCATGCCGACGAGCTGGGCGAGGCCCTTATACATCGGATACACCGCGAGGCACGCGGGCTTCATCTTGTAACGCTCCTCGAAGATCGGGATGTTCGGCTGATGAGCGATGCCGCGCATCAGGAAGCCGTTCGCGGGCGTTTCCTTCGCGATGACGGGCAACGCGGCCTTATAGAAATCGGCGATCAACTTCGCCATCTTCTTTTGCTTCGCATTCTTCGGGTCGCGCGGCTTCACGGCGGGAATGGCAAAACCTTCGCGGTTCGGGTCAGCGTCGGTGAGCGGGCCTTCGAGACCCTTGCCGCGGAACACGACGACGAAGCGGTGTTCCTTACCGGCTTTGATGATGACCTGAGTGTCGCCGATCTTCTTGATCTTGGCGGACAACATGGCGCAAAGCTTCTCGCAGGTCTCGGTCGGGATGCGGCCGGCGCGGCGGTCGCGGACGATGCCCTTGGCGTCGAGCGTGGCGAAATTGGCGCGGGCGCAAACGTCGCCAGCCTTGAGTTCCAAACCAAGGCCGAGCGCTTCGATCACGCCGCGGCCGACTTGATATTCAATGGGGTCGTAACCGAACAGCCCGAGGTGGCCGGGGCCGCTGCCGGGCGTAATGCCGGGCGCGACGGGCGTCATGCGACCTTGCGCGCAACCGCTGCGGACGAGCGCGTCGAGATTCGGCGTGTGCGCGGCTTCGAGCGGCGTGAGGAAGTTTTGTTCCGGCACAGCGAGGTCGCCAAGACCGTCCATCACCACGAGGGCGACTTTCGCACCGGTCTTGAGTGTCAGTTCGGAATAGAGTTCGTCGAGTTTCATGTTCAATTTTGGAAATTCACTGCGGTTCAACCGGGCCCATTGCCCTTCCCGGACCGCCGATGATGCCGCAGAAGCGGGGCGCGTCAACGGGGAATTGCGTGAGTTTCTGCTCGCCGCGCCGCAGGGTGCCCAGTAGAAGAAAGCCCGGCGCGGTCATTAGCATTCAACCCATGAAAACGATTTCCCAGAATTGGTTCGGTCGCGGCACGGTTGCCGTGGCCATCGCAACGATTTCCCTCCTGCTCGCCGGTTGCAACAAGCCCGCCGGCGAACAGCCCGGCGCGGGCGGCGACAACATCAAGATCGGTGAGTTCGCGTCGCTGACAGGCAAGGATGCGACGTTCGGTGTGTCGTCGCATGAAGGCACGTTGATGGCCATCGAGGAGATCAACGCGGCGGGCGGCGTGCTGGGCCGGAAGCTGCAACTGCTGACCGAGGATAACCAATGCAAGGCCGGCGAGACGGCCACGGTCGTCAACAAGCTCATCGCGCGCGACAGCGTCGTGGCGATGCTCGGCGAAGTGGCGTCCAGCCGTTCGCTCGAAGCCGCGCCCATCTGTCAGGCAAACAAGATCCCGATGATTTCGCCGTCGTCCACGAACCCGAAGGTAACCGAGACCGGCGACTATGTGTTTCGCGTGTGCTTCATCGATCCGTTCCAAGGCACGGTGATGGCGAACTTCGCCACGAAGACGCTCAAAGCCAAGCGCGTGGCGGTGTTGACGGATGTGAAGAGCGATTACAGCAAGGGGCTCGCGAAATTTTTCAAGGAACGCTTCCTGGCCAACGGGGGAGAAATCACGGCGGAATTGGATTACAACGGCGGCGACAAGGATTTCAAAGGTCAGCTCACCGCCATCAAGTCCGCCAACCCGGACGGCATCTTTGTTCCCGGCTATTACACCGAGTGCGCGTTAGTCAGCATTCAAGCCCGGCAGCTCGGCATCACGGTGCCGTTGTTCGGCGGCGACGGCTGGGAATCCGAGAAGCTGTTTGAGATCGGCGGGCAGGCGGTGGAAGGCTGCTACCTTTCCACGCATTACAGCCCCGCAGTCGGCAGCGAGCGGAGCAAAAAGTTCGTCGAGAACTACAAGAAGCGTTGGAGCGGCAAGACCCCCGATGCGCTCGCGGCCTGCGGCTACGACTCTGCGCTCGTTCTCGCCGATGCCATCAAGCGCGCCGGTTCCACGGATGGCCAGAAAGTTCGCGACGCCATCGCCGCCACGAAGAATTTCCCCGCTGTCACCGGCACCATCACCATCAACGAAAAGCGTGACGCCACCAAGTCCGCCGTCATCCTCCGGATCACGAACGGCAAATACGAATACTTGGAAACCGTTGAGCCGTGAGGGGTGGTTGATAGTTGAGAGTTGATAGTTGATAGGCTGGTGCGGCAAGTTTCTCCGCGCCTGAGCGAATTCCTTCAACAGCTGATCAATGGTCTCGCGCTGGGCGCCATCTACGCGCTCATCGCGTTGGGCTACACGATGGTTTATGGCGTCCTGCGCTTCATCAACTTCGCGCACGGCGACGTCTTCATGCTCGGGGCTTTTGCGGGCTACTACTTGTCTCCGCTCGTTAACCGCTTCCTGCCAGCACAATCCTATCTGGGCGGCGCGCTCGTGCTGGGTCTGGCGATGTTGATTTGCGCGGGGCTTGGCATGCTGATCGAGTTCCTTGCCTATCGTCCGTTGCGGAAGCGACCCAAGCTGACCGTGCTCATCACCGCCATCGGCGTTTCGCTTTTCATCGAATACACCTGCCAGCACGAGAAGATCTTTGGTGCCGCGCCGCGGAAGTTTCCCGACCTGATCCCTACGACGACATGGCATTTCGCCGGACTCGTGCTGAGCAGCAACCAAGTCATCGTATTCGTCACCACGCTCGGACTGTTGGGTGCACTGAGCTACATCGTGAAACGCACGCGTATCGGCACGGCGATGCGGGCGGTGGCGTTCAACGAACAAGCCGCTGCGTTGATGGGCGTGAACATCAACTCCATCATCTCGTTCACCTTCGCGCTCGGTTCCGCGCTCGCGGCGGCGGGCGGAATTTTGTTTGCGATGAATTACGCCAGCATCGAGCCGCTCATGGGTGTGCAGACCGGCTTGAAGGCCTTCATCGCGGCGGTGTTCGGCGGCATCGGTAACTTGCCGGGCGCGGCGCTGGGCGGCGGCATCCTTGGGGTGATCGAGACCTACGCGGGCGGCATCCCCGGCTTGTCGAACTACCGCGACGGCATCGCGTTCGCCATCCTCATCCTCGTCCTGTTGTTCCGACCGGCGGGGTTATTGGGCAAATCAACCACGGAGAAGGTGTGAAAACATCCAAACGCCAACCTCCAACATCCAGAGAAACGCCAAGCTGCAATCACCAATGGCACTCGCCCGACGGATTGAAGTTTGAAGGTTGGATTTTCTCTGGAGCTTGGTGCTTGGAACTTGGAGCTTTTTCCCGATGAACCACAGCGGCGCAAAACGTTCGCTCGTCATCGCGTTGATCGCGACGACGCTCGTTTCGTTCTGCACCCATTGGTTCAATCGCTACTACGTCGGCGTCGCGGTTGATATCGGCATCAACATCATCCTCGCCGTCAGTCTCAATCTCATCAACGGTCACACTGGCCAGTTCAGCTTGGGGCACGCGGGTTTCATGGCGGTCGGCGGCTACACTACGGCGAAGTTCGCGCTCGTGCTGCAACCGCTGCTCCCGCCGTGGTTGCAGACGGTGATCTTCATCGTGGGCTTGGTGCTCGGCGGCTTGATGGCGGCGGCAGCAGGCCTCGCGGTGGGCGTGCCGTCGTTGCGCCTGCGTGGCGATTACCTCGCCATCGTGACGCTCGGGTTCGGTGAGATCATCCGCGTCATCTTCCAGAACACGGAGTCGCTCGGCGCCGCGACCGGGCTCACCGGCATCCCGAACTGGACAAATTTCGGCTGGGCGTGGGGCGGCGCGGCGGTGACGGTCTTTGTCATCGCCTGCCTCGTGAACTCCACCTACGGCCGCGGCTTCATCGCTGTGCATGATGACGAAGTAGCAGCGGGCGCTTCCGGCGTGAACCCGGTGCGATACAAGGTCACCGCGTTCGTCATCGGCTCGTTCTTCGCCGGCATCGCGGGCGGACTTTACGCGCACCACAAATCATTCCTCTCGCCGACGGGTTTCGATTTCATGAAATCCATCGACATCGTGGTGATGGTGATCCTCGGCGGCATGGGCCGGACCGCCGGCGTCATCATCGCCGCCGTGTTGCTGACGGTGTTGCCGGAATTTCTGCGCGGCATGGCCGAGTATCGGATGATCATCTACTCGCTGCTCATCATCGGCCTGATGTTGGCACGTCCCCAAGGATTGTTCACGTTTGGAAAAGCAACAGGGAATAAGACATGACCAACCAAGAGCAGCTGGAAAACTTGATCGCCAAGCACAAGCTGGATCGTGTTGCCGCCGAAATTTTACAGCGCGCTCGACCTGCCATCCGCCTGCGGAAACAACCCCGAACTGGAGCGATCGCCGGCAAGCGTCGCTTCTTTGGCTTGTTGCCCGGCAAGCCGGTCAAGGTTGAGAGCCCCGCGCCAACCGCCCTCGGCGAATCGCGTCTGGGTGGGAAGCCGGACGTGGGGCCAGGGTTTAGTTGGCCGAGTTGGAAAGGGAAGCCGCTGGGGTTTTTATGCCAAATCAACTGTGCGGAAGTTGCTGCCCTGGACCCTGAAAAACTTTGGCCTAGCACGGGCTGGCTTTGCTTTTTCTACGCAATTCAAGAATGCCCCTGGGGTGGCAGCACTGATGATGTTGACAGCTGGTCAGTCATTCAGATCGCGCCCGAACAGGCGCGGCCGGCGGTTTTGCCATCGGGAATGGATGAAGGGAGTTTGTTGCCAGCCTGGCCTATCACCCTCGAATTGTTTTCATCTCTGCCGGGCGGGCTGGGCTGTGAGATGAACGATCAGGAGTTCGAGAGCAATTTTGAACTGCAAGCCGAGCTCAAGGGATCGGCCAATAGAGCTGAGGCAGCGCATCAACTGTTGGGTCATGCGGATACAGTCCAGGGACCAGTCCAAGATGAGTGGGAAGAGTTCCAAGCTTTGATGAAGCGCCCCAGTGACGATTCAGAATGGAAACTCCTTTTGCAGTTCGACAGCGATAACGACCTGAACGTGATGTGGGGAGATGCTGGCATGCTCTACTTCGGTATCCGCAAGTCGGATTTTCTGGCGCGACGCTTTGACGAGACTCAGATGATCATGCAGTGCTGCTAACAGGTGAATATGTCTGCCCTCCTCCAGCTCGACAAAGTGACCATCCGCTTCGGCGGGCTCACGGCTGTTTCGGCGGTGGATTTGCAAATCGGCGCGCACGAACTCGTCGGGCTCATCGGACCGAACGGCGCGGGTAAGACGACGGTGTTCAACCTCATCACTGGCGTCTATCAACCGACCGAAGGTCAAATCACTTTCAACGCTCAAGCGACCGCCAGCTTGCGGCCGCATCAACTCACCAAGCTTGGCATCGCACGCACGTTCCAGAACATCCGCCTCTTTGCCAGCATGAGCGTGTTCGACAACGTCCGCACGGCGGCGGCGTTGCATCATCCGCACGGCATCCGTTCCGCGTTGTGGCGCGGACGGGCATTCCGCGAAGGCGAGCAGGTGATTGAGAAGCAGGTGATGGAGTTGCTCGAAATCTTTGACCTCGGGAAGCTGCGCGACGAATCCGCCAAGAGCCTGCCCTACGGCAGCCAGCGGCGACTGGAGATCGTCCGCGCATTGGCGACGAAGCCCAAGCTCCTCCTGCTCGATGAACCCGCCGCAGGCATGAACCCGACGGAGAAAGTCGAACTCACGAAGCTCATCCGGTTCATCAAGGACAAGTTCCAAATTGGTGTGTTGCTCGTCGAACACGATATGCAAGTGGTTATGGGCATTTGCGAGCGCGTCGCGGTGTTGGATTACGGCGTGAAAATCGCCGAAGGCACGCCGGCGGAAGTGCGCGCGAATTCAAAAGTGATCGAGGCCTACTTGGGCGATTAACGATGCTCGAAGTCAAAAATCTTCAAGTCAGCTACGGTGCCATCAATGCGCTGCACGGCATCTCGATGTCCGTGCCGGCGGGCAGCATCGTCACGCTCATCGGCAGCAACGGCGCCGGCAAAAGCACCACGCTCCGCGCCATCTCCGGTCTCGTAAAACCGAAAGCCGGCGAGATTCTTTACAACGGTCAGAGCATCGGTGGTCTTCCGGCGCATCAGCTCGTGAAGCTCGGTCTCGCCCATGTGCCCGAGGGACGGATGATCTTCGCGAACCTCACCGTCCGCGAAAACCTGATGATGGGCGCGTATCTCCAGCGCGACAAAACGGTCATCCAGCGCGAACTGGGTTTCGTGTTCGCCACGTTCCCGCGTTTGCAGGAGCGCGAGAAGCAAGTCGCGGGCACGCTTTCGGGCGGCGAACAACAGATGCTCGCCATCGGACGCGCGTTGATGGGCCAGCCGAAGTTCCTGATGATGGACGAGCCATCACTTGGCATTGCGCCTTTGCTGGTGAAGACGATTTTCCAAAAGGTCGTCGAGATCAACCGCGAGCGCGGCATCACGATTCTCCTCGTCGAACAGAACGCTAATCTCGCCCTCGAAGTCTCCCAACACGGCTACGTCTTGGAAACCGGCCGCATCATCCTAGAGGGCGACTCTGCTGCGCTGCGCCAGAATCCCGACATCAAGCGCGCCTATCTCGGCGGCTGATTTTCCCGCACTATGAACCGCTCCAAACCTCGCCACTTCGCCAGCGACAACTGCTCTGGCATCGCCCCTGAAGCCATGGCCGCGTTGGTCGAGGCCAACCACTATCACGCGCCCAGCTACGGCGATGATCTCTGGACTGAGCGGGCGTGCGATCGCATCCGGGAGATCTTCGAGAAGGACTGCGACGTTTATTTCACGTTCACCGGCACCTCAGCCAATGCGCTTTCACTGGCGGCTATGGCGCGTTCCTATCATGCGGTGCTCTGCCACGAGCGGGCGCACGTTGAAGACCATGAATGCGCTGCACCGGAATTCTTTTCTGGTGGCGCGAAACTGGTATTGCTCCCCGGCGAAAACGGCAAGCTTACGCCCGGCGTTATCGAAGCGGAGGCGCTGCGCAACCGCGGCGATTTTCACGCGTCCAAGGTGCGCGCCGTGACCATCACCCAACCGACCGAACACGGCACGCTTTATCAGCGCAACGAGATTGCCGCCATCGGCGAGGCCTGCCAAAAGCTCGGCTTGAACCTGCACATGGACGGCGCGCGCTTCTCGAACGCTGTTGTTGCACTGGGCTGCCAGCCCGCCGACATCACGTGGCGCGCCGGGGTGGACCTGATCTCGTTCGGCCTCTCGAAGAACGGCGCCGCCGTGGGCGACACCGTGGTGTTCTTCGACCGCTCGCTGGCGGTGGAATTCGAATATCGCCTCAAGCAAAGCGGCCAGCTCGCGTCGAAGATGCGTTTTCTCGCGGCGCAATACGTCGGCCTGCTCACGGGCGATGCCTGGCTCCGGCACGCGGCCCATGCAAATGCGATGGCCCGCCGGTTGGCTGACGGAATCTGTCTATTGCGTGGCGCGAGCGTCCCGCATCCGGTGGAAGTAAATTTCGTCATCGCGGCTTTGCCACAACAGGCCATTGACGGCCTGCGCGCCCGTGGCTGGCATTTTTACAACGCGTTCAAGTCTGGTGAAGTGCGTTTAGCATGTTCTTGGGATACACAGACGTCTGATGTGGATTGTTTCCTTGCAGACCTAAAAGAATTGATTGGTTGAGCTTCGCGAGGAGGGAGATTCAACCATATAATTTTGTGATTTTCTTTGCCCCCGTCGTGCTTATACTGCCTGCTGTCCGCGGTCGGCGCGGCTGTTACCCAAATCAAACTGAATTATGCCACTGACACATACTCGCGACCTGTTCGCCAAAGCCCTGAAAGGCAAATACGCCCTCGGCGCTTTCAACGTCAATAACATGGAACTCATCCAGGCCATCGTTGAGGCCTGCGAAGAGGAGAAGGCTCCCCTCATCCTTCAGATCTCCAAGGGCGCGCGTGAATACGCCAACCCCGTGTATCTCAAGAAGCTCATCGACGCCGCGGTCAGCCTCTCGACGGTGCCGATCGCGATCCATCTCGACCACGGCGATACGTTTGATCTTTGCAAGCAGTGCATCGACGAAGGCTTCACCAGCGTCATGATCGACGCCTCGCACGAATCCTTCGAGAAGAACGCCGAAATCACCCGCAAGGTCGTGGAATACGCCCACAAGCATAACTGCTCTGTGGAATCCGAACTCGGCCACCTCGTCGGCGCCCAGTTCGACGACGGCGAAGAAGGCGGCGCGCACTCCACCAGCGGTCACTACACGAATCCGGAAGAAGCCGTGAAGTTCGTGAAGGAAACTGGCTGCGATTCCCTCGCCATTGCCATCGGCAACAGCCACGGCGCTTACAAGTTCAAGGGCGAGCAACACCTCGACCTCGAACGCCTCAAGCTCATCAAGAAGGCGCTCCTCGATGCTGGCATGGGCGATTACCCGCTCGTGTTGCACGGAGCCTCGAGCGTGCCGCAGTATCTCGCGGACGACATCAACAAATACGGCGGCAACATGCCCGATTCGAAGGGCGTGCCAGAATCTGACATCGAAGTCGCCCGCCGCGTGGGTTGCACCAAGGTCAACATCGACACCGACCTCCGCATGGCCATGACCGCCGCCATCCGCAAAGTCTTCACCGAGAAGCCCGGCGAATTCGACCCGCGCAAGTATCTCGGACCCGCCCGCAAGAACGTCAAAGACCTCGTCCGTCACAAGGTCAAGAACGTGCTCTGCTGCGCCGGCCACGCGTTTGACTGAGCCGCAACGCAATCTTTCAAACCCGCCTCAATCGAGGCGGGTTTTTTGTTGGTGAGATGGCGAGGGCAGGGAGCAGGGGCTGAAGTTTGCCGACTTACGCGGCGTGATGTTCGCGCTCGTCGGGGGCGTGATGCTTGCGGAAGAATGACAGCGAACTGAGCGTGCGACGCGTGGCCGCAACGAGCTTTTCGCGGGCGCCAATGCTGCGTGCGTGGTCTTGGGCCGCAGCCGCGTAGTCGCGGCGCAAAGACTCGAGGCGTGGCCGCAACGGGGTCACGTCGATGACATCTCCCACCAGTCGGGACTGGCGCCGCAACTCCGCCCGCTTGCGGGCGCGCTCCCACTGCATGTAGACGAGGAAGCCAGTCAACAGCGCTACCGTCGTCAGCCGCAGGATGAAGTCATTGTCACTCATGACTCATGGTGGTCTAACGCCGGATGGAACCGGTATCTCTTCCCCAGCGCAAGCGAAGTGCCTAAGGATTTCACGCCGCCGGTGCAGGTCGGATCGGTCAGGCACGCGGCGGCGAGGCAGACGCCCGTTTCGAGGCAGCGTTTGGTTTCCCAACCTTCATGAATGCCGAGCAAGAATCCGGCACAGAACGCATCGCCCGCGCCCGCCGCGCCTGCGATGAGTTTCGCTGGCAGCTTTACTGACGATTGCCACACGTCGTCGCCGCGCCGTGTCCGCGCGAACGCACCTTCGGGAAAATGCAACACCACCAGTTCGCGCACACCCGCCTGCAACAAGGCGCCTGCCGCATGACGCAAGGTCACCGTATCGAGCTTGCCGGCAGCATCGCGCACCTTGAAGCCGGTGATGCGCCCCGCTTCGATTTCGTTGATGACGAGGTAGTCGGTGAATTTGAGCGCTGGCAGGATCACCTGCGCAAAGCGATCGCTGTTCTCGCTCACCACATCCACGCTGGTTTTGACGCCTGCTTCTACCGCGCGCGCCAGCAACCGCGCCGCGCCCGTGCCGAACTTGCTGTCGGCCGCGTCCAACGCATCAAGCAACAGCAAGTAACCAAGGTGAAAGTGTTTCACCTTGAGCCGACGGAAATCGAGGTCGTCGCCATTCCAAAAAGCGTTGGCTCCGCGCGCATGAAAAAACGTCCGTCGCCCTGTGGGTTCGGTCATCACATCCGTGAACGACGTTGCTGCCTTGGCCGTCACGCCGAGATGTTTGGTGTCGATCTTGCGCTTTTTGCAGTCGGCGAGGATGGCGGCGCCCGCGGTGTCTTTTCCCACCAGGCCCGCAGCACACAACGGGAGCTTCGCCCCGCTCTGGGCGAGGTTCAGCAACACGTTGTAAGGTGAGCCGCCGGTGCCTGTATGCTGGGCGCGGATGTTCGCGAGACTTTCGGGCTGGGGCGGGGCATCGATTAACTTCACATGGTCAACGATCCAGCTGCCACCGGCCAGCAGCCCGCGTCGATTCGAGGAGGTCGCGCTCATCAGAAATCTTTCTCTGGAATGCTAGAGTATTGAACGCCCAACGGGCCGTGACGTGCAAGCGATTTCTCGGTGGCGCCCCTCGACAAGGCTCGGTCCCCGGCCTATTCTCCACGCCATGTCTGCGAATACGCTGTCTGCACCGCGTGCTTCATTCCGCACTCCGGTAGTTCCCACCGTGGATCAAGTCATGGCCGAGGAACGCGCCGCGTCCTTCGCCAAACGCAGCATCAAGAACGACGCCAAGCTCGCCGGCCTCAAGCTCGCCGTCAGCATGTGCGACCTCACGACGCTCGAAGGCAAAGACACGCCCGGCAAAGTCGCTTACCTCTGTCGCAAGGCCATCATGCCCATCGAGCCGCGCTACAATGTGCCGTCGTGCGCGGCGGTCTGCGTGTATCCGAACATGGTGAAGCACGCGCGCAAATTTCTCGGCGATTCCGGCGTGCATGTCGCTGCTGTCGCCACTGGTTTTCCCAGCGGCCAATATCCGCTTCGCACCAAGCTTGAAGAAGTCCGCCGCACCGTGGCCGATGGCGCGGATGAAATCGACATGGTCATTGACCGCTGCGCTTTCCTCGCCGGCGACCACGCAAAAGTCTTCGACGAAATCGCCGCCACGAAGGAAGCCTGCGGCGCCGCGCACTTGAAGGTCATTCTCGAAACCGGCGAACTCGTCACGCTCGACAACGTCCGCCTCGCAAGCCAGATCGCCATCGACGCCGGCGGCGATTTCATCAAGACTAGCACGGGCAAGGTGAACCCGGCCGCCACGATGCCCGTCACGCTCGTGATGCTGGAAACCATCCGCGATCACTTCTTTGCCACCGGCGTCCGCATCGGTATGAAGCCCGCTGGCGGCATCCGCACCAGCAAGCAGGCGCTCGCCTATCTCGTGATGGTCAAGGAAACCCTCGGCGATGACTGGCTGAACCCGGATATGTTCCGATTCGGTGCCAGCACGCTCGTCAACGACTTGTTGATGCAGATCGCCAAGCTGGCGGATGGTAACTATCAAAACGCGGACTATTTCTCGCAGCCTTGATTTTTAGACAGGATTAACAGGATGGACAGGATTGTTTCAGAAAGGCGCGGCGTATCTTCCAGTAAATCGGAGGAAATCCTGCATAATCCTGTCTCAAACGCCAACAGCGACCTCACCGGGCAAGTCATCGGACTCGCCATGAAAGTCCATCGCACTTTAGGTTCGGGCTTTCTCGAGTCGGTCTATCAAAAGGCGTTGCTTTACGAGCTGGCGAAAGCCGGTCTCCAGGTGGAGTCCGATAAGCTAGTTCAAGTTCGCTACGAAGGCGTGATCGTGGGTGACTTCAAAGCCGACTTGATCGTGAGCAATGAGCTGATCGTCGAGCTCAAGGCAGTTTCCGGCTTGGTGGTTGAGCACGAGGTCCAACTGGTGAACTATTTGACCGCAACCGGCAAAGATATTGGGTTGCTGATAAACTTTGGTGGCCGGAGCCTGGAATTCAAAAAGAAATTTCGCAGAACTAAAGTCGAAGATGTATCCCTTCACTAATCCTGCGTAATCCCGTTAACCCTGTCTAAAATGAAAAAGAAAGCTGTGAAGAAGTCCGCCAAGCGCGCCGTCGTGAAAGCCGCTACGCACACGCCCGCCGTCGTTCCGCTCAAGAGCCGTGCGCTCACTTTCGGCAACAAGTGGGAATACGCGCCCGCACCGGAGGATTTCAAATACATCCAGATCGCGCCGCGCCATGAGTTGTTCATCAACGGCCAGTTCGTTGCACCGCACTCAGGCCAATACTTCGCGTCGGTCAATCCGGCTACCGAGCAAACGCTCACCGAAATCGCCGCCGCGGATGAGACGGACGTGAACAACGCCGTGTCCGCCGCGCGCAACGCTTACGAGAACGTCTGGAGCAAATTGCCCGCGCAGGAGCGCGGCAAGTATCTCTATCGCATCGCCCGCATCATCCAGGAAAAGTCCCGCGAACTCGCCGTGCTCGAAACGATGGACGGCGGCAAGCCCATCAAGGAATCGCGCGACTTTGACCTGCCGATGGTCGCCGCGCATTTCTTCTACTACGCCGGCTGGGCGGACAAGCTGCAGTATGCTTTCCCCGGCAAGACGCCGCGTTCGCTTGGCGTCGCGGGGCAGATCATCCCGTGGAATTTCCCGCTGCTCATGGCGGCGTGGAAGATTGCGCCCGCACTCGCGTGCGGCAACACCGTCGTGCTCAAGCCCGCCGAAACGACCTCGCTCACGGCATTGCGGCTGGCGCAGATTTTCCAGGAAGCGGAGCTTCCGCCCGGCGTGGTGAACATCGTCACCGGCGCGGGTGCGACCGGCGCGGCGCTGGTGAATCATCCCGATGTGAACAAGCTCGCGTTCACCGGCAGCACCGACGTGGGCAAGCGCATCGCGAAAGCCTGCGCGGGGACGAAAAAGAAGCTCACGCTCGAACTCGGCGGCAAGGCGGCGAACATCCTGTTCGAGGACGCGCCGATTGATCAGGCCATCGAAGGCGTCATCAACGGCATCTATTTCAATCAGGGTCACGTCTGCTGCGCCGGATCGCGCTTGTTCGTGCAGGAAGGGATTTATCCGACCGTCATCAAGAAGCTACGCCAGCGCATTCAGACGTTGCGTGTGGGCAATCCGCTCGACAAGAACACCGACATCGGCGCCATCAATTCGCGCGCGCAGCTCGACAAGATTCGCGAGCTCGTGCAGAGCGGCGTGGACGAAGGCGGTGAACTGGTGCAGTCCAGTTGCTCGCTCCCGGCGAAGGGTTATTGGTTCGCACCGTCGTTCCTGACGAACGTGACCATGAGTCATCGCGTGGCGAACGAGGAAATCTTCGGCCCGGTGCTGAGCGTGATGACGTTCCGCACGCCGGAGGAAGCCTTTGAGCGCGCGAACAACACGCCCTACGGCCTGAGCGCCGGTGTCTGGACCGACAAGGGCAGCAAAATCTTCAAGCTCGTGAACAAGCTCCGCGCCGGTGTCGTGTGGGCGAACACCTACAACAAGTTCGACCCGACGAGCCCCTTCGGCGGCTACAAGGAAAGCGGCTTCGGTCGCGAAGGCGGCTTGCAGGGCTTGGCGGCGTATTGCCGGTTGGATTGAGCGCGCAGTCCAAAGTTTTGTCAGGCGCCATTTGCATGGTGGCAGGTGTGATCCTCGTCATGTGGGGGCGCAACTTGGCGTATTCCCTCGGTGGTCATGTGCGCTACGTGTTCACCGGTTCGCCCGGCGACAAGCCCATGCTCCTCCTGATCGGCGGTGGCATTCTGATCGCCCTCGGCTTCTATCAAGTGTTCTGGAAGGCGAAGTGAGTCAACGCAAAGCAAAAGGCCGGACTGCGATCGCACGCAGTCCGGCTTTTGAATTTTAAGGGACGTTCGCCTTAGTGCCCGCCCGCGCCTTTCATGCCGACGACGCCGTCTGACTGGCTGAGCTTCGACCAGAAGAAGCCGTAGGCCATGATGAGCACGAAGCAGCAGAGCGGCATCCAGAAGCTGGTGGACATGTCGTAAATGTCGCCGAGGCGGCCCATGAGTTTCGGCATCAACGCGCCGCCCGTGATGGACATGACGATGAACGCGGCGGCCTTTTTCTTCGCCTGCGAACCGAGGCCGAAGATGCCGAGCGCAAAGATGGTCGGGAACATCAGCGACATGAAGAAGTAGCTGAAGAACACGCCGAGCACGGAGAGCCAGCCGAGTTTCGCGATGACGACTGCGCAGAGGATGACGTTGGCGAAGGCGAACAGGCCAACCATCTTGTGCGCGGGGGCCTTGCGCATCAGCCACGCGCTGAGCAACCGTCCGGCGAGGAAGAATCCGAACGCCAGCGAGGACAGGAAGCCTGCGCCCTTGTCGCTGATGCACAGCACGCCGTCGCGGAAGTTGATGGCGCCGGGGAACGCCTCGGCCAGTAACAACCGGTTCAAGCGCAGCCGGTCGTTCTCGGATTCGATCTTGGTCGCGGCCAGCGCCTTGGTCTTGTCGCTGAGGGCGACGTCCTTGAAACGCTCGGCATCGTAGAACGACGGCTTGCCTTTCTTGGCGTCGAGTTCCTGATGCATGATGCCGTTCAGGTCATTGACGAGCGCTTTGCGCAGCGCGAGTTCGGAGGTGGTCGCTGGGAAACTCGCGAGCGACGCCTGTGTCTTGGCGTCGAGATTTTCGGAAACAAACACCGCGACGGCGTCGGACTTGTTCTTCAACCGTTCCGCCAGCGCCGAGACGTTCACGAGGTCTGCGCCGGAGATGGACGTGCGGACTTCGATCCAGTGCTTCTTCTCGAACGTGCCGCCCGCCCATGACGCCGGCAGTTCGGGCACGATGGAGGAGCCGTTGTGTTTGTCCACGGTCATGCTGTTGATGAAGAAGCTGAAGATGCCGGCCTGTGCGGCGACGTAGAAGAATTGCGCGAGCGTGGCGCCGGAGAAATGCGGGTGCGCCCAGATGCTGTGCGTGGTCACGCGCTTGGTGACGTTCAGCAGGAACGGAGCCGCCAGCACCACGAGGCCGATGAACACCCAGCTGTATTTATCCACGTCGGCTTCCGTGACGGACTTCGTCGCTGCCGGCAGGATGGTGTGGAGGATGAGATAAACCGAGAGCGCCAATGCGCCGGTGTTCAGGAGCATCATGAGGAAGACGAGCGTGTTGTTCTTCTTCCAAGAGACATTTGCGCTGTCGTCGGTGTGATATTCGTCCTCGACCTTGATGTCGGGCACGTAGGCTTTGAAGACGGCGGCGGCGATGATCAGCACCAGGATGCCGACGCCGACGTAAGGGATGAACAATTGCCCGTGCGCCTTCTGCACGCCGCCTTCGGAATAGAAGTAGGACGCGCCCACCAGCGGGCCGACGATCCAGCCGACGCCGTTGAACGATTGCGCGAGGTTGATGCGCGAGGCGCCGTATTCCTTCGGGCCGAGCACGGTGGTGTAGGGATTGGCGACCGTTTCCAGCACCGTCAAACCCATCGCGATGACGCACACGCCGAGCAGGAACGCCCAGAACTGGGAGATCTTCGTCGCCGGCATGAACCAGAACGCGCCGACGGCCACGAGCATCAAGCCGAAGATGATGCCGTATTTGTAGCCGAGCCGCCGCGTGAGCAGGCCGGCGGGCAGCGCCATCAGCGAGTAACCCATGTAATGCGCGAACTGCACCCAGGCCGACTGCGCCTTGCTCAGGCCGAGCTGGTCCTGGAAGTGTTTGTCCATCGTGTCGATCATCGCGTTGCAGAATCCCCAGAGGAAAAACAGGGACGCGACGAGGAAGAACGTGACGGCCAGACTTTTGCCGTCACTGCCAGTGAACATGCCTTGCTTGTTGTTGCTCATAGAATTTATAAACCAAAAACCAAATCATTTCGGGCAGGGTGAAACCCGAACGATGCAAGCCGTCAACGACGGCAGGGGGGTTACATCGGATGCGCGTTAGCTAACGAATTGAGCGCAGGAGCGTCAAGGCTGCGTTTTGCGGACGTTGGTAACATTTGGGGCGTCGCCCGCGTATGTGTTGATGTATGAAGAACAAGATTCTCATCCTTACATTGGCCGCCGCGCTCGGTGCGGGCGGGTTATTCGCTGTCAAAGCCCACGCGGAAACAACCGGGCCGCGTCGCGCGGGCAATCTGCTCCAACGCGCCAAGGAGCGCCTCGGCGTCACCGACGAGCAGGCCACGCAAATTCGGGGTGTGCTCAAGGACGAACGGGAACCGCTCGCGAAGCTCGCTCGCGCCGTGCATGACGGGCATGCGAAATTGCGCGATGTCATCCAGAAGGACGGCGCCACCGAATCCGACATCCGCGCCGCGTCCGCCGACCTTGCGAAGGCGCAGGCAGACATGGCAGTTGAACGCCACAAGCTCTTCGGCAAACTCAAGCCCATCCTGACTCGTGAGCAGCTCGACAAGCTGGCCGAGATGCAGGAGCGGATGGATAGTTTCATCGACGGCGCGATTTCGACCTTTGAAGAACGACTCGCCCAATGACGAGGCTGAATTGCTTCAGCGCATCCGCGACGGCGCGGTGGATGAGTTCGCCGAACTCGTCCGCCGCCACCAGTCGCGGGTGTTCGCCATTGTGGGGCGTTACGAACGCGACACCCAACGCTGCGAAGACCTCGCACAGGACGTGTTCATCAAGGCGTGGCGGGCGTTGGACCGCTACGATGGCCGCGCGCCGTTCGAACATTGGCTGTCGAAGATCGCGGTCAACACCGCGCTCGACCATCTGCGCCGACGCAAACATGCGCGCAACGAAGTCGGCTTCGACGAACTGGGCGAAGCGGCGCTCGACTGGTTGCGTGCTCCGGAAGGTGAACCGGAACCCAGCCTCGCCCGCGACGTGCTCGCCGTGGCCATGCAGACGTTGTCGCCGGCCGAGCAACTTGTCATCACGTTGCAGGAACTGGAAGGCCGCAGTGTGCGCGAGATCTGTGAGATCACCGGCTCCAGCAGCATCGCCGTGCGGGTCCGCGCGCTGCGCGCCCGCGCGAAGTTGCGCAAGGCCATCGAAAAACTGGAACGAACCCAACCATGAAGCCTGACAATCTGAACCAACTTTTTTCCGCCGCCGCGAAAGCGCCCGCGCCCGCGCCCAGCGGAAACTTCGCCGCCGACGTTTTGCGCGCCGTGCGCCGCGAGCCATCGCGTGAAGCTGTCATTGCGACTTTCGCCGACCAATTGGGCGCGTTGCTGCCGCGCGTCGCGTTTGCCACGGCGTTGATCGTGGTCGCGTGTGTGGCGGCGGATGTTGCGCTCGATTCGCTCGGGCGCAGCAGCCTGACCGATGGCGTTTCGCAACTTTCCGAGCAATGGCTGTTTGCTGCGCAGTGAGGTGCCTATGATGAAGAAACTCAAACCCTGGCTGGTCATCGCCCTCGTGTTCGTGGCTGGCTTCGCCGCCGGCGTCGTGGTGACGCGCGGCGTGACGCGGCGATTCGTCCAGACTGCCGTCAACAATCCCGACCGCGTCCGCGACCTGATCGAGCGTCGCATGACCGCACGCCTGCGCCTCGACGCGGAGCAACGCACGAAGGTCCACGGCATTTTAGTGGAGTCGCAGATGCAGTTGCGCGAGCTGCGCGGCGAGTTCGCGCCGCGCTTCGAGCAGATCCTGACGAATGCCGCCCAACAGATCAGCGCGACGTTGACCGAAGAGCAGCGCGTCCGCTTCGAACAGTTCCGCGCTGAAAACCGCCAGCTTTGGCAGCCGCACGCGCAGCCGTGAGAGCTTGCTCGCAGTATTGAACCGGTCCAGAGTTCGGGCATGAACCCTGCACCAACCTCAGTCAACCTGCAGTTTCAGAAGGACACCGACCATCTCAACCTGCTCGGGGTTTTTCACTTCGTCTGCGCTGGGCTGGCACTGTTGGGGATGGGATTCATCTGCCTGCATTACTTCATTATGCGGATGGTGTTCACGAATCCGGCGATGATGAAGGGCAATCCTGGGCCGCCAACGGAGTTCTTCGAGTTGTTCAAGGTGCTTTATCTGCTGGTGGGCATGTTCCTGCTGGCCGGGCTAGTTTTGAACGTGCTGTCGGGAGTATTCCTTCGGCGGCGCCGCCATCGCACTTTCTCCATCTTCGTCGCGGCGCTGAACTGCCTGCACATCCCGCTGGGGACGACGCTTGGGGTGTTCACCATCATCGTTCTGATGCGCGATTCGGTGCGTGAGTCATATGAGGCGGGGCAGAATTGAATTGAGCGCTGCCGGGTGCCACCGTAGATTCCGCCCACCTTGCGCGGGTAGCTCAACTGGATAGAGCGTCGGCCTCCGGAGCCGAAGGTTGTGGGTTCAAATCCCGCCCCGCGCACCACTTTCTTACGCCTCATGAGCGACGTGACCTTGATTTTACAGGCGGTTGGAAGGGGCGAAAAACAGGCGTCCGAGGATTTGCTCCCGTTGGTGTATGCTGAGTTGAGGCGCATCGCGGGCATGCGTATGGCGCGCGAGTCGGCGGGGCAGACGTTGCAGCCGACGGCACTCGTGCATGAGGCGTGGCTGCGGCTCGTGAGCGAGGGGGAACGCACCTGGCAAAACCGCGCGCACTTCTTCCGCGCAGCAGCACTGGCGATGCGCCGAATCCTAGTGGATCGCGCGCGAACCAAAGGCAGCCTCAAACGCGGCGGCGGTCGTGAGCGGGTCAACATCGAGGATGTGGACCTGGCGGCAAGCCCGACGGATGAGCGCGTGTTGATGGTGGATGAAGCGCTGACACGGTTCGAGGCGGAGGACCCGGAAAGCGCGCGGCTGGTGACGTTGAAATTTTTCGGTGGCCTGACCAACAAAGAAGTGGCCGAGTCCTTGGGCGTGACTGAACGCACGGTGGAACGTCAGTGGGCTTACGCCAAGGCCTGCCTGTTCCAGATGATTCGGGAGGAATTGTGATGCGACATTCGCAAACTTCCTGTCGGTTTTGGGCGCGCAATTCCGCTTCCACTTCTTGAACACCCATGCCCGCCACCCGGGAAATTGAAAAGGCGTTGTTTGAGACCGCGCGGAATCTGACAGACCCCGCGGCGGCGGCAGCGTATTTGACGAAGGCTTGCGGCGGTGATGAAACATTGCGCGCGCGGGTGGAGGCCTTGCTTCAGGTCCAGCAATCGGCGGAAAAGTTTTTTTCAAGCCCGGTGAACATCGCGTTGCCGGACGAAGCCGATGCGCCGTCCGAGACGCCGCCGGAAGCGGGGGATGCCAGCCAGGAAGAATTGCCGAACCGCCGGATCGGCCGTTACAAGCTGCTGCAACGGCTGGGCGAAGGAGGTTGCGGCGTGGTTTACATGGCGGAACAGGAGGAGCCCGTGCGGCGGCGCGTGGCTTTGAAGGTCATCCGGCTGGGCATGGACACCGAGCGCGTCGTGGCGCGGTTCGAGGCGGAACGGCAGGCGCTGGCGATGATGGATCATCCGAACATCGCCCGCGTGCTGGACGCGGGCACGACGGAAACTGGCCGGCCTTACTTCGTGATGGAGCTCGTGCGCGGCACGAAGCTCACCACGTTCTGCGATGAACGACAGCTCGACACGCGGGCGCGCTTGGAACTGTTCATCCAAGTCTGTCAGGCGATTCAACACGCGCATCAGAAGGGCGTCATCCATCGCGACATCAAGCCGTCGAACATCCTGGTCACATTGCACGATGGCGTGCCCGTGCCGAAGGTCATCGATTTCGGCATCGCCAAGGCCGTCGAAGGCAAACTCACGGACAACACGCTCTTCACGGCTTACGAACAATTCATCGGCACACCCGCTTACATGAGCCCGGAGCAGGCCGAGATGAGCGGGCTCGATGTGGACACCCGCAGCGACATCTATTCACTCGGCGTCTTGCTCTACGAATTGCTCACGGGCCGCACGCCCTTTGACACAAAAAAACTCATCGCCTCCGGCGTGGACGAGATGCGGCGGACGTTGCGGGAACGTGAACCGCAGATGCCATCGGTCATCCTCACGACGCTCAACAATGCCGAGTTGAGCACGGTGGCTTCGCAACATCATGAAGCGCCGCTGAAGCTGATCTCCGCGCTGCGCGGCGACTTGGACTGGATCGTGATGAAGGCGCTGGAGAAGGACCGGCGAAGGCGTTACGAGACGGCCAACGGCCTGGCGATGGACGTGCGGCGTTATTTGCTGAATGAACCGGTCGTCGCCCGTCCGCCCAGCCGGGTTTATCGGTTGCAGAAACTGGTCCGGCGCAATCGCGTGGTGTTCATCGCGGTGGCGGTGGTTTCCATTTCGCTCATCACCAGCTCGGCGGTTTCAACGTATCTGTTCTTGCGCGAACGCGACGCGCGACAACGGGCCGTGGCGGCGGAGCAAAAGGAAACGCGGCTGCGCCTTGAAGCCGAAAGGCTGCGTCAAGAGGCCGAGGACCACCAATGGTTGTCCGAAGCGGTGACGTTGTTTACCGAGGGGCGCATCGCCGATGCGGATGCGTTGCTCGACAAGATCATCGCGCCGAAGCCGGGTTTGGAATACGCCTCGACCTATCGGGGCGTGGGTGAATGGCAGATCAAGAACGCTCACTGGAACAAGGCCGCCGAGCGCTTTGCGAAGTTGGTGCAGGTGAATCAGCCGGAAGACTGGGATGGCAGCACCTTGGATTCGTTGCGTTATGGAGCGTTGCTCGTGGATCAGGGCAATCTGACGGCCTATGCCGAGCACCGCAAAGTCATCATTTCCCGGCACACGGGCACGGAGAATCCGCTCGCTGCAGAACGGGTCATGGTGGCAAGTCTGTTGCGACCGGCGGATGAAAGCTTGCTGCGCCAACTGGAGCCCTTCAGCGAGTTGGCTGGCAAATCACTGGAGATCAGCAGTGAAAAGCCGGACTTGGACGTGGCGGCCTGGCGCGCAATGGCTTTGGCACTTTACGAATACCGCCGCGGAAATTACCGGCAGGCGATGAACTGGACCGAGCGGTCTACGGACTACGATCGCAGCGTTGCTTCACGCAATGCGAGCGTGCGGCTCATCTCCGTCATGGCAAATCATCGTCTTGGCACCAGCAATCCGGCGTCGCCTGATTTGGATCTGGCGCGGAGTTCGGTTGAAACCACGTTCTCCCTTGGGTTGAGCACGCCTCGCAAATGGGACGGCTACTGGTTCGACTGGGTCATTGCCCGCATTCTTCTGCGGGAAGCTCAGGCCTTGAAAGAGGAGGCGAACCGAACCTCAAAACACCGCTAAAGCCCAGTGTCGGGCGGTTGAAAAATTCTTTGTCGGGTTCCGGCTGCTGATTCCGCTTCTCCTCACTGAAGCCCAAATGCTCCCTCGGCGTCTCGCCGTTTTTGTCGCCACGACGAGGGAAATTGAGGCCCGAGTGAACCAGTAACCAGACACAACGAAGAAACACATGAGCCCCACCCAACATCCTTCCCCAAACCGTTTGGCGCGGTTTCGCACCCCGCAACCGTCGTTGGCAGCAATTGCCGGCGCCGCTTTGCTGGCGCTGATGGCCGTGCCTGCCGTCAGCCACGCTCAAAGCACTTGGAATGGCAGCGCCAGTTCTGATTGGAACACTGCGGCCAACTGGTCGGCGGGTGTGCCGAGCGGCGTTGACGCCATCATCGCCACCAACTTGCCGAACATCGCAACCATCTCGAACACGCTGTCCGCCACGCCGGTGGATATCAAAATCGGCTGGTTCGGTGGTAATGGTCGAGTCGATCACATTTCTGGTGATGCCGGCACGGGTGATAACAATTGGATGTGGGTGGGCATTGTTGGCAATCAGGCGACCTACAATTTCGCGGACACCCGGATCGGTGGCGGCACCTTTACCGGCTACGGACAAGGTAGCGGGAATTTGAATGTCGGCGGCAGTCTGCAAAACGGCAACATCCTCCTCGGTTTGGATAACGGCACGGTCGCCACCTTGAACATCAATTCCTCTGGCACCCTGAGTGGTGCGGGGTTGTTCGCAGGTGCGAACGGCGGCGCGAACGGCATTGTCAACATGGACAGTGGCACGGTGAACTTGTCTGGCGAATGTCAGATTGGTGCCTTCTTCTTCAATCAGGGTTCCGGCACCAACAACCAGCTCAACCTGAGCGGCGGCACGCTCACGGCGAACATCGTCAGCATTGCGCGCGGCAACAACGCCAGCTCGATCATGAAGGGCGTCGTCAATGTCACCGGCGGGATACTGCAATCCAAGCAGTGGTTCACCCTGGGCTTTGCGGGCAGCGCCGCCGCGTTGGCTACCGTGACCAACAACGGCGGAACCATCAACGTCAACACCTCGGGTGGCGGTAACATGGAGATGACAGTGTTCGACCCGATCAGCGCGTATTTCAAACAAGTCTCCGGAGCGCTCAACATCTGCAACAGCGCCAATATTCTGTTCGGTGCTGGCGGCAATAATTCCGGCACAGCAACCCTCGATCAGACGGGCGGAACCGTTACCTTCTACTCGGACCTCGCCACCACCGTGGGCGGTTCAGGCTACCTGAGTCTGTGCCAGGCCGGCG
>JBEGQI010000266.1:0-4713 GCA_041181065.1 Verrucomicrobiota bacterium | reverse complement strand
TCTGGTTCCAGTCGGGCTACGCCCGCCTTCCACCAGAACCTTGAGTGGAAGCAAAACAACAAACCGAAACCACCGGAAACCATCTCATCTAAAGTGGTATGACCGTTGGGGGCCAATCACCCCCAAACCCCGGATGGGCCAGTGCCCTTCCGATACGCGTGAGCGTCCGGTCTTTGCCGAGGACTTCCATCAGGTGATACAGGCTCGGGCCAATCTGCTTGCCGGTGCAGGCCATGCGCGTGGGATGCACGAGCATACCGGCTTTCACGCCGAGTTCCTTTGCCGTGGCCTTCAGTGCGGCTTCGATGTCGGCGGATTTGAACGAGGCCAGTTGTTCGAGTGCATCGCGGAGTTTGGTGAGGTTCACCTTGTTCGCGGGAACGAAGTCGCGTTCCACCGCTTCGGGCGCGAAGGCGATTCCGTCTTTGAAATAGAAATCACACCAGCCGGGCAGTTCGGCGAAGGTCTTGGGTTTTTCCTTCACCGTGTCGAGCGCGGCGCGGACGAACGCGGTGTCGAAGGTGTTCGTATCAATGCCCGCCTTGCCGAGCGCGTGGACGGCGAGTTCGTAGTAGCGGTCGTTCGGCATGGTGCGGATGTATTCCCAGTTCATCCATTGCAGCTTGGCCATGTCGAACTTCGCGCCGGAGCGCAGCACGCCGGGCAGGTCGAAGCGTTCGATGATTTCCGCCATCGGCATGATTTCGCGGTTGTCCTTCGGCGACCAGCCGAGGAGGCAGAGGTAGTTCAACACCGCCTCGGGCGCGTAACCTTCCTGCATGTAAACGGAGATGATCGCACCTTGATCGCGCTTGCTCATCTTGGAGCCGTCGGGATTCAGGATGAGCGGGATGTGCGCATACTTCGGCGGCGCGACGTCGAAGGCCTTGAACAGCGCGATGTGCTTGGCGGTGTTCGTGAGGTGATCCTCGCCGCGGATGACGTGCGTGATCCCCATGTCGAGGTCGTCCACGACGTTGACGAGATGAAACACAGGTTCGCCGTCGGAACGAACGATGACGAAATCGGGATCAACCTGCTCGCGGTCCGTCAGCGGGCGGACGATGTCGCCGCACACCAAGTCAGGAATGGTGATCGGCTCGCGTTGCATGCGAAAGCGGATGGCACCGTCCTTTTCGTAAGCAAGGCCGCGAGAGAGCAAACCTTCGACGCGGGCGCGATAGGCGTCCTTGCGTTGGCTTTGGAAATAAGGCCCGCACGGTCCCCGGCTCGGACCGGTGGCGTCGCTGGTGACGGGGCCTTCGTCCCAATCAATGCCGAGCCAGCGGAGCCCGTCGAGGATGATGTCCACGGCAGCCTGCGTGTTGCGGGCGACGTCGGTGTCTTCGATGCGGAGGATGAACGTGCCGCCGTGGTGGCGGGCGTAAAGCCAGTTGAACAGCGCAGTGCGCGCGCCACCGATGTGGAGGAAGCCGGTGGGGCTGGGGGCGAATCGGACTCGTGGTTTCATAAAATCAAAATCCCAAAGTGGAACGACCGTTATGCCTCACGATAGAACCGGAAGCGCCGCGCGGCAAGGTTGCGCCGAAGAACCGAAGAAGAAACGACACTTGTATCCGCACCGACAGAGGCGTAGAAGAGTTGCATAACACCAAGCAAAGGATGGCAGGCAGAACCTCAAACCAAGAACAACTATGGGCAAAATCATCATCGGGGCAATCATGGTCATCGGCGGACTGTCAGGAAAACTCGTGCTGCGCGGCACCCACAGCGGCGGAGCGCTCGCTGTGTTCGGCGCAGTGATGATCGTTTGGGGCATCTTCAGGTTGATGGGTTCGCGCGACGCTTAAGCCGTTTAGCGTGGATGGAATCGCACGCTGGCGCGCGACGCGACGTTGGCGCAGTATGACGCGCGTTGAACGCACGCCCTGAACCATCGCAACTGCCGCGCCTGCATTACCCGCTGGCGATCGTGGCAGGCTTGGCGCTGGCGCTGGCGTTTCCAAACTTCGGCATCGCCGGACTCGCGTGGATCGCGCCAGCCTTGATGCTCACAGCCGCGCTGGGCGCCACCGGCAAACAATCCTTCCGCATCGGTTTTGTCGCCGGGCTTGCGTTCTGGCTGCTGTCGCTCTCCTGGCTGCTGAACATTCCAGTGAAAGGGTTCCCGATCCTCGGCTGGGTTGCGTTGTGCGCTTACTGCGCATTATTCCAAGCCGTGTGGGTCTGGCTGAGCTGGAAATGTTTTCCGACCGTGAACAGATCGATCGTCTCCACATCCGACCTCGCCGCGTCGTCCCGCCTCGCACGGCTGCATTGGACGCTGGTCTGCGCCGCGCTCTGGGTTGCGTTGGAGATGCTCCGCGTGCGCCTGCTCAGCGGCTTTCCGTGGAGCCTGCTGGGGAGTTCGCAATTCGAGATGACGCCGCTGTTACAGATCAGTTCAGTCACCGGCGTGTTTGGCGTTTCATTCCTTATCGTATGGACCTCGGTGAGTTTATTCTGCGCCGCCGCCATGCTCTGTGGCCGACGACGCGAAGCCGCGGAACCGTTGCGCCAGCCGCAAACGATCCGTCCGCTGCGCAACCTCGGCGGCTACGAAGTGTTCCTCCCGCTGCTGGCCGTCGCGATCGTGTTTGCCACAGGCTACCACCGCATCACGCATGCGGCGGAAGCACCGCGCTCAATCAAACTCACCACCATTCAACCGAGCATCCCGCAGACGATGATCTGGGATTCATCGGCGAGCGATGAACGCTTTGCCGAGTTGCTCGCGCTTTCCGAACGCGCCTTGAGCAATCAGACGGATGCGCTGCTCTGGCCGGAAGCGGCCTTGCCGGAATTGAATGATGCCAGCTTCCTTGCGCTCACGAACCTCGCCGCGCAGCACAAGGTCTGGTTCCTATTCGGCGCGGACGACGTCGTGCTCCGTCCCGGCGCGACGAACGACACGGACGTGCTCGCTTACAACGGCGCCTGGATGCTCAGCCCGCGCGGGCTCATCGCGGACAATTATCACAAACGCCGCCTCGTCATCTTCGGTGAATACGTCCCACTCGCCGACACGCTCCCGTTCGTGAAATGGCTCACGCCCATCTCCGGCGGTTTCAGCGCCGGCACCAACGCGGCGCAGTTCCACCTGCGCGACCTCGGCATCAAAGCCGCGCCGCTCATCTGCTTCGAGGATTGTTTCCCGCAATCCCGCGATCATGTCGCCGACGACACCGACTTGCTCGTGAACCTGACCAACGACGGTTGGTTCGGTGAAGGCGCCGAGCAATGGCAACACGCCGCGAACGCCGTCTTCCGCGCCATCGAGAATGGCGTGCCGCTCGTGCGCTCGTGCAATAACGGCCTCACCTGCTGGATCGATCCGCAAGGCCGACTCCACGACATCTTCCGGGATGAACGCGGAACGATTTACGGCTCGGGCTTCGCGACGTTCACCGTCCCGCTGCCCGCGACGCCGCGCCAACCCACGTTCTACACGCGCCATGGTGATGTCTTCGGCTGGGCGTGCGTGGCGATCGCCAGTTTGGCGGTTGCAAGCCGCTCGCTTCGGCGTAAAGGTTGAGGCCATGACCCGCCGTCAGGCCATCGTCTTGTTCGCCGCCGCCCCGTTCGCTGCGCTCGCTCAAACCAACGACGCGCTCTCGCTCGAGGACCTCGTGGACATGGGCCAGCAGTTCGTCGAGGAGAACGTGGATGAGGATGTGCTCGCGCAACTCGGCGCGGTGGATCAGGAAGAAGTCCGCAAGCTGCTCAAGCGATTGCAGGACGAACTCGATCAGGATTACGTGCTCGATCTGGCGCAGTTGCAGGACGCGGCCGCAGCTGGATTAAAATTACTCGAAGCCAACACCGAGAGCGAACCCTACGCCGATTGGTTGCGCCCGCGCATGGATTACTTCGACGTCTCCGGGCGATTGAAGGACAGCTTGCCGCCCGTGAAGTCCGAGCCGGGCAAACCAGCGCCGCCCGCCCCACGACCCGTGCCGAGCGTGAAGCAATTGCGCAAAGCCTGGACCGAAGCCGTCAAACAACGTCCGCGCCCACCGGTGGCGGCCGACTTGGAAACAAAACTCAAACCCATCTTCACGGCCAACGGCGTGCCGGCGGAATTGTTCTGGCTCGCGGAGATTGAATCCGGTTTCAACGCCAAGGCGCGCAGCCCTTCTGGCGCCGTGGGCATGTATCAACTCATGCCGCAGACCGCGAAAGGTCTGGGCCTTTCCACCTGGCCGTTGGACGAGCGAAAGAATCCGGAGAAATGCGCCGCCGCCACCGCACGCCACCTGCGCGAACTCTACAAACAGTTCGGCGACTGGCCGCTCGCGATCGCCGCCTACAACGCGGGCGCGGGCCGCGTGAAATCCAAACTCGGTTCCAAGCGCAAAACCTTCGACGACATCGCGAGCCAGCTTCCGAGCGAGACACAGATGTATGTGCCAAAGCTGAACGCCGTCCTGCAACTGCGCGAAGGCACGACGCTGGAGAAGTTGGGAAAAGCTTCTTAGTGAACCGCACTTTAATCTTGGCAAACTCCGCCGCCCCCCTTAACACCACGCGCGTTCTTTGACCGGCGGAAAGTTCCGCCAGTTGCAATCAAGTGACAGGGAACCCCGTGAGATTCGGGGACGGTTGCGCCACTGTGACGGGTTACAAGTTTCCAATGCCACTGGCCTCGGGCCGGGAAGGCGGAAGCAAGGTTTGAAACCCGCAGTCAGGATACCGGCTTGGTTGTGCTCGTCA
>JBEGQI010000265.1:0-31570 GCA_041181065.1 Verrucomicrobiota bacterium | reverse complement strand
TCTTCTTGTTGTCCGCTTCCTTCAACGCCTCATACATCCGCGTGTCCATCGCAGCGCTGTAAGGTTTGCCGTCTGCCTCGATGCTCTTGAACTGGTTCACCGGGATGGACGCGGAGACTTTTACCTCGAACTTGCCGGGCTTCACCGTCGCGCCGGACTTGAGCGGAAAATCTGCGCCAACTTCGACAAACCCGCCGATGACCGAGCTTTCCGATTGCCATTTGTGGATGCTCGAATCGCCTTCGATACGCACCTTGTTGCCGATGGGCGCAGAGTTAAGGCGGATCGTGTCCGCCGCGCTCGCCGCGAAAGCCAGCACCACCAGCAGATTTACGGCGGTCAGAGTGATCTTGAATGTTCTCTTCATGTGAGGGGATTAATTGCTTACGACAGTTGATACCACGCGTCTTTGAACTCCAGACGTTGACGGCTCAGGATGGCTTCATTCGCCTTGATGGCGGTGACGGTGGCGCTGAAGCCATCTTCCGCGCTGGCCGCCGGAGTGAGCCGCGGCAAAACTTCCTTGGCGATGCTCTCCTGCAACGCCTGCGACTCTTCTTCGTCCAGCGCCGCGCCTTCTTCCTTACCCAAAGCTTCGGTGAAACTCGACACCTTGTTCTTCATGGACGCGACGTTCTTCAGGAAGTTGTTCAACGCCTGATACGGCGCCGTGCGCGTCGGCAGCACGGGATCATCAGGCTTGGCGCTCAGCGCATCCTGTTTCGAAGCCCCTGCGATGAGCGCAATGCCTGTCTCGCGGAAGAACCGGTCGCGACGGCAATACACCTCGAAGCCGAAGAGCTCGGAGTCCACTTCCTTGAACATCCACGCCTTGTCCTCACGGCACACGACAGTGGCAAACGTGCCGTGATACACCTCGTAGTCCGCATCGAACCCGCTCGCGAGCGTGGCGTTGTAGGTGTATTGGATTTGGTTCGGGAACTCGAACATCGCCTGCACCGTCTCCGGCACGTCGCGACCATCTTTGTATTGCACCAGCGAGCCGTAACCCATGACCGCCGTGGGACGCGCATTGAAGACCAGCGCCGCGCGGTCCAGCTGATGGATGCCGATCTCACCGAGCAATCCGTGCGAGGTAGTCTTGTCCAGGCGCCAGTTCAGTTCCTTCTCGCGCTCGGGCTTGGGCGAAGCGGCGCGCCAGCTCATCTTCTTGTTCCACTGCGCGCGGCCCATGATCCAGTTGCCGAGCTTGCCCGTGCGGAAGAATGGCAGCAGCAACGCCGTCTGGGCATCAGAACGCAGTTGCAGGCCGGATTGAAAGATTTGCCGGGGCGCGGCCTTGGCCGCGAGTGCGATCGCTTTCGCGTCCTCGATGCTGTGGGCCAACGGCACTTCGCAATACACATGCTTGCCCGCTTTCAACGCCGCGATGGCCACGTCGCGATGCTTGTGCGTGGGCGTAGCGAGGATGACGGCTTGCACGGATTTGTCCGACAGCAGCTCGTTGTAATCCGCCACGACCTTCGCGCCCGGGACATCCGCTGCGGCTTTGCGCGCCGAAGCGCCGTAGGTGTCACACACGGCCACCACTTCTGCGACTGGCAATTGCGCGAGGGTCCGCAACAGCTCGCGGCCCCATGCGCCGCAGCCGACGAGCGCGATCTTGATCTTGCTGCCGTTCACAGGCGCTGCGGCTGGCGCTTCCGCCGCGACCAACGGCACGCCGCCCAGCATCGTCATCAACGTGGCGATGGAACCGCCACGGATAAAATCCCGGCGATTCACGCCGTTGTTCTCTTCGTTCTGATTCATTGAGGGGAATGAATTGAGTTTAAATCACTTCTTCAAGCCGAGCGCCCAGCGGATGCCACCGAGGATGTGCTGCTGATATTGTTTCGCGACCTCCGGCGAATTCTTGCGCGAGCCATCCTTGTCCTTCCAGTTCGCGTCCCAGAGATCCTCGCGATGGCCGAGCGACGTGTAGAACACGCGGCCCTTGCCGTATTCCTTCGACCACGCTATCGGGTAATCGCCCGGCGTGGCCTTCTTGTTCTTGATGTCCTCGGCATTGAGCATGAGTTGGTCGAGCGACAACAGACGGTGAACTTTCGAGCCATCGAAATCCTTGAGCTGATAGATCTCGTCGAAGACCGACCACGACTTCGGCAGATGTTTGCAAGCCGGGCAGTCGGCATCTTGATTCAACGCTTCGACCGGAACCTGCGGCCCGTGCCGGAGGAAATGCCCGCCGATCATCTCGGTGTAAGGCTTGAAGCCGGGGAACGTATCCGTCGCCGCGTGCATGCCGATGAACGCATGCCCCGCCTTGATCCAATCGAGGAATGCCTGCGGGTCCGGCAACGGCAAGTCGCCCGTGGTGTTTGCGAAGATAACGCCATCATACTTCTTCAACGCCTCGGCGCTCATCTTCTCGGCCAGCACGGGTTTGATGGCAGCGAGGATCTTCGCATTGTCCGGCTTGCCCTCGGCGTTCTTGAATTCCTTCGTGCCCGTTTCAACAGCGGCATAATCCACGGTGAACGCTCCGCTGGACTTCGCCAGTTCGCCGATGATCTTTTCGGCGGTCGGAATGGAACTATGCCGGAAACCAGCAGTGGTGGTGACAACGAGAACACGTTTTGGGGTCATGGCAGGATTGGTCTGTGCCGTGGCAACGCCGGCAAAGGCTGCCGCCAACAAGGTCAAAAAGGTGCAGCGAGCGAGTGCATTCATGGAGATATTTATAGTCACGCGATTCAGACTACACAAAGCTGGTTTTCATTCACCTACTTTTTCATGTGACTGGGGCAATTCGTCACAGGCTTGGCTTGCCCCGCATTGTGTCTGCCTTAGAATCAGCGCGACACTGTCAAACAGGTTACCAGTAGCACAGCATGATCCGCTCACTCGCATTCACCACGCAAGGCCGGCTGCACAGCCGCGATGTCGAGGTGTTTCTCATGCCGACGATCCTGAATGACACGAATCTGTTTCTTTGGGTGGACCTCGAAAATCCCACGCCGGAGGAGACCAAGATGGTGCTCGAAGGCATCTTCCACTTCCACCCGCTGGCCATCGAGGATTGCGTGATGGTCAGTGCGTCGCCGAAGGTTGAGGAATACCTGCCGCGCGAGGGCGACAACTTCGCGCCGCACTTGTTCATGGTCATCCACGCGGTGGATTACAGCCGCAAGGACGGCGTGTTCGACACGAACGAACTGAATTTCTTCCTCGGGAAAAACTTCCTCGTCACGTTTCACGAACGGCCCATCCGCAGCGTGGCGGCCGTAGAGGAGCGCGCGGTCAAAGGCACGATGCACATCGCCAAGGCGCCGGACCGCGTGGCGCATCAGTTGTTGGATTCCATCGTCGAGAATTACAAACCGGCGCTGGATGAACTCTCGCTGGAAATCGCCGAGATGGAACAGGCGGCGTTGCAACATCCGTCGAAGGAGACGTTGAACAAGATTTTGCAGGTGAAGAAAGAAGTATTGCACCTGCGGCAGATCGTCGGGCCGCAACGCGAGGTGCTGGGCCGGTTCGCGCGTGGCGAGTTCACACTCATCCGCGCCCACATCGTGCCCTACTACCGCGACGTCTATGACGGCCTGTCGCAAATCGCCGACATCGCGCACAGCTACGCCGATTCGCTCACGGGCATCCTCCAGATCTACCTGAGCATGTCGGCCAACAAGACGAGCGAGACGGTCAAGGCGCTCACGCTCATCACCATCCTAAGCACACCCGCGACCATCATCGCGAGCTGGTATGGGATGAACTTCACGCACGACGCCGGCATGGTGGAGTTGAACTGGGCACACGGTTACGCGTTCGCCTTCGGGCTCACGGCACTGACGACATTCGGCACTTACTGGTATCTGAAACGACGCGGGTGGTTCTGATATGGCAGTTGCGAAGACCAGCTTTCTCGACAAAGTCCTCGGCCGCATCAACCGGCTCGATAACGAGGGCTTGCAGTCGGTTGTCCAGCGCCTCGCGCGCGAGCGGAGCTTTCTTGAAACGCTGTTCAATACGATTGAAGACGGCGTGCTCGTCGTGGATGAGCGCGGGCGCATCATTTACTTCAACGAAGCCGTCACCCGGCTGATCGGTTTGAAGCCCGGCTCGGAAGGCGAACCCATCACGAGCGTGCTGACCGACCTCGACTGGAAGACCATTGCGAACTTCGACCGCGAAGGCGGCAAGCACGTCATCCGCCACGAGTTCGAGGTGCATTATCCGCGTCAGCGTTTTCTCCGGCTCTACGCCGCACCGCTGGATGGCGAAGCAGCGGGCAGTTCCGGCGTGGCGCTCATCCTGCACGACGCCACCGAAGCGCGGCAGCAGACCTTTGAAGCCATCGAGAGCGAACGCATCCAAGCGCTCACCTTGCTCGCCGCGAGCGTGGCGCACGAAATTGGCAATCCGCTCAACGCACTGCACATCCATCTGCAATTGATGGAACGCGAGGTGAAGAAACTCGGAAACAACGAGTGGCGCGGGACGGGCAACAAACGAAGCACGACCCGCAATCCACGACCTGCAGCCCACGACACAGTCGATACCGCACAAAAAATTGAGCGTTACCTCGAAGTCGCCAAAGGCGAGATCAACCGGCTCGACTACATCGTCACGCAATTTCTCCAAGCCATCCGGCCCACGCCGCCACAGTTGCGGCAGGGACAATTGAACGAAGTCGTCACCAAAACGCTCGAACTGCTGCGGCCCGAACTGGACAACCGCGGCATCATCGTGAAGGAAAAACTGGCCCGCCGGCTCCCGTTCGCCCCCTTGGACGCGGTGCAATTGCAGCAGGCCCTCGTGAACCTCATCAAGAATGCGATGCAGGCGATGACCAAGGGCGGCACGCTGTCGCTCGCGACGGGCGAAGGCTCAGACGGCGTGTGGGTGAGCGTGACGGACACCGGTTGCGGCATTGACGACGAACATTTGAAGCGCATCTTCGAACCGTTTTATACGACGAAGAAGAAAGGTTCCGGCCTCGGGCTGATGATCGTCCAACGCATCGTGCGCTCCCACAATGGACGCATCGAACTGGACAGCCGGGCCGGGCGCGGCACGATGTTCCGCATCTGGCTGCCGTTGCATGAACCGAAGATGCGGCTGCTCGAAGCGCCCACGGCGGAGTGAAGATTGAAACTGTGAATCCAACATTGTTGATCGTTGACGACGAGAAGCCGACGCGCGAGGGATTGCGCGCCGCGCTGGAGGATCGTTTCGACGTTTACATCGCGGAGGATGCAAAATCAGCGATGGATCTGCTCGAACGTGAAAGTTTCGACGTGATGCTCACGGACTTCCGGATGCCCAACGAGGACGGTCTCAAGCTCATCACCCGCGCGAAGTCGCTGCCCAAACCGCCGGTGTGCATCCTGATGACGGCTTACGGGTCTGAAGACATCGCCGTCGAGGCGATGAAGCGCGGGGCAGACGATTACATTGCCAAGGGGCGGATGCAGATCGACGAACTTGAGATGCGGATTGCGCGTTCGCTCCGCCGACAGACGTTGGAAGTCGAGAACGTCGCGTTGCACAAGCAGCTTGATACCAAGTTTGGTCTGGAAAACATCGTCGGTGAGTCGCCCGCGATGCGCGAGGTGTTCGAGACCGTGCAACAAGTCGCGCCCGCGCGCAGCTCCGTGCTGTTGCTCGGCGAGAGCGGCACCGGCAAGGAACTCATCGCGAAGGCCATCCACCAAATCAGTCCGCGCGCAAAGCAACCGATGGTCACGGTGCATTGCGCAGCGCTGTCCCCGACCCTGCTGGAAAGCGAATTGTTTGGGCACGAAAAGGGCGCGTTCACCGGAGCACACGAACGGCGCATTGGCCGCTTCGAGCAGGCGCAAGGTGGCACTTTGTTCCTGGATGAAATCGGCGAGATCGACGCCACCATCCAGATCAAGTTGCTGCGCTTCCTCGGCGAACGGACGTTTGAGCGCGTCGGCTCGAGCAAGACGCTCACCGCCGACGTTCGCCTCGTGGCTGCAACGAATAAAAACCTCGAGGAACTCGTGAAGGCCGGCACGTTCCGCGAGGACTTGTTCTACCGCCTCTGGGTCGTGCCCATCAACCTGCCGCCGCTGCGTGAGCGCGTGGGGGACATTCCGCTGCTGGCCCGCGCGTTCCTGAAAGAATTCGCGAAGGAGAACAACAAGCCCGTAAGCGACTTCACCTCGGACGCGATGGACGCGCTCATCCTGCACCGCTGGCCGGGCAATGTGCGCGAGTTGCGCACCGCCATGGAACACGCCGTGGTGCTCTCACGCGGCGAGAAGATTTCATTGCGCGACCTCCCGCCGTCCGTGCGAAATCCGGCCGCCGCGCCCGAGCCGCAGCAGTTGCTGGCCAAGAACGAGATCACGGTGAAGGAAGCGGAAAAGCAGTTGCTCATCCGCGCGTTGAAAGAAACCGGCGGCAGTCGCACTTTGGCTGCAAAGAAGATCGGCATGAGTCGGCGCACCCTTTACCGCAAACTGCGCGCCTACGGATTGGAGAATCTCTGATATGCCGATCATGCCCCAAGATCTGGTGCACAGGGTCGAGACCGCAATCAGCGGCCCAATCGCCCGCTTCGCATTGGCAGTGATGGCGGTCGTCGCGCTGGCAGTCGCCTACGACTGGCGGCAAGCGCGAAACCTCTCGACTCAGGAGGCGATGGACTCGGCGCAACTCGCGCGGAACATCTCCGAAGGCAAGGGATTCACCACCCAGTTCGTCCGGCCGTTCAGCATGTTCCTTATCCGGCGCGCCAATCAGGAACGCCTCGACTCGCTTCCGAAGGAGCAGCTGGCGGACCTGTGCCGCGTGAAGGGCGACCATCCCGACATCGCGAACGCGCCGCTGTATCCCCTGATGCTGGCCGGATGGATGAAAGTGCTCCCATTTCACTTCAAGATCGACCCCAAGCCCGGCGAAGGTTTCTCGCGTTATCAACCCGACTTCCTCATCACGGTGCTGAACCAACTCCTGTTCATCGCGACCGCCGTGCTCGTGTTCTTTCTGGCGCGGAAGATTTTTGATGCCACGGTCGGCTGGCTTTCGATTTTGATCATGCTGGGCACGGACTTGCTCTGGCGTTTCAGCGCCTCGGGTCAATCCACCATGCTGCTGCTGCTGCTCTTCGTGCTCCTCCTGTGGACGCTCGTGAAACTGGACACGGCGGTCAACGACACCACGACCGGCTTGCTCAAAATCAGCGGGCTGGCCATCGGCATCGGCCTGCTGCTCGGCGCCGGCATGCTGACACGTTACGCCTACGGCATCGTGGTGCTGCCGGTGCTGGGATATCTGCTCCTGTTTGCTGGCCGCTGGAAATTCCATGCCACCGGCATCGTGCTCGTCGTGTTCGCTGCGGTGGTGGCGCCGTGGATCGCGCGCAACCTGCAGATCTGTGGCATGCCCTTCGGCACAGCGACCTATGCCGCCATCGAGAACTCCCTGTTCTTCCCGCAACAACGGCTCGAACGCTCCCTGCAACCCGACTTCACGCAACTCTCACCGCGGATCGTGTGGTGGAAATTTTTCACCTTTCTGAAACAGATCGTGTCCAGCGAACTGCCCAAGCTCGCTGGCGGCTGGATTCTTGGCTTCTTTGTCACCGGCCTGTTGGTGCGCTTCCGCAACACGCAACTCACCCGGCTGCGCTACTTCGCCCTCGCACTGGTGCCGGTGCTCGCCATGATGCAGGCCCTTGGCCGCACCACCTTGTCCGACGACTCCCCGGACATCAATTCCGAGAACCTCCTCGTCCTGCTGCTGCCGCTCGTCGTCATCTATGGCAGCAGCTTCTTCCACACGCTCCTCGACCAGTTGGTGCTACCCGAGCAGGTGATCCTGCCAGCCATGTGGGTGCGCCGGGGAGCGATGACCCTGTTCGTCCTGCTCTGCACGCTGCCGTTGACGATGAGCTTCCTGCCCGGGCGAGTGACTCCTTTGCAATACGCGCGGGAAGTGGCTTTTCCTCCCTACAATCCACCCGACATCCAGAAAGTTGCCAACTGGATCGCCGAGGATGAACTCGTGATGAGTGACGCCCCGTGGGCCATGGCTTGGTATGGCGACCGCCAGACCGTCTTTCTTACCATCGACGCGCGCCGCAGCGGGCCGTTCTACGAGATCTCTGATTACATCAAGCCCGTCCGCGCGCTCTACCTCACCCCGCTGGCACTGGATGCACGCATCCTCTCGCAATGGATGCGCGGCCAAACCGAATCCACCTGGGGCGAAATCATCGTCGCCTCGCAGATGAAGGATGAACTCCCCGCCTACCTCCGCTTCCCCCTCGTCAAAGCCTACCGCATGAACGAGCAACTCTTCCTCTCCGACTGGGAACGTTGGTTGAAGCCAGAGGACGCCCCGCCGCGAAAATAGTCCGGCCAAAGAATAGCGCCAAACTGGCGAACAATCTTTGCGCCCGCAGCCCGGTTCGCGTATATACCCGCGGTCATTTTTATGAGCTCTGCCGCCAACCAGCCCAATCCAACCGCCGCACCGAAGAAGTTGCTCGCTGCCAACCGCAGTGAGATCGCCATCCGCATCTTCCGCGCGGGCACCGAACTCGGCCTCCGCACCGTCGCCATTTACGCGCAAGAGGATCGCTTCGGCATCCATCGCTTCAAGGCGGACGAAGGTTACGTCGTCGGCGTCGGCAAGGGGCCCGTGGGTGCGTATCTCGACATCCCCAGCATCGTCGCGCTCGCGCAGGAGAAGGGCGTGGACCTCATCCATCCCGGTTACGGTTTCCTTTCCGAGAATCCTGATTTCGCCCAGGCCTGCGCTGATGCGGGCATCACGTTCGTCGGGCCCAGCCCGAAGTTGCTCACGATGATGGGCGACAAGACCGCCGCGCGCGCCGTGGCGGAAAAGGTCGGGGTGCCGACGTTGCCGGGCACGCAGGACCCGGTAGCGGATCGCGACGAAGCGTTGAAGATCGCCAAGCAGATCGGTTTCCCGCTCATCATCAAGGCGGCGTTCGGCGGTGGCGGTCGCGGCATGCGCGTCGTCCACAAAGCCGGCGACCTCGCCGATCTGCTCGATGAAGCGCAGGCCGAGGCCGGACGCGCCTTCGGCAACCCGGCGGTGTTCCTCGAAAAATACATCCCGCACGCCAAGCACATCGAGGTGCAGATCCTCGGTGACAAGCACGGCAACGTGATCCACCTGCACGAGCGCGATTGCTCGGTGCAACGCCGCCATCAGAAGGTCATCGAGATCGCGCCGTCGGTCGGCTTGCGGGACGATGTGCGCATCGCGCTGTGCGACGCGGCGGTGAAGATCGCGAAGGAAATCCGTTACGACAACGCCGGCACGGTCGAGTTCCTCGTGGATGCCGAGAGCAACGAGTGGTTCTTCATCGAGATGAACCCGCGCATCCAGGTCGAGCACACCGTCACCGAAGTCATCACGAACATCGACCTCGTCCGCTCGCAAATCCTCATCGCGCAGGGCCACTCGATGTTCAGCTCCGAAGTCGGCCTGCCACCTCAGAACGATATCCCGCGCAACGGCTACGCCATCCAATGCCGCGTCACGACGGAGGACCCGGAGAACAAATTCGCGCCCGACTACGGCCGAATCCTGACCTACCGCTCGGCGGGCGGCTTCGGCGTGCGCCTCGACGGCGGCATGGGCTTCGGCGGCGCAGTCATCACGCCGTTCTACGATTCGATGCTCGTGAAGGTCACGGCGTTCGGCCGTTCGTTCGACATCGCGATGCAACGCATGGACCGCGCGCTCCGCGAGTTCCGCATCCGCGGCGTTAAGACGAACATCCCCTTCCTCGAAAACGTCATCCACCACGAGAAGTTCGTCACCGGCCGCGCGACGACGACGCTCATCGACACGACGCCCGAGCTGTTCAAGTTCAAGGCGCGGAAGGATCGCGCGACGAAGCTGCTCGCATTCCTCGGCGAGACCATCGTGAACGGCAACCCGCAAGCGAAGGGTTATATGCCCAAGACACTGCCGGTGCCGGTCGTGCCCGCTTACGATCCGAAACAAGCGCCGCCCGAAGGCACGCGGCAATTGTTGCTCAAGCTCGGCGCGAAGAAGTTCGCCGAGTGGACGCTGAAGCAAAAACAGCTGCTCGTCACGGACACGACGTTCCGCGATGCGCATCAATCGCTGCTCGCCACGCGCGTCCGCACCTACGACATGGAACACGTCGCCGCCGCACTCTCACGCCGCGCGCCGGAATTGTTCAGCGTCGAGATCTGGGGCGGCGCGAAGTTCGACACCTCCATGCGCTTCCTGCATGAAGACCCGTGGATCCGCCTGCGCAAGCTGCGCGCGCGCATCCCGAACATCTGCTTCCAGATGTTGTTCCGCGGCTCGAACGCCGTCGGCTATTCCAATTACCCGGACAACGTCGTCGCCGGCTTCCTCAAGCACGCGGCGGCCAACGGCATCGACATCTTCCGCATCTTCGATTCGCTGAACTACCTGCCGAACCTGAAGGTTGCGATGGAGACGGTGCAGGAGACGCACGCGATCTGCGAAGGCGCGATATGTTACACCGGCGACATCCTCGACCCGAAGCGCACGAAGTATTCGTTGAAGTATTACGTGAAGCTCGCGAAGGAGTTGGAGAAGATGGGCGCTCACATCCTCGGCATCAAGGACATGGCCGGCTTGTGCAAACCTTACGCCGCGAGCGCGCTGGTGAAGGCGCTCAAGGACGAGGTCGGCATCCCGATCCATTTTCACACGCACGACACCAGCGGCATCTCGGCGTCCAGCGTGTTGCAAGCGAGCGAAGCGGGCGTGGACGTCGTGGATCTCGCCATCGCGTCGATGTCCGGCTCGACCAGCCAGCCATGCATGAATTCCATCGTGGCCGCGTTGCAACGCACGAAGCGCGACACGGGCCTCGACCTCGCGGCATTGAATGAATTCTCGAACTACTGGGAACTCGTCCGCGACTTTTACGCGCCGTTCGACACCAGCCCGAAGGCCGGCAGCGCGAACGTCTATCTGCACGAGATGCCCGGCGGCCAATACACGAACCTAAAGGAACAAGCCGCCTCGATGGGCCTGCTCTCACGTTGGCCCGAGATCGAACAGATGTATGCGGACGTGAACCAGCTTTTCGGCGACATCGTGAAGGTAACGCCCAGCAGCAAGGTCGTCGGCGACATGACGATGTTCCTCATCACACGCGGCCTGAAGCCCGCGGATGTTCTGGAGTTGGAGCCCGGCAGCGCGCCGTTCCCCGAGTCCGTCATCGACATGTTGCAAGGCGGGCTTGGCCAACCGATGGGCGGCTGGCCTAAGAAGCTGCAGAAGGTCGTGCTCGGCGACCGCAAGCCTTACACCGTCCGCCCCGGCGCGCGGTTGGAGCCGCTCAACTTGGAGAAGATTCGCACCGAACTCACCGCCAAGCTCAAGCGCGAGGCGACCGAGGACGACGTTTACAGTTACTTGATGTATCCCGAGGTGTTCAACGCCTACGCGAAGATCGAGAACAACTACGGCGATCTCTCCGTGCTGCCGACGCCGTCGTTCTTCTACGGCATGAAACCCGGCGACGAAATCACCGTGGACCTCGAAGCCGGCAAGACGCTCATCATCCGCCTGATGAACATCAGCCCGGTGGACCCCGAAGGAAAGCGCGTCGTGTCGTTCGAGTTGAACGGCGTTGCGCGCCAGACCGTCGTGGTGGACCGGAGCGTTCAACCGAAGGTGAAGTCGCGTCCGAAGGCCGACGCGAACGACCCGATGCAAGTCGGTGCGCCGATCCCCGGCGTCATCACTGCGTTGCCCGTGAACGTCGGCTCGCGCGTGGCCAAGGGCGAGAAGATCCTTTCGCTCGAAGCCATGAAGATGCAGACGACCGTTTACGCGCCCGCGGATGGATTGATCGCCGAGATCGCCATCAAGGTTGGTGACGCCGTCGAAGCGAAAGATTTGTTGATCAAGTTGAAGGCGGGATAAGTCGAGCCGTGATTAACAACCCAGCCAACGTCCAACAAAAAGCCCTGCGCATCAATCTGGATGCCGCGCGCTACGGCACCTTCGCCGAGATCGGTGCCGGGCAGGAAGTGGCCCGCTGCTTCTTCCGCGCGGGCGGTGCGTCCGGCACCGTTGCGAAGACCATGTCTGCTTACGACATGGCGGTGAGCGACGCCATCTACGGCACCGCTGAACGCTACGTCAGCCGCCAGCGCCTGCGCGCGATGCTCGATCACGAGTTCAAACTCCTGCTCGAACGACTCGACAAGACGCGCGGCGACAAGACCGCGTTCTTCGCTTTCGCCAACACCGTCGCCACGACCGGCTTCAAGAGCCGCAGCGAAGGCCACGGCTGGATGGGCATCCGCTTCCAGGCCGAGCCGCGCGAAGAGCCGTCGGAAATCCTCATCCACGTCCGACTGCTCGACAAAGAAGCCGAGCGGCAGCAGGAAGTGCTTGGGGTCGTCGGCGTGAACCTCATACACGCCTGCTTTTACGCATATCGAGATCCGCGCACAATCATCGCCGAATTGCTGGACGGGTTGACGTGGGAACACGTCGAAGTGGACATGATCCGTTTCGCGGGCCCGGCGTTTGCCAGCGTGGACAACCGGCTCATGGCGTTGAAGCTCGTGCAGTTGGGCCACACGGAGGCGGCGATGTTCACCGCCGACGGCGAGGCAGTGCAATGGGGTGAGTTGCTCTACAAGAAACCCGTGCTCGTCCAGCGCGGCAGCTTCCGGCCGGTGACGAATGCAACCCTCGACGTGCTCGAGCGCGCGCATGAAGCCTTCGCCGCCGAATGCCGCGAGCAAAAGACCGAGCCGGTCACGCTGATGGAGATGACCCTGCGCCATCTCACCACCGGCGACGCCATCGATCATCAGGATTATCTCGAACGCGTGAACATGCTCTGCGCGCTCGGGCGGCCCGTGCTCATCTCGAACTTCCGCCGTTTTCATCGCCTCGCGAATTATCTCGCGCGCTACACGAACCAGCCCATCGGCATCGCGCTGGGCGCCTCCAAGCTGCATGAAATCTTCAACGAGCAACTATACAACGACGCGGAAGGCGGCCTGCTCGGCGGCTTGGGCCAATTGTTCAAGCACCGCTCGCGGCTTTACGTTTATCCCAGCCTCGACTTTGCGACGAACACCGTGACGACGGCGGAAAATTTCCCCATCGCGCCGCAACTGAGCCATCTCTACAAGCATCTGCGGCAAAACGGCAGCATCAAATCGCTCGCGGCCTCGAACCCCGACCTCCTGCGCATCCGTGCTGACGACGTGATCGAGAAAATCGAGTCCAGCGACCGTTCCTGGGAGAAGCTGGTGCCGGCGCTGCTGGTGGATGTGATCCGGACGAAGAAGTTGTTCGGCTGCGAAGGTTGAAGCTCAGACGACCACGCCACGCTTCGCTGCCACCTGCAACGCGAACCGTCCGCCGGACTTCAGCAACCTGATGCGCGAGTCGAACGCCTGCGACAGCGACGCCGAACTCAGCACCGTCTGCTTCTTGCCGCTGGCCAAAACCCGGCCGGCGCGCAGCAACAAAGCATGCGAGAACACCGGCATGATTTCCTCCACGTGATGCGTCACGAGCACCAAGGTGGGTGAGCCTTTCTTCGCCCCGAGCCGCTGGAGGAATTGCAGGAAATGTTCGCGCGCACCCGGATCAAGCCCGGCGCACGGCTCATCGAGGATCAGCAGTTCCGGCCGGGACATCAACGCACGTCCGATGAGCACACGCTGACGTTCGCCCTGCGACAGCACGCCCCATTCGCGTTCGGCAAGATAGGAACACTCGACTTGCGCCAGGATGCGCTTCGCCTCGCGCCGTTCTGCTGCGGTGACTTTGCCCCACAGATCGATCATCGCGCGACGACCAGTGATGACGGAATTCAACGCCAGCTCGTCGTCTGCCATCAACTGCCGCACCGCCGAACTCACGATGCCCACGCGACAACGCAACTCACGCCAGTCCGATTCGCCGTAACGATGACCGAGCAGTTCAATCCCCCCTTCCGTCGGCATGAAGTAGCCGGTGATGGCGCTGAGCAGCGAAGTCTTCCCGGAGCCGTTCGCGCCAAGCACCACCCAGTGTTCGCCGGGCTTCACGCGCCAGCTCACGTCATCGAGGATTACCGTGCCGCCGCGTTCGATGCGGAGGTGTTGCAGATTCAGGACGGACTTTTGACGCTTCATTTCGCTTTCGGTTTCGGAATTTCCGGCCACAACGGTTTCAAATCCTCATCCGCCAACGCCATCTGGTTGATGGCATCCACACCCTCGATCACTCGCGCCCGCTCCAGCCATTCGCGCGCCTCGTCGAGCCGATTCATCTGGCACGCGTAGCAGGCCAGATTGAAGGCGACCAGCGTCTGCTGCGGAAATTGTTTCGCCGCCGGCAGCAAAACATTCCAAGCCTGCGGCAAACCACCACCCGCAACGCGGCGCAGTGCATACGCCCGATGCAACCAACCACTGACATTGTCTGGCGCCACTTCCACCAACTTCTGCGCCACAACCAGCGCCGCCGCCCAATCCTTCAATTCGACCAGCGCCGCCCAACGCATGTCGAGCATCGCCGGATGATCCTGGATCTGCGCCGCAGCGCGGTCGAGTTCGCCGAGCGCCTCGCGCGGATTGCCGAGTTCAATCCAGCCGAGCGCGGCGAGCAGCGCGTGCGAGTCGTGTGGTTCAAGTTTCAGCATCGGCCCATCAGCATCTGAAGGATTCTCCGCAGGTCAAGCTGCGTTCCCGCGCTGGAAAAATTGCTGGCAATGGTTTACCTATGGCGCGACATGAAAACTCTAGTTGTAAGCCTCGCTCTCTTCGTCTGCGCCCTTACCGTGCGCGCCGAGATCAAAACCAAAATCGTCGAATACAAGGACGGCGACACCACGCTTGAAGGCGTCCTCGTCTGGGACGACGCCGCCAAATCGCCGCGCCCCGGCGTGTTGGTCGTGCATCAATGGATGGGCCTGACGGATTACGAGCAAGGCCGCGCCAAACAGCTCGCCCAGCTCGGCTACGTCGCCTTTTGCGCCGACATCTACGGCAAAGGCGTCCGCCCGAAGGACACCAAGGAAGCCGGCGCCGAAGCCACGAAATACAAGACCGACCGCAAGCTCCTCCGTTCCCGCGCCAACGCCGGACTCGCCGCGTTGAAGCAGAGCGCGCTCGTGGACGCCAAGCACGTCGCGGCTATCGGCTATTGTTTCGGCGGCACCACGGTCATTGAACTGGCCCGCAGCGGCGCGGAGGTCGCGGGCGTGGTCAGCTTCCACGGCGGCCTCGATTCTCCGGCACCCGCCGATGGCAAGAACATCAAGGGCAAAGTCCTCGCGCTCCACGGCGCCGATGACCCGTATGTGCCCGCCAAGGATCTGGCCGCCTTCGAAGACGAGATGCGCCAGGCGAATGTGGATTGGACGCTGATCAAATATGGCGGTGCCGTGCACAGCTTCACGCAGAAGATGGCCGGCAACGACAACTCCAAGGGCGCCGCCTACAACGAACAGGCCGACCGCCGTTCGTGGAAGGCGATGGAATTGTTCCTCGCGGGCGTGCTGCAATAACGCCAACCCTCGCAAATCTCCGGGCCGGTTCCGTTCGCGGGACCGGCCTTTTGCATTTCGAAGGGATTTTTGTGCAATCCTCCCGCTGCGCGCTTGCGCCCGCTTCGGCAAACCGCGTATAACGTGTCTGCACGCGAAAGGAATTTTCTATGGCACAACCGGCATCAGTCGAAGTCAACTCAGGCAACGTCCTGGCAGTCATTCTTGGCGGCGGCGTCGGCACGCGCCTCTTCCCGCTCACCAAAGACCGCGCCAAGCCCGCCGTCCCGCTCGCCGGCAAATACCGCATCGTGGACATCCCGATCTCGAACTGCATCAACGCCGGCTTCCGCCGCATCTACGTGTTGACCCAGTTCAACTCCACGTCGCTGCACAAGCACTTGTCGCAATCCTACAAGTTCGACCAGTTCACCGGCGGCTTCGTCGAGATCCTTGCCGCGAAACAGACGTTGGAAACGTCGTCGTGGTATGAAGGCACCGCGGATGCCGTGCGCAAGAACCTCGTCCACTTCCTCGCGCACGATTTCGAGCACCTCATCATTCTCAGCGGCGATCAATTGTATCGCATGGAACTCCGCCGGTTCGTCCGCGAACACGCCGCGTCCGGCGCGGACATCACCATCGCCACCATCCCGGTGAACCGTTCCGATGTCAGCGGCTTTGGCGTGCTGCACGTCAACGAGGAACGCCGCATCACCCGCTTCGTCGAGAAGCCGAAGGACAAGGCCACGCAAGACTCCGTCATGTTGCCGCCGGAATGGCACTCGAAACTCGGCATCACGGGTGGCGGCGAGAAATGGCTCGCGTCCATGGGCATCTACGCCTTCAGCCGCGACGCCATCGTCAAGTTGCTCGACAACGACCTGACCGACTTCGGCAAGCACATCATCCCGAACGCGATCCAAAGCCACCGCGTGAACTCCTTCGTCTTCCAAGGCTACTGGGAAGACATCGGAACCATCCGCTCGTTCTTCGACGCGAACCTCGACGCCTGCGCCGAGCTGCCGCGCTTCAATTATTTCGACATGACCGCGCCTGTGTTCAGCCGCCCACGCTTCCTGCCCGGCTCGAAGATCAACGGCGCCCAGATCGACCACGCGATGATCTGCGACGGCTGCATCATCAACCGCGGCAGCATCAAGCACTCGATCGTCGGAATCCGGAGCCTCGTCGGCGAAGGCACGGAGATGCGCCGCGTGGTGATGATGGGTTGCGACTTCTACGAAACCGCCAAGAGCATCGAGGAACATGAGCGGGCCGGGTTGCCGCGCCTAGGCATCGGGTCGAACTGCAAGATCGAGAACACCATCATCGACAAGAACGCGCGCATCGGGAACAACTGCGTCATCACGCCCGTCGGCAAGCCCGACAACCTCGACCACGGCCTCTACTACATCCGCGACGGCATCGTCATCATCCCGAAAGGCGGCATTATCCCGCATGGGACGGTGATTTGACCATGGCATGAGACCGATCGTCCTATTGGCGCTGACTGTCGCAGTCGCGATTTGTTGTGGCTGCGGCAAATCAGAACGCGAAGCCCGCTTCTTGCGCGAGCGCAAAGCCATTGTCGAAACGGTTCACGTTTGTTTCACCCGCCCATATACCGGGATGGAGCGTTTCATGCCAGTGGATGCACCAAACAATCTCGAATTCCCTGGCGAGGACCACATCCTGCAATATGCCCGGTCGAGTAAGGGTTGGCAGGGCGACGGACAATGGGAGGTGATTTATCGCCCCGCAAAAAAAGCTCGAAGGCACAAATGGTCTTATTGATGTCTCCAAGATTTTTGACTTCTACTTTGGAAAGATTGAGTCAGCGGGTTTCAAAAGCGGCCAGATCGGACACTTCGTCACCAGCGTCAATTCCATGCGGGCCGAGAGCAAGACTTGGGCAAACAAAGACCGCAGTTTGGTGCTAACAGCCCACATAGTCTCGGACAAGCAAAGCGGCGAGACTATAATCACTGTCTTCCTGAAAGAAGACTTTAGGCGCTAGCACACGCGTTCGCATGTTCTGCAATTTATTTGATTGCACCACCCTTAAACTCCACCTCCGAAATCAACTTCCCCTCCCGATCCCACCGCCGCGCCGGGCCTTCGGCCTTGTAGCCGCGCCAGCTTGATTCCGATTTCTTCGCCCCGTTGTCCCAGAATTGCGTCCGCACAAACGTCCGCGCCTCACTGCGTTCGCGCGCCGCGATCTCCGTCTCGCCCGCGTCCGACATCACCCAAGCCTCGTTGAACTCAAAGTGCAGGCACGGGTTGTTCATCGTCGTGATGAGATGGATCATCCCGTTCGGCGCCTGCCGCATCGCGCTGTAGCCTAGCGTGTCGGCGTCCTTCTGATACTCCGGCTTCTCGTGCAGCTGCGTGCCAGGCAATTTCTTCACGCGCCACGTCGCGCCGTCGTCGTCCGAGATGGCCACATAACAGCCGCGATTCGTCACGCCCTCCGGCGCGATGTTGCCACGCTTCTGGAAATCCGCCGCGAACAACAGCCGCCCGCTCTGCAACCGCAGCACGCTTGGGCGCTGGTTCACGCCGAGCGCGGGGAACGGCGTCTTGCTCACCGTCCATGTCTTGCCCCCGTCGCGCGAAATCGCCTTCGGCATGTAACCGTCGATGTCCGTCGTCTTGCCGCCCATGCCGAGGATGGAGCCATCCTTCAGCAGCGCGAACGTCGTGTGCCGACCCGCGCTGCGTCCGCCCGCATCCTGCCACGTCTTGCCGTTGTCCTTCGTGACCCACAGCACGGAGTTGGTTTTCTCCGCGTCGCTCGCCACGTAGAGCGTGCCGTCCTTCGCGCGCAACGCCGTGTTGATCGGCTGCCTCGCGTGCGGGCCGATGGGAGTGGTGAATTGCGGGAAATGCACTTCGCTCCAAGTCGCGCCGCTGTCGTCGCTCGTGCGCCATTGGAACGGATACGCGCCCGCCGCCATCTTCGGCCAGCCCCAAAAAAGATACATGCGCCCCTTCTTGGCCCAATCCGTGAACAGCAACGGCCCGTGGTCATTCACGTCCGGCGTGTCGAACATCGGCGTCGGGAAATCCCATTCGTCCGCGCCGAACCGCAGACGCATCGCCATCAACGACGTGCCCGGTTCATATTCAAAGTTCGACGTGTAGATGATGCACAACACGTCGCCGTTCGGGCACACCTCCAGCGCCGGACTGTGATTGTGCTTCCGGAACGACGGCGGGAAACCTGCGGCTGCGATCGCCTCAGACGTGGCATTGTCCGGCGGCATCGGGATGAGATAACGCTTGCGGAAATACGGCTGAGCCGGAGCCTGCTTGAGCAACTTCGCTTTTGGCGGCGCCTTCACATTCTGCCGTGCCAACGAAACCTGTTCCGGCTCCGGTTTGGCTTTAGGCATGGGACCTTCCACGATGCGGAACCCGACGTGATGCCAGCCCGGCAACGTCGTTTCGCTCGCGCTCGCGTCATCGCCCGCCTTTGTCTGCACCACGCTTGTCTTGGTCGTCGTCGCACCGAACGCCGGCGGCAGCCCCGCGCGATTCGCCGAGCGATGATAATCCTCCGCCGTGCGACCCGGCTCGTCTTTGAGGCGGCTGTTGTCATCCGGCTTGTCGCCACGCACGACCTTGCACATCCCCGTCACTGCACCGACGGGATTGGTTTTGTCGCCGAACGTGTAAGGCGCATACCAGTCGGCGCACCATTCCATCACGGCGTCGTGCAAGCCACGGAGGTTCCACGGATTCGCCGCCACGTCGCTGGGCAATTTGTCATCGGACCAAAAACGATTCGTGTTGCCCGCGCGGCAGGCGTATTCCCATTCCGCCTCCGTCGGCAGGCGATAGGTTTTACCCTCCTTCTTCGAAAGCCATTGGCAGAACGCCACCGCGTCATACCAACTAACGCCCGTCGCCTTGCCGTTGAACGACGCTTTGTGGGCGGGGCGAAATTTTTGGAACTGCTCCAGCGTGATCTCATCCATCGACAGCTTGAACGGCTGCGTGATGGTGACGCGATGCGGCGGCTGTTCGTCCCAATCGCCGCTGGTGCTGCCCATTGTGAAAGTGCCCGCGTGGATCTGCGCAAACTCGATGCCGATGGAATTCGTCTCGCCCGGCCACGCGCCGTGCACGATCGGACGCAACACCAACTTCGCCGGGTCCACCACGACATGCTTGATGCGCTTGCGTTCCCACGTGTAGGCGATGTGCACGAGGCCGTCGCTCGTCTGGATGACGCACGGATACGGGAAGCCGTTCGGCGCCGCAGGATCATCTTCGAGAACCAGCGCCGCCGACCAGTTCGTTCCGTCTTGCGAGAGCGCGACGTTCAACGGACTGCGCCCCTTGTTGTTGGAGCCCTCGCGAGAGTTGTGATTATAGACGAGCAACTGCCGGCCATCGTGCAACGTCACCGCGTCCGTGCCGGAGTTGGGATTCGGGATTTCGAGCAACGACATGTCACCCCACGTGCGCCCGCCATCGCTCGACCAAACTGAGAAAGTGTAATCCTCCCGCGTGCGACCGAGCGCTTGCAGGCGGTCGCCGCCGTGAAACAGGATGCTCGGTTGAATCGCATGGATAATCTTGCCGTCGTTGACCGGCGGCGTGGCGGTCCACGTCTCGCCCAAGTCACTGGAACGTTCGAAGTGCGCGGTCCAGCCGTCGGCTTCGTCGCTGCTCGGCGAAAGGATGTCGCCATTTGTGAGTTGCACGGGTTTGTTTTTGATCGGCCCAAGGATTCCCTTCGGCAAGCGCCGCGGCGCGGACCACGTTTTGCCTGCGTTGGTCGAAGTGATGAGCATGCCCCACCATTCTTTCGGGCTGGGGCCAACTTTGTAGAACAACATCAACGGCCCGGTCTTCGGCTGGAACAAAACGGGATTCCACGTCGGCAATCGATTCGTGCTGAAGCCCACGCCATCCGCCACCGCCACCGGCGCGGACCATTTGCCGCCAACTTGCCGCGACACGTAGATGCACACATCCGGATTGCGCTCCGCCGTGCCGCCGAAGAACGCCGCGACCAATCCCTCGCTCGTCTCAGCGAGCGTGGCGGCATGACACGACGGAAACGGCGCCGAGCCGTAAATGAACTCGGACCTTACCAAGCCGGGCTGTTGCGCGATGGCAGCAAATGCTGGAATCACCAAGCAACAAAGCGTGTAAACAAGCCTGCGCATCATTGGAGTTTTGATTATGGCAGCGTGTCGATAGACCACCGCCATTCAACCGGGACAGATCGAAGATGAAATACGGCGTTCTACCGAGACGCCGCACAAAGTTTACTTGGCCGCCGCGCTGGCCGGGGCATTACCGGCCGAAGCCTGCTTGGCCGCCTGCTTGGCTTCCCATTCCTTGTAAGCCTTCTGGACGTCATGGCCATTGGCCGTGAGCTGCGCGTTGATCTGGTCCTTGTATTTCTGGAAGGCCGCCGATTTCTCCGCTGCGCTGCCGCCATCGATGGCTTCATCGCGCGCAGCTTCGAGTTTTTCCTGGATCATCTTTTTCTCGGGATCGGTGAGATTTGGGATGATGTCGCAATACGCGTCGAACGTGACCTTGACCTTGTTGTAGGTCATGCGGTCCTTGACCACAGTCAGTTGCTCCGGCGTCAGATCCATGGCCAACACCGACACGAACCATTCATGCAAAGGCTTGGTCAACTTCGCGGTCAACCCCCCGCGCGCCGCTGCATCGGTGATGGACTTCCCCTGCTCCTTCAACTTCGCCGCCACCGCCGCGTCACGTGCACGTAACGACCGGTATTGGACGACGATCACGTCATGCAGTCGCGCCGCCTTCGCGGAATCTTTCAGGTCAAGCGCTTTCAGAATGTCTGCGGTCCGCTGTTCGATGTTCTGGGTGTAGAATGCCTCGCGATCTTCCGTGGAAGTCGCGGCGGTCTTTTCGTCATCGGCACGGACGATACCGACGATGCATGTGAATGAGCAAAGCAAGAGCCCGAGAGCGATGGATTTGGGTTTCATGACGAGAGGATATTACGCCGATTGCCCAAAGCCGTCCATCACCAGCATGATGAAAAACTTGCACAATTGCCCACGCATCCGGCTGGCGACCCACCGCGCCATTGCTTAACCTTCCTCACGATCAATGAAACGCGCCCTCCTGCTCCTGCTGGCCGTGTCGAGCGTGGCTTTCGCCGCCTCGGATTACCCGGTGCAACCCGTGCCCTTCACCGCCGTCCACTTCACGTCCGGCTTGTTGCACGACCGACAGGCGACCAACTCCTCTGTCACCCTGCCCTTCGCGCTCGGTCAGTGCGAAACTTCCGGCCGCTTGAAGAACTTTGACCTCGCGGCGGAAGTCATGCGTCGTCGCGCGGCGGGCGAAACCAACTTCCAGATTAAACCGCCCACGCAGTATCCCTTCGACGACACGGACGTTTACAAGGCGCTCGAAGGCGCGGCGTTTTGCCTGAGCGTGCAGCCGGATGCCGCATTGTCCAACCGCGTCGAACAATTCATCCGTCACGTCGCGGCGGCGCAAGAGCCAGACGGTTATCTCTACACCTTCCGCACGATGCACCCAGACAGCCCCGGCCATGATTGGGTCGGCAAACAGCGCTGGGTGAAGGACCCGCAACTCAGCCACGAACTCTACAACCTCGGCCATCTCTACGAAGCCGGCTTCGCGCATTATCAAGCCACGGGCTCGCGGTCGTTGCTCGACATCTGCCTGAAGAGTGCCGAGCTGTTGGAAAAAGATTTCGGCGACGGCGAACCGCGTATCGCCCCTGGCCACGAGGTGGTTGAAATGGGCCTCGCAAAATTGTATCGCGAAACCGGCGACCAGCGCTGGCTTGATCTCGCGAAGTTCTTCCTCGATAACCGCGGCCACGGCAGCGAATACAGCCAAGACCACAAGCCCGTCGTCGAACAGGACAAGGCGGTCGGCCACGCGGTGCGCGCGAATTATCTCTACAGCGGCATGGCGGATTACGCTGCGCTCTCCGGCGACCAACGTTACCTCACGGCCATCACGAAGATTTGGGACAACGTCGTCGGTGCGAAGCTGCATCTCACCGGCGGCTGCGGCGCGCGCGCCAGCGGCGAAGCCTACGGAAACGACTACGAACTCCCGCACCGTTGCTACAACGAAACTTGCGCTGCCGTCGCGTTCCTCTTCTGGAATCACCGCATGTTCCTCATGACCGGCGACGCCAAATACATGGATGTGTTCGAGCGCTCGCTCTACAACGGCGTCCTCAGCGGCGTCTCGCTCAGCGGTGACCGCTTCTTCTATCCTAACCCGCTCGAATACGACGGCAGCGCGAAGAACAACCACGGTTTCGCCGGGCGCGCACCGTGGTTCGGCTGTGCCTGCTGCCCGCCCAATGTTCTCCGCACGCTCGCGTCCCTCGGCGACTACGTTTACGCCACACAAGGTGACAAACTGTTCGTGAATCTCTACGGCCAGAGCGAAGCCACCGCGACCATCGCGGGCAACAAGGTGAAGCTGGAGCAGACGACAGATTATCCGTGGGACGGCCAAATCAAATTACGAGTCACGCCGGAAAAGCCGGGTCAGTTCACGCTCTGCGTGCGCATCCCCGGGTGGGCCGAGGGCAAACCGCTGCCTAGCGATCTCTACACTTACGACGACGCAACGCCGGCGAAATGGACGCTGAAGGTGAACGCGAAGAAAATCTCGGCGACACCTGAGCATGGCTTCGCCGCCATCAATCGCAACTGGAAGGCGGGCGATGAAGTCACGCTCGATCTGCCCATGCCTGTGCGCCGTGTCGCGGGCAATCCGAAGATCGCCGCCACGAAGAACCAAGTCGCGCTTGAACGCGGCCCCATCGTCTATGCCTTCGAAGGCGTGGACAACGACAGCGCCATCTTCGACGCTGTGTTGCCCGCGTCGGCCAAGATCATGCCCGAGCATCGCCAAGACTTCCTCGGCGGCGTGACGGTGCTCAAAGTCACAGGCGCTGAACGCGCGGCGCGCGGTGATTCCGGCAAGCTCACCACCAAGCCTACGAAGCTGCTTGGGATTCCCTATGCCAGTTGGGCCAATCGCGGCCTCACGCCAATGGGCGTCTGGCTGGCACGCGATGCTGCCACCGCGCGTCCGACGCCGAAGCAGACGCTCGCGTCGCAGGCGAAAGTCACTGTGTCGTTTGCCCGCGGCGGGATGAGCCTTGCGCCCATCAACGACCAGCTCGTGCCGCAGAATTTCACCGACGGTTTCGCGCCCAACTTTGATTTCTGGCCGCACAAGGGCACCAGCGAATGGATCGGTTACGAGTTCCCGCAGCCCGCGACCGTGAAGTCCGTCAGCGTTTCGTGGTTCGACGACACCGGCACCGGCGAATGTCGTCTGCCGGTTTCATGGCGCGTGCTCTATCGCACCGACGATGGAAAGTGGGAGCCGGTAAAGAACGCCAGCGACTACGCCATCCGCAAACGCGACCCGATCAAAGTCACTTTCGATGCTGTGACCACGAAAGCGCTGCGACTGGAGATCCAGTTGCCGAAAGATTTCTCCGCGGGCATCTACGAGTGGGATGTCGAATAGAATGACAGAAATTAAAAAGGCAGGCTGTTCGCCTGCCTTGATTCTGCCACTTCAAAATTCACAGTTCCCGCCAGCTCATGGCCTTGTAAATGGTCGGTCCGAGGGTTGAAAGCGCCTCGTCGTAATGGAAGGACATATCACCGTTCATGTTCACCGACTTCACCACACACGCGCCTGAAAAATCCGTTGTGCTTCCGCCCGAACCGCCACCATTCATGGTAAAGTCTGCTTGGGGTGCATAGATCATTCCCGTAAAGGAGGCGTTGCCTGTGAATTGAACGGAGGTGTTGCTTGGCAGACCGAGGTAAAGAAACTGCGTGTTCCCGCCGTTGTTCACCAATCCGCTGGCTTTGAAGTTGTCACCTTTCATGTAAAAGGTCAGCTTCGCCCCAGGCGCGAGAAAAAACTTGTCCGACCCCGAGACGTTACCCTCCACGTAAACCGTGACCTGAACATTGGTGCCGACGTAGATGGCACCTTTGAAACCAAGCATCCTATAGTTTCCAGAGCCATAGAAGGCATAGGGGTAGGTGATGGTGCCCTCGGTGGTGGTGATTTTCTGATTCTGCATGGCAGCGGTCGGGGGCAGGAACGACGCCAGATTGACAGGGTCTTTCACATCTTGGTATTGGGCATTGAAGTCATTGTAATAACTACCGGTCAATACGCCGTTCGCACCCACCGAATAATTGCCGGTCGGACCGGTCAACAAATCCCCGTTGATATTCGCGTTGCCCACGTCAATGACGCCGTTCACGCTTGCCACATTGCCATTCTTGCGGGCTTTGGCCGGGGCATAACGTCCCCCGGTGCTGTAAAGAGAATTGGTGGAAATGTAGCTGTCCGTCATGATGTTGTTGCCGTTCATCTTGATGTTCATGAGGGCAGCCATACCGACGTTGAAGAACGGCGCGTTCGTGGTTCGGACTTCGAGGGAACGGGTAAGCGAGGCATTCAAGGCGGAATTGACGATGGTCCCGGTCACGTAGATCACGGGTTGCGGAGTGTCTGTGAACCGGACGTCGTAAGAGCCCTTCAATACCGTGCGTGACGACACGCGGTAACAGGCCACGCCGTCAACCGTCGCAAGCTGCCAGCCGTTTGCCGAGCGATTGATATTGGTGGTCAGCGGCACGTGTGTCAGCTGCGCCAGCGCCTCCTCCACTCCAGCCTCGGCAGCGCCGAGAGCAGCGTTCCAATCCTGCGCGCGGGCAACTGTCGCATTCTGGTGGCGGACAAGGGCAAGATAGCTGGCCAGAACCATGCCCACGAGCAATCCGCTAATGATCGTCACCATCAGAATACTGCCGTTGCAGTTGCTGGACGTGCGAATGGCGGTTTTCATATCAGTTGGCTTTCTGGTTACGGAGGACGATTTGCGCCGTTTGGATGGATTCCGTGTTGAGCAATTTTGTGCCGCCCACGGTGCGCGAACATTTCCAGCTCATATCAACCAGTTTGCAGAGCTTGGGCGACGTCGCAGCGTAAAAGACATTCGTTAGATTCGAGTAGGGCGTTCGCTGCCAGAGATGGAAGGACCAGTCTTCGCAGCCTCTCAGCAATACGCGCTCCTGACTTTCGTTCGAGTATTTTGCCGTCAGTTGCTTGGTGTTGGCATTCCACGCATAGGTGATGGTGATCCCCTTGTTGGCATTCGTGAAGACCAGGGCCTTCGGGGAATTATTGGTGGAGATGAGTGCTGTGGCCTGACGGATTTCACGCGTCATTTGGTCAACCCCTGCACAGCTCTGCTGGTCCAGTGCAGAATAATTGCCCAACGCCATGAAGCTACGGGCGCCAAAGACCGTGACCGTCGCAACGACCGCGAGCACAATCGAACCCACTCCCAGCGCCACCATCAATTCCACAAGCGTCACGCCCGCAGAACGGCCGGCGATTCGCGAAGGCTTGCAACTACTCATGATCATGGCGCGGTTCCTCCGAAAACATAGTTTTGCAGACCGTAGTGAGCTACCTGCGTCTGCATTTGGCGGATATGCGGCAACTTGCTGCCAATACTGTTGGTCCAACGAACCGTCAACGTCACCGTCCGTATATCGCTCAGGTAACTCGGCGAACCCATGTTCGCCGGCTGGCTCAAGGTGATGTTCCCGTAATAGGTCGTGCCTAACGGCGCAAAATTATCCACGAAGTTCGTCTTAAAATAGGTGGGGTCTGTGAGCTGCGACCAAGTGTAAAGACGCACGGTTTCCTCTCGTTGCACCAAGATTTGAGTGGCCCGAAGATTCTCCCGCGCCACACGGATGACGGTAAAACCGGCAGAGAAGGCCAGGTAGAGCGAGACGAACAACACACCGATGATGCCGACCGATACCATGACCTCAGTCAAGGTGTAGGCACTCAGGCGTGCTTTCCTAGGCTCAGTTAATATTCGCATACACAATCGTTGTTCCGTGACCAATTTTTACGCTCCCACAATAGCACCAACTTCAAAAACGAAAACCCGGAGGCTTTCCGTATTGTGACCATTTTCCAATCCCTGTGGTGCCCCGGGGATTTCCCCGGTCATGCCCCGCAGCGCCAATGAAATATTTCAGAGCGGCACATCCCAGTTGCGCAATAGGGAGAGCCGCCGCCAAAAAAACTCAATCTCCGAGTTAAGAGAGCAAAGAGAGGTCCAACCACGCAGCCTCCGAGCTCAAGCAGGTTCAAAAACTAATGCTTCCAACTTGAATTCAGCAACTTACAACAGCTCACGGCAACTTGCCGAAGTAGAAACTCACCGTCCCCGAGTATTCGCCCTGTCCAATATTTGGCTGGCCTTGCGGGCCGGTGGATTCCGCCGTCTTGAACTTGGTGCCGATGGGCGGGATGGCGTGCAGGAAGCCGAGGCCACATTGCGGCACGTTCACCTTCGTGTTGGCGACGAGATTGGTCGGCGGCTGCTCGGGCGTGAGCACCTGCACGAACGGGATGTTCTCGGGCACCACGGTGATCAGGCCCTCGGTCGTCTCCAATTGCAGCCAGCGCACGTTGGCGAAGAAGCCCTTGAACTCGGGATACACCCAGCCGCGATAGCCGGTGATGGTGTTGTTGTAATCGTTCTCCCAGACGCCGAGCGTGCCACCGCCGAGCCGGTTCTTCCAGACGCGATACGGCCCGTCGCCCAGCCAGCGTTTGCGCTTCACGAGCTGCTCCGGATAATCGAACAACACGCCGATGGCGTCGTTCGTGCCGGTGGCGGTGTAGGTGTATTTGCACTGGAGCCAGCCGTCCTCGCGGAATTGCCAGATAACTTTCCCAAGAGTTCCGCCAACAACTCTCGGTCCAGCGCCTAATGCAAACTTGCGACCGCCTTTGACGACCTCTTTCAACGTGCCCTTCTCATCTAGCCGGACAATGACGTCTCCGTGCCTGATTTCAGCTTCGCCATCAAAGTGACTTGCCTTCACCGCCAGCCCCACATCTTGGGGCAACACTGGTTCTTCATTCCAAACCCATTGCCACGTTCGCATTTCACGCCCCAACCAGTCCTCAGCTTTCACCGTTAGCGCGCACCCGGCTAAAGGCCACGACGGCATAAGAAAAGAACCCCCTTCTCCCGGCCCAACAGATTTTAGATCGAGAACTTCCTCCCTAATAACTTCAGAAGAACCTTCTGAATCTCCGGGCTTGCGTAGGCTTCGCTGCCGCACTGTAAACCGGCACTTGCTGGAATCGGTAAAAACGAAGTTGTTCTCTATGCCAAAGACTGCCGAAGGACCTTGATGAATCTGAATCGGCGACCACAGTTGCTTCATCGCATAAAAACTCCCCTCGCGTTCGCGATACGGGCCGACGATGCCATCCGGCGCCTGGTTGCCCGCCACGTCCATCTCGCCGGTGTGTGGGTTCTTGACGCCCTCGTCCGCGAACACCCAGATGAAACCGCCCGCGCAGTTCGAGTGGCTCATCATCATGCTCCAGTAATCCGCCAGCCCCGCGCCCGCGCCGCCGTCGTAAAGCCCGTGCATGAATTCCGTCGGCAGGTAGATCAACCGGCTCGGCAGGTTGGTGTTCACCTCCTCCGACCTCTTCTTTTCGTTGTAACCCATCGGCTCGCCGCTCGCCGCCACATCGGCTTTGTCATAGGCGAGGTAATGCGCCGTGTTGACGCCGTCATGCACCGCCCACGGATGCAGCACGCGCCGTTGTTGCGGGTCGAACTGGCCGAAAATTTTATCGAGGTTCGTGTTGAAGCCGCCTTCGTTGCCGTTGTCCCAGAAAAGAATACTCGGGTGATTCACATCGCGCGTGACCATCGCCTCGACGAGCCGCGTGCCAGTGGGCGTGTCGTAGTAATTGTGCCAGCCGGCGAGTTCATCGAGCACGTAGAGGCCGAGTTCGTCGCAGAGGTCGAGGAACTCCACGTCCGGCGGATAATGCGACATGCGGACGGCGTTGCCGTTCATGTCCTTGATGGTCTCGATGTCGAGCCGGTGCACGGCCTCGCTCAGGCAGCGCCCCGAATCCGGCCACGACGAATGCCGGTTCACGCCTTTAAGGATGATTTTCTTGCCGTTGAGATAAAGCCCGTCGCCATCGCGCACCTCGAATGTGCGGAAGCCGAAGCGTTGTTTGTAGGTGTGGATTGTCTCGCCACCGCGCTTGAGCCGCACTTCAACTTGATAAAGATTCGGCGTCTCGGCGGTCCATTGGGCAGGGCCGTCTACTTTTGCCCGCAATGCTATCCGAGATTCGTAATCGCCCCGCCCGCTATCTGCGACAGACGTATATTTGCTATCATCGAACATGCGAACCCAAGATTTCGTCGCGCGGAATGTTGTGCCATATGGCGTTCCGTCCAGTTTCTTGAGCTGCGCTTCGATCGTGTCCTCATTCCCTGTATTTCTTGTGATTACATCCATCGCGAAGCCACCGTCCGCCTTCGCATCAATCGCCACGCGCTCGATGAAATTTTCCGGCACCGCTTCGAGATACACGGGCCGGTAAATGCCCGCGAACACCCAGTAATCCGCCAGCCGCTCGGCCTTGTTCACCGATTCATTCGCCGAGTGCCGCGCCACGTCCACCTCCAGCCGGTTCGTTGCACCAAACTTCACCTGCTTCGTCACCTCATATTTGAAGCGATAGAACCCGCCTTGATGCGTCGGCCCGACGGATTCGCCATTCAGCTTGGCAGTCGTGTCGGTCATCACGCCCTCGAAGACGAGGAATACGCGTTTGCCAGTCCATTCGGCGGGCACGGCGAAGTCGTGTTCGTAAAGGCCGCGCTCGTTCCACGCGTTGGTGGCGTCCTTCTTGTAGGTCAACGTGCCGAAGCCCTTCATGTCCCAGTGTGACGGCACGGGAAGGTTGGTCCACACGCCGGAGTTCGCGCCGCTGGTGCAGAAGAATTTCCACGGCACCGCGTCGTCTTTGCCATGGCCGGAGAGGTAGAGGCGCTGCGTCTCGGTCGCAGCAGAGAGCGACGTGGCGAGCGCACACAGCGAAGCAAACACGGCGAAGCGTGGAAGCAGGTTCATGGTGCGGACAGCGTAGCCGCAAACCGGCGCGTGGACAAACCAGGAAACGCCGAAAGGAATGCGCTTTGTCGCAACCTTAATCAGGAAATCAGGAATATGGCATGGACCTTTGCTTGAGTTCCTGATTTCCAAATTCGACATTTGAGTCGCTTGCGCTAGGCTCGCGGTCGCAAGATTTCCGAAGATGTCCGACGCCTATCATCAACTGCTCGACGCCGCCATCCGCGATCTGGAGGACCAGAAATCGCGCGGTCGTCGGCACGTGGCCGTGGCGCCAGAGACATTGGCGGCACTCAGCAAGCCCGTCGGTCAACGCACAGCTGCAACTCCTGCAAGAGCCTCAGCCCCGACGCCGTCAGCGGCATCCCCCGCTCCGGCTAGACCCGCATCGCCAGTTCCAATTCGCAAACCCGTTTTCACACGCCCCGCCCCGGCGAAAGCACCGCTCATTGTCCCCGATCCATTGCCGGCCCCGGTGTTGCCCCCGCTGGCCCCGGCGGCGAAGACGGCTGCGTTCGCCGAATTGCGCACCAAGGTGCTCGCCTGCGTGAAGTGCCCGAACCTCGTTGCCGCCCGGAAGACCGTTGTGTTCGGCGTCGGAAGCATTGATGCCCAGCTCATGTTCGTGGGCGAAGCGCCGGGCGCGGATGAAGATGAACAGGGCGAACCGTTCGTCGGCGCAGCGGGACAGTTGCTGACGAAGATCATCGTCGCGATGAACCTCACGCGCGAACAGGTTTATATCGGCAACATTCTCAAGTGCCGCCCTGACACGCCTGGTCAGTCCGCCGGGAATCGCAAACCGACGCCGGACGAGATGACGACGTGTATCCCGTGGTTGCACCAGCAGATTGATCTAGTTCGCCCGCGCGCGCTGGTGGCGTTGGGAGCGACCGCTGTGGAAGGATTGCTCGGCAAAACCGTCGGCATCACGAAGCTACGCGGCAACTGGCAGACGTATCGCGGCATCCCGCTGATGCCGACGTATCACCCGGCGTATCTGTTGCGGAACCAATCGCTCGCCACCAAACGCGAGGTATGGGAGGACATTTTGCAAGTGATGGAGAAGTTGCAGATGCCCATCAGCGAGAAGCAACGCGGGTTCTTTCTGCCCAAATAGCCGCGCGCTTCGACCGCGAACTTCCCTTTGCCGAATGGCAGCTTTCGGCTATAAACGCGCCCCACATGATGAAGTTCTTTCAACCGATGCTGGACTGGTATAGCGGCATGCTGGCCAAGTGGAGCCTGTGGGTCGTGGCGCTCTTGATGGCTGTCGAAAGCTCGATCCTGCCGTTGCCAAGTGAAGTCGTCATTCCACCGGCGGCGCATCTGGCATGGACGGATGGGCTGCACTTTCTCGGCTTCCATCTCACCGGCTGGTCCGCGCAAATCGGGTTGGTCATCGCGGGCGCGCTCGGTTCATGGCTGGGTGCGACGGTGATGTATTGGGTGTCACGCTGGGCGGGGCGGCCGTTCGTGATGCGCTACGGGAAATACTTTTTCATCGCGCCGGAGAAAATCGCGGGGGCAGAACGCTGGGCTTCTCATTACGGGGCGTTCGGCATCTTCGCGGCGCGCCTGCTCCCAGTGGTCCGGCATCTCATCGGCATTCCCGCCGGCATCGTGCGGATGAACTTCTGGGCTTACTCGCTCTACACTTTGGTCGGTTCAGCCCTTTGGTGCGCGGTGCTGTGCTGGCTCGGCGTGAAGATCGGAGCGGACATCAGCAAAGGAGAGATGCACAAGGTGACATTCTGGCTGATCGGGTTTCTTGCCGTGGTGGGCGGGCTTTACTATGCCTTTGTGCACCGGCATATGAAGTCCGGAAAGAAAGTTTGAGCGGGAGGGCGCGCGCTTCCGTCCAAGCCTCAGTGAACAATTAATCACCTTTTCGGCCTTGCCGCCGTTGGGTGTGAATCTAGAGTGACGCTCATGAAACTCTTTCGCTTGTCCATGCTGGCTTTGCTGATGCCTACGCTTTCCGCGTTGGCGCAACTGGACGTCGAGATCGTGCTGGATCAGGACAAATTCCTGCCGGGCGAACAAT
>JBEGQI010000264.1:0-16664 GCA_041181065.1 Verrucomicrobiota bacterium | reverse complement strand
TTAATTGCGCTCTCCGTGGCAGGTTTTTGGAGCATTCACCGGCTGCTTATGCCCCACCTGACGCTCGACAACCCCCTATTGGGAACCGCGCTTGGCCCCTGGCAACTCCTGCTAACATTTGTCCTGGCGATTGAGATTGCCGTCCTCAAGTCCTTCGTCGTAAAGGCCCGCGACCGGGAATTTTACGAGAAGTGGGAACCTCGACTACTGCAGTTCATGAGCGAACGGACGGACATTCTCCGCAAGCACTTCGAATCGGCGACTCCATCGGTGAAGCGTTGATCAATCGGTGGCGACCGGTTGAAAGCCGGGCTTCGCTTTACGGGGGCTCAGTAAATTCCGAATCAACTTCCTCTCGGCGCGGGTTTGAGAACTGGCCATTAGCCTGAAATAGGATCGTGCTTATCACCTGGCACCGTTCAATTCGGCCCCCGCTGATGCTTCCCGTTTTCTGCGTGATTTGCGCGGGCGTCGCCCCTATCTTCCGCGCCCTTATGGCTACCGTTAAACCGTTTGCTGCCCTGCGCCCCAAGCCCGAACTCGCCAGCCGCATTTGCGAGCTGCCTTACGACGTGATGTCGTCCGAGGAGGCGCGCGTGATGGCCGCGGGCAATCCGCTCAGCTTCCTGCACGTCAGCAAGCCGGAGATTGATCTGCCTGCGGGCACGGATCTTTATTCGGCACCGGTTTACGCGAAGGGCAAGGAGAACTTCCAGAAGCTCATCGCGGATGGGGCGTTGTATCAAGACCAGCAGCCGAGCTTTTATCTGTATCGTCAGGTGATGGGTGCGCACAGCCAGATCGGTCTCGTGGCGGCAGCGAGTTGCGAGGAATACCTGAAGAACATCATCAAGAAGCACGAACTCACACGCCCGGACAAGGAAGACGATCGCGTGCGTCACATCGAGACGTTGAACTCGCAGACGGGCCCGGTGTTCCTCACTTACCGCGCCGTGCCCGCGCTCGACGCGCTCATCGCGAAGAAGACGAGCGAAGCGCCCGCCGTGGATTTCACCGGCAAGGATGGCGTGCGCCACACGTCGTGGGCCGTGAGCGACGCCGCGAGCATCGCGACCATTGAAGCCGAGTTCGCGAAGATCCCTTACCTCTACATCGCCGACGGTCATCATCGCAGCGCGGCGGCGGGGCGCGTTTTCCAATCACGCAAAGGCACGAGCCACAGCAGCACGTTCCTCACGGTCATCTTCCCGCACAACCAGATGCAGATCCTCCCCTACAACCGCGTGTTAAAGGATCTGAATGGTCTCAGCCCGAGCCAACTGCTCGCGAAGCTGGAAGCTGTGTTCACCATCACGACGGGCGGCAACCCGAAGCCGACGGCAAAGCATGACTTGAGTTTGTTCCTCGGCGGCCAATGGCTGTCGCTCAAGTTCCGTCCGCAACTCACCGCGACGAACGACCCGATCGAGAGCCTCGACGTGACGCTGTTGCAAAAGCACGTGCTCGCGCCGTTGTTCGCCATCGACGATCCGCGCACGAGCAAGCGCATCAATTTCGTCGGCGGCATCCGCGGCACGGCGGAGCTGGAGAAGCTGGTGAACAGCGGCGAATACGCCTGCGCGTTCAGCATGTTCCCGACGAGCATCGAGGACTTGATGGCCATCGCCGACGCGGGCGGCATCATGCCGCCGAAGAGCACGTGGTTTGAACCGAAGCTCCGCGACGCGATGTTCTGTCACATGATCTAAGCAACGGCGCGGCATCGAATACCCGCCCTGCCCCAACGTCTGAGTTGTCCATGAAACAAAACGTCGTCTGCCGGTTGCTACTCTTCATTGCCGTCGCGCTTGCGCCGCAGTTGCCGGCCGCGCTGCCGAAGATCGCCTTCACGAACGCGTTCCCTGCCCTGCCTTTGGAACGCCCGGTCTGGATGTGCGAAGCGCCCGATGGCTCGGGCCGATTCTTCATCGTCGAGCAGCAAGGCCGCGTGGTCAGCGTGCCCAAGGGCGACACCGGCTCGAACGCCGTCGAGTTCCTGAACGTGGTGGACCGCAAACCTTATGTCGGTAACGAGGAAGGTTTTCTGAGCCTCGCGTTCCATCCGCAGTTCAAGACGAACGGGCTGTTCTACGTTTATTACAATCAACAGAACCCGCGCCGCAGCGTCATCAGCGAGTTCAAGGTGTCCGCTACCAACGCGAATCAGGCTGATCTCGCCTCCGAGCGCAAGTTGCTCGAGGTGCCGCAACCTTACAGCAATCACAAAGGCGGCCAGGTGAGCTTCGGTCCGGATGGTTTTCTTTACATTGGCCTCGGCGACGGCGGCGCAGCCAACGATCCGCATGGCAACGGTCAAAACACCGCGAGCTTGCTTGGCAAGATGCTGCGCATCGACGTGAATTCACGCTCCACCGTTCCCGGCGGTTGGAACCAACCGCGCCGCGAACTGCCCTACGGCATCCCGAAGGACAACCCGTTCGTCGGCGAGCCTGAACGTTACGGCGTGCGACGCGAGATCTGGGCCTACGGTTTGCGCAACCCGTGGCGCTTCAGTTGGGATCGTGAGACCGGCACGCTCTGGGCCGGCGACGTCGGCCAGGACGAGTGGGAAGAAATCGACATCATCACCAAAGGCGGCAACTACGGTTGGTCTGTGCGCGAAGGGATGCACCACTTCAAGCCCGGCCCCGACGGCGCGAAGTTCATCGAGCCCGTCATCGAATACGCGCACAATCCCAAGCTGCAGCCGAAGGGACAATTCCCCGATCACGGCATCGGCCTGAGTGTCACCGGCGGCTACGTTTACCGTGGCAACAAGTATCCGTCACTGCGCGGCGTGTATCTTTACGCCGATGAAGCGCTCGGAACGGTGTGGGGCTTGCGCTACAAGAATGGCAAGATTGTCGAACGCGGCGAACTTCTGAAACAGCCCAAGAACCTGGTTAGCTTCGCGGAAGATTTAGAAGGCGAACTCTACGCGATTTGCTTCGACGACAAGGTATTCAAGATCGTCGTGCCGTAAGGCTACGCCCGCTGCTTCAGCAGCAATTCGATGTAGGGCAAGTCCGTCGGCACGGTGACCTTCGGATTGGGCGTGGTGCCCGCCACCAATCGCACGGCTTGACCGATCAACTCGCACGCCGCCGTATCATCCGTCACCAGAGCGCCACGTTGGCGAACTTCAGCCAAAGCACGGCGGATGATTTCCACGCGGAACGTCTGCGGCGTCTGCACCGCCCAAAGTTTCGAACGATCCACCGTGCGCTCCGCGAACCGGCCATCGGCGGACTCCTTCATCGTGTCCGTGACCGCGAGTGCCGCGACGGCCGCGCCCGTTTCGCGCGCTGCGGCGATGGTGGCTTCGATGGTGGCCAGACTGGTGCACGGACGCGCCCCATCTTGGATCGCCACGACCTCCGCCTGCGGCGACAAAGCGGCCAAACCGTTCCAGACAGAATCCTGCCGCTCCTTTCCGCCCACAGCAAAACGATGCGGCTTGTTGAACCCCCATTGCTGCGCGAGTTCAGTGAACGCGGACTGCATCCCGTCGCGCACCACGAGCACAATCTCGTCGATGCAAGGCGCATCCTGGAACCGCTGCCAAGTGTGCGCGACCACTGGACGGCCCGCGACTTCGAGGAACAACTTGTCCACGTTCGGCCCCATGCGGGTGCCCTTCCCGGCAGCGACGATGACGGCGGCGTTCATGTGGCCACAGACTGAAGGTTGCGCGGGACCGGTTCAAGCCCGCGCACATCGTTGTTCAGCGGAGCAATTGGTTTCACACCAAGCTTGTCTTCCGCTTCACGGCTGGCTTTTCTCTGGCCCATGATTTGGTTGAATTTTAGCCGACGCGGACACCGGTTCGCCTTGGTAGCTGCGCTTGTGGCGCTGACGGGCTGTGTCACGGTGGAACCGCCCAAGACCGGCGGCGTGGTGCTCGCCACCCCACCCGGCAAGGTGGTCGTGTCGCTCAACGGCCAGCCGTTCACGGAGTATTGCTACCTGAACACTTCCAAACCATACCTCTTTCCTTTGCTCGGCCCCGCCAATGCAAACATGACGAGAAGCTTCCCGCTGGCAGATGTGGCCGGCGAGGAACACGATCATCCACATCATCGCTCGGTGTGGTTTGGACACGGACTGGTGAACGGGCAGGATTTTTGGACGGAGAAAAAGGGTTCGGGCCGCATCGTCCATGACAAGTTCAACGCCATCCGGGGCGGGCCGGAGCGCGGTTACTTCAGCACGCATAACCGCTGGGTCGATGCGAACGGCAAGCCGGTTTGTTCGGATGACCGGCGGCTGACATTCTACAATCGCAACGGCAGCGAGCGCATGATGGATCTTGAAATCACCTTGAACGCCGATCACGGCGAGCTTGTGTTAGGCGACACCAAGGAAGGCACGATGGCAATCCGCGTGGCGGAAACCATGCGCCTGACGCAACCCACCGGCACGGCCAATCCACAAAGCCGCATCGTGAACAGCGAGGGGGCGCATGACACGGAGGCATGGGGCAAACGCGCCAAGTGGTGCGATTACACAGGGCTAGTCGGAGGCAAGTTGATGGGAGTGACGTTGTTTGATCATCCCGAAAATCCGCGGGTCCCGACCTGGTGGATGGTGCGGGATTACGGGCTGCTCGCGGCGAATCCGTTCGGCCAGCACGAGTTCGAGAAACTCTCGAACGAGAACGTGGGTGATTTGAAAATTCCTGCAGGCCAAAGCGTGACGTTCCGCTATCGCATACTCATCCATGCTGGCAGCGCGGATGACACAAAGCTGCGCGAGTGCTATGAAGACTTCGCGCGGCCAATCCAGAAGTAACCCGCCCAGCCGCGCTCAAAGGCGCTTCTCGTCCGCATCGATCAGATCCACAAAGGTCTTGATGTCATCGCGGTGAGCAAGTCCGGCTTCTGTCTTGCGCGTCTTGAAACGTTCCTGCGCTGCGGCATCGTTGGCGAGGGGCCGCGAACGGTAGTCATCGCGGAAGGCGTCCTTCTGCGCAGGCGTGCGCTTGACGTTCTGTCGGACCCAGTCACATACCTGACCATCGGTGATGGAGCTCTTCACGACGGCAAGGAACTGCTCATGTGTGAGACCCGCTGCCTTGAGCCACATGCCGTCGAACCCCTTGCCGAGATTCGGCTGGTAGTCGGAATGCAGTTTGCCGGCGAGGTGCATGCGAATCTTGTCCACGTAACGCGGCAGGTGAAACCAGCCGTCCATTGTCTCGCGTGTGCTGCGGGGATAAATAAGTTCGCTCATGGGTGGAATGATTTGTATCGGGTGCGAGGATGTCAACATCGCGGGAAGTCACCCGAGTGCCGCGAGCACTTCTGCCGCGTGCTCCTCCGGCTTCACCGTCGGCCAGATTTTTTTGATGACGCCGTCTGGTCCGATGAGAAACGTCACGCGATACACGCCGAGGTATTTGCGGCCCATGAAGGTCTTCTCGCCCCAGACGCCGTAGTCCTGGACGATCTTCTTTTCGTCATCGGCCAGTAACGTGAAGGGCAGCTTGAACTTCGCCACGAACTTGTCGTGCGACTTCACGGAATCCGGACTGACACCCAGCACTACGGCGCCCTTCTTCTTGAACACTGCGAACTGGTCACGAAAAGCGCAGGCTTCCTTCGTGCAACCAGGCGTGTCGTCCTTCGGATAGAAATAGAGCACGACATGTTTGCCGGCGTAGTCGGAGAGTGAAACAGTGGCGCCGCCGTTCGTTACAGCCGTGAACGCGGGCGCCTTATCGCCCGCCTTGAGTTTGAGAGTAGGTTCTTTAGCCATGAAAAATATGCGCGAATATACAGGGAGTTACTTCTTCGGCAAATCGTGGCGTGGCGTCGGGCTGCTGGTCGGGTGCGCCCCAAGTTGCTTCATGCCGTCGAATACATACCAAAGACCGGAAACCGCCGTGCAAATCGCGGCGCCGCCAACGACATAGTCCAGCACGACGGGATGCCACTTGAGCAACACCCACAGCACGGAGGCCATCTGAAGCACTGTCGCCACCTTGCCCACCATGCGCGGGCGGACTTTTACTTTGCCAATGGTGAGGTGAATCACTGCCAACCCTGCGAGTAAAAGCAGATCACGTCCGATGATGGTGACAGTCAACCACAGGGGAATCTGCTCCAAGCGCCCCTCGTTCTTGAAACTCAACACAACGACACCAGAGACGAGCAGCAGTTTGTCGGCGAGCGGATCCAGGATGGTTCCAAGTTCGCTCAACTGATTATAGTGCCGAGCAATGTAGCCATCCACACCATCACAGATCGCCGCGACGGCAAAACACAACAATCCCGCCAAGCGATACGTCTCGACTCCCGTGCGCACATAATACATCACGGCGCCCACAAAGAATGGAATGAGCAGGATGCGCAGGATGGTGACTTTGTTCGCCGTGGTCATCGTATGGCGGATGTTCAACGCGGCACCCGCCAGCGTCAACTGCGTAACGGCTCACCACGCCGCCGATCCAGTTCGCTCAGAACAGCGCACAGGTTTGCCAGCAGCGGGACGTCCGCTCCGGATTGCTTGGCCTGCCGCAACGGTTCGAGAAACAGGCTGATCAACTCCAATGGCTGGCCGCGCTCAAAGTCGATGAGCGTCGAGGCGCGATACGCGCCCATGTTGCGCGTGCGTTGGATCATCTGGTCGGCGAGCGCTTCTGGAATCTGATGCCCCAGTCCGCGCGCCGCACCGATGACTTCCAACATCAAGCCGCGGACGAGTTCGGTCCACTGCGCGTCGACCAACAATTCATCCGTCGCGAGGCAGTGGTGCCGAGAAAGTCGTCCGGGCACTTGGCCGGTCTTCATCGCCGCCATGCCCGCGACACCAGCAACGCCGAGTCCGTTGAACGGCACGTTCCACACCAGCTTCTCCCAATGCGCCGCCGTGAGATTTTCGCTCACGCGACATTTCACGCCCGCCTCCTCAAACAGCGCCGCCAATTTCCCCGCACGCTCACCCCCCATCCGCGCGAACTCCCCGACCAAGACGAACCCTCGATCCATGTGAACAATCCGCCCCGGCTCGACGCGATTCAAGCAAACGAAACACAGCCCGCCCATGATTTGCTCCGCCGGAACCATCTTCGCCAGCGCCTCCTCATTGCCGAGGCCGTTCTGCAACGTCAGGACAATCGTATCCGGCCCAACGAGCGGAGGCAGAAGTGCAGCGAACTGGTCATTGGCCGTGGTCTTCAAGCCTATCAACACTAGGTGACATACGCCGATCTGCTCGGGGGAATTGGCCGCCTTGGGTTGAACATGAAAACTGCCGCCCCCTGTCTCAATCCTCACTCCACGCTCACGCACCACCGCAAAGTCGGAGCGCAGCAGGAAATGAACTTCATGCCCCGCGCGACAAAACATCGCGCCGTAATAGCTGCCCAGCGCCCCGCATCCGACTACGCCAATCTTCATGCGCGATATTTACGTCGAATCCGGAAAAAGAAAAAGGGCGCTCTGAAATCAGAGCGCCCATGAAAGGAAAGGCGAATTACTTGGAGCCGAGGATCGCGTCCTTCGCAGCCTTCGCGACCGTGAACTTCACGACGCGCTTGGCCGGGATCTGGATGGTCGCGCCCGTGGCCGGATTGCGGCCGATACGTGCAGCGCGGTTCTTCAGCTTGAGCTTTCCGAGACCGGGGAGCGTAAAGGTGTTCTTCGCGTTCTTGTAAGCGAGCGCGGCGAGCTCATCGAGGAACTGCGCGGACTGCTTCTTGGAGATGCCAACCTTCTCAGCGAGAGCGGCGGCGGTCTGTGACTTGGTCAATGCTTTTGCCATAATGTGTGTTTGGTTTTTGTTTTTGTTTGGTAAAAGTCGTGCGACTCGCGATGAGTAAAGGCTTCGTCGCAAACCGTCGCAAGCGAAAAATTGCAGAATTTTCAGGGGTTTTCTCATGTTTGAAACTTGCCCGCCCAAGGCTTGACTTGGAATTGTCGTCCACCATGATGAATCGCCAATGCCGTTGTTCACGATCCAGAACGAGTTCCGTTACGAAATCGTCCGCAAACTTTTCGAAGGCGGAATGGGTGTCGTTTACGAAGCGGAGCAGCTTGGGACACGCGAGTTCGTCAAGCGCGTCGCCATCAAAGTGGTCCGCCAGAATTACGCGAGCCAGAAGCAGTTCATCGATAATTTCATCGGCGAAGCCAAGCTGGTTGCCGACTTGATCCACACCAACATCGTCCAGACCTATCATCTCGGCGAGACCAACGGTGTTTACTTCATCTGCATGGAGTTGATCCGGGGGGTGAACCTCGAGCAATTCGGCCAGCAGCTTGCGGACAAACGCAAGCAATTGCCCCGCGAACTCGCGGTGTTCATCGTCAGCCGCGTCTGCCGCGGACTCGCCTACGCCCACGCCAAGTCTGATAAAGATGGCCGTCATCTCGGCCTGGTGCATCGCGACGTCAGCTTCAAGAACATCATGATCGCCTTCGAAGGTGACGTGAAACTGACCGACTTCGGCATCGCCAAGGCCAAAGGCTTTCTCGTCGATCAGGAAGGCGAAGTGGTCGCGGGCAAACCCGATTACATGAGTCCGGAGCAGGCGGATTTCAAGATCACCGACAAACGTTCTGACCTGTTCTCTGCCGGCGTCGTGCTCGCGCACCTGCTGCTGGGCCGGAATATTTTCAAAGGTGAAACCGCCGAGGAATCCCGCAGCCGCATCATGAACACGGCCATCCCGGACTTCCGCGCACTCGACAGCCGCATCGACGATGCGCTCAACGAGATTCTCCAGAAGGCGCTGTCCCACGACCTTGAGAAGCGTTTTCAAAGTGCCGACGAGATGCTCTATGCGCTCGAACACTACATCTATCACTCAGGCTATGGGCCGACGAACGAGACGCTCGGACGGTTCATCCGCGAACTTTTCGGCCAGATCATTCCCGCCCACCTGCTCGCCTCCAAAGGTGACACGGTCATCACCGAAAAATCGGCGCGTTGAACGCGCTCTTGCTTAACCGATGAAACGTCCGTCCTCCTCCACCGTCCGCGTCGGACTGGTGCAAACCGCCTGCTCCGCGAACCCCGACAAGAATCTCGCGCTCACGCTGAACCGCGTCGAGCAAGCCGCCAAGCGCGGCGCACAGATCATCTGCACGCAGGAACTTTTCCGCTCGCAATACTTTTGCCAGAGCGAGGACCACGATTACTTCAAGCTCGCGGAAAAGATTCCCGGCCCGACCACTGATGCGTTCTGCAATCTCGCGAAGAAATACAAGTCGGTCATCATCGCGTCGCTGTTCGAGAAGCGCGCGTCCGGTCTCTATCACAACACCGCCGCTATCATCGATGCGGACGGCTCGTTCCTCGGCATCTACCGGAAGATGCACATCCCGGACGACCCGCTCTACTACGAGAAATTTTATTTCACGCCCGGCGACCTCGGCTTCAAGGCGTGGCAGACCAAATACGCCAAGATCGGCGTGCTGATTTGCTGGGACCAATGGTATCCGGAAGGTGCGCGCCTCACAGCGATGCAAGGTGCAGAAATCCTTTTCTATCCTACCGCCATCGGCTGGCATCCAGGCGAGAAGGCGAAGTATGGCGCGCGACAGCACGGCGCGTGGGAAACCATCCAGCGCGCACACGCCGTCGCCAACGGCTGCTACGTCTGCGTGCCCAACCGCATCGGCCACGAAGTCCTCGACGGCGTGGGCGGCGATGGCATTGAGTTCTGGGGGCAAAGTTTCATCGCGGGCACCTCGGGCGAAATTCTTTGCAAAGCGAGCGCGGACAAAGAGGAAATTCTTCTACAAGACCTCGATCTGGCGAACGTGGACACCACGCGCACGCACTGGCCGTTCCTGCGCGACCGCCGCATCGACGCCTACGGCAACCTCACCCAGCGCTTCGTTGACTGAGAACCGAACCAAGCCCATCGCGTGGGTCACCGGCGCAGGTGGCTTGATCGGCAGCCATCTCGCAAGCGGACAAAAATCATCCGCCGCATGGAACGTCATCGGGCTCGCCCGCGCCGACTTGGACCTGACTGATGCTGAAGCGCTCACTCGCCGATTCCGCGCTGAGTCTCCTGCCCTAGTGATTCATTGCGCGGCGAATTCCAGCAGCGTCGAGTGCGAGAAAAGTCCCGCGCTCGCGCGCATTCAGAATGTCGAAGTCACCGCGCGCCTTGCCGAACTCTGCGCTGACACGCAATTCATCTTCCTCTCGACCGACCTCGTCTTCGATGGCCAGAAAGGCAACTACACGGAACTCGATTCCGTCAGTCCGCTCGGTGTTTACGCGGAGACCAAAGTCGCCGCTGAGCAGATCGTTCTCGCGACTCCGCGCCACACGGTCGTCCGCACTTCGCTGAACGGCGGCGTGTCGCCCAAGCGCAATCGCGGCTTCGACGAACAAGCCCGCAACGCCTGGCTCGCCGGGCAAAAGCTGCGCCTGTTCACCGACGAATACCGCAGCCCCATCGATGCTTCCGTCACCGCATGCGCCATCTGGGAACTGGCCGCCGCTAACGCCACGGGACTTTTCCACGTCGCCGGCGCCGAACGACTGAGCCGCTTTGCGCTCGGTCAAATCCTCGCCACACGCTGGCCCGAGTTGAATCCGCGCATCGAAGCCGCTTCGCTCAAAGAATATCGCGGCGCCCCGCGCCCGCCTGATTGCTCGCTGAACTGCGCGAAAGCCCAGACGCTGCTTTCCTTCCCGCTAATGCGTTACAGCGAATGGCGTTCTCAGAGCCCCGCCTGAAGCGTCACTTCGCGTCCAGTTTCAATATTGTGATGGAGCACCGTGGATAGCTGCGCGTGAAGCTCGTGCCCAGCCCGGTCACCGTTTCGGTCGTCGGCACGATGCGCTGGGGGTCATCAATTGAATTGGTCGCGTCGCGATTGTCAGCCTTCAGCACAACGGCTGTGCCAGTGCCCGCAATCGAACTGACGCCACCAATCTCCACCTTCGCCTCCTGCGCGGTGTCGGCACGGTTGACCACCTTGACGATGATCTGGCCACTCTTCGTGTCGCGTGTGGCGGAAAAGAAAAGCGACTTCACTTCGTTTGTTTTTGGCGGCTGGGCCTCGCCGTTGCGCGTGCGGCCGGCTTGGATCCAAGTGTAAGTCGGCAGATTTTGCGCTGCGACGCCCAGCACTTCATCGCCTTGGTGCAAGCTGTAGATCTGCTGCGCGTAATACGACGGCGAACCGTAACTTTTCAGCGCGTCGTAGCCGATGAGGTCAGACTTCCACTGCATCGAACGACCTGCGCCGAGATCGCTGACGTTGACGAACAAGGGCGCGTAACAATGCATCAGCACGATGTCGGCATTACGCTCCATGCAGCACATCCACGCCGCGTCACCGAGGGCGCCCGCCATGTTCGGCGTGGGCGAGCCGACCCGCGTGGCCCATTCGCCGACGAATATCTTCGTTGGATTGTTGCGGTCGCGCTGGTCATAAACAAAGGACTGCGCCTCCATCTCCTCCTCGGAACGGTAGTAGTGTTCATCCACCAAATCAGGCGTGCGGCTGTGAACGCGCTGGGCTTCCGGATGTTCGTAGCCGACGGTGGAAATGATTTTCAGGTGCGGATACTTCGCCTTGATGGCGTCGTAGAATTGCGCGAAGCGACCGTCATAACTGCCGGAGCGGTCGAACCAATCTTCGTTGCCAATCTCAACGTAACGAAGCTTGAACGGTTCGGGATATCCGTCCTTGATACGTTGCGCTCCCCACTTCGTCGTCGCGTCGCCGGTGACATATTCAATCTCCTCCAGCGCCTCCTGAACATAGGGCTTGAGATTGTCGCCAGCGGGAATGACATCGCGCTTCAGCGTGTAACCGGCGAAAACCGCGAGCACCGGTTCCATGCCCAAGTCCTGGCACCACCCGAGAAATTCCGGCAACCCGAAACCGTCCGTGGACCAGTAGCCCCAGCAACTGCGGTGGCCGGGACGTTGCTCGATCGGCCCGATGGTTTTCTTCCAATCGAACCGCTCGCTGAAGTTATCGCCCTCGACATAATTGCCGCCCGGGAAGCGCAGAAACTTCGGCTTGGCGTCAGCTAAAATCTGCGACAGGTCAACGCGGTTGCCATTGGGTCGACTCTTGTATGTCGGCGGAAACAATGAGACCTGCTGGAACCAGACCGTGCCGTGAGAACTCAACGCCGTTCCCGACTTCGTGGTCGTGATGACGAATTGATTGTCCTTCGATGGCGCGATGTCACCGGTCTTAAGCGTCACTTCATACTTCTGCCAGTCTCCCGAAACCTTCGGAACACTGGCGCTGGCAATTACCTGACCGCCTGTGCTCTTTTGTAGCGCAACCGTCAGTGCGCCGCTGAACTTTTTCGCCTTTGCGTAAAACGACGCGCGATACGTCGTATTCGGCTTGAGCGGAATTCCCCAGTAGCCACCGTTCGCAATCCCAGCAGGCGCAGCTTTTGACGCGTGGCTTACGTCTACCTTAACGCTGACATTGAGCGCTGAGTTCAAAGGCATGTTGGTATCAAGAACCAGCCTGGCACCACCGACCGCGCTCCAGAATTTTGGTGCGGCGTTCGACGGAAATTTTGCCGGGTAATATTTCGCCGGATCGTAATTCTCCGGCTTGATCGGTTGCTGAATGGCGTCGGCTTTGAAGGAACGGTTGCGAATCAGTTCGCCGTAGAGTCCGCCCTCGTAGGAATAATTGATCTCCTCCGTCATCAGCCCGTAAAACGTCGGCGGCATCTTGGCTGTGACCTTGTCCGCCTGAATGCGAATGACCGGAAGATTGGTCTGCGCGAAGCCAGCGGTGGCCGTTGTGAGAATAATTGCTGCCAGGCCAGCCTGAAGAGAAAGGTTCATGCGCGAGGAGAATTGTATCGGCTTCATGAGAGATGATTGGCCGAAGACCCACGTGAAGTCCACGCACAACTGGCTTCGCGCCGAAAAGAAATCCTTGTCCGTTCTCGGCATGGCTGTTTCAACTGGCGCGTGGGCGCACCCGCAGCAAATCCTAAATACCGTGGCCGCATCGCGCCGTCCCCAACCGGCTACCTGCACCTCGGGCACGCGCGCACATTCTGGATCGCACAGCAACGCGCCCGCGAACGCGGCGGCACCGTGATCCTCCGCAACGACGACCTCGACCGCGACCGTTGCAAACCCGAGTTCGTCCGCGCGATGTTCGAAGATTTGAAATGGTTCGGCTTTGAATGGAGTGAAGGCCCGGATATCGGCGGCCCATTCGCGCCCTACAGCCAAAGCGAGCGCCTGTCGCACTATCGCAACGTGCTGAATCAACTCATCGCGCTCGGCATGGTGTATCCTTGCACCTGTTCCCGCAAAGACATCCAAGCCGCCATCACCGCCCCGCACGCCACCGATGACGAAGCGATTTATCCCGGCACATGTCGGGGGCGCAGTCCATCAACCCTCAACTCTCAACCATCAACCAAGTTCAGCTGGCGCTTCCGCGTTCCCGACGGCGAAACCATTTCCTTCACCGACGGCAACCGCGGCCCGCAGCAGTTCATCGCCGGACGCGACTTCGGCGATTTCGTCGTCTGGCGCCACGACGACGTGCCCGCCTACCAACTCGCTTGCGTCGCCGACGATGCCGCGATGCAGATCACCGAAGTCGTGCGCGGCGCGGACCTGCTCGTCTCCACCGCCCGCCAACTCCTGCTCTACCGCGCGCTCAGTTTGCCCGCGCCGGAGTTTTTTCACTGCCCCTTGATGCTGGACGAACACGGCACCCGCCTCGCCAAGCGCCACGACGCCCTCAGCCTCCGCCACCTCCGCGAGCAAGGCCGAAGCCCGGAAGAAATTCAGGCAGGCATGTAATTCACCGCAGAGACGCGGAGTGTGAAGCAAATCCTTTTCCTCCGCGCCTCTGCGCCTCCGCGGTGATGGCTTGCCGTTTTCCTGATTTCCTGAGTTCCAAATTCGCTCCCTCTCCGTGCTTGGCGGGCGGTGCCGCATCGTGTTTCATGTGCGCCGCATGTCCATGGACGACACGAACTCATTGATCGAACAACGCAAGGCGAAGCTCGCCGCGCTGAACGCGAAGGGCCTCAACCCCTTCATGAACAAGTTCACGCCCGACACCGAATGTGGCGTGGCGCGCGCGAAGTTTGAAGCGGGCAAATTCACCGAAGGCACGCCCGTGGCCGTCGCCGGACGCATCACCGCGCACCGCGACATGGGCAAGAGCCAGTTCATGGACCTCAAGGACACTTCGGGCCGCGTGCAGATCTACGCGCAGAAGAACGTCCTCGGCGACGCGCAATACGACATCTTCAAGCACCTCGACATGGGCGACTTCATCGGCGTGAAGGGCACGATGTTCCGCACCAAGACCGGCGAGCCCAGCGTGAAGGTGGACAGCTTCGTCATCGTCGGCAAGGCGCTGCGTCCCCCGCCCACGGGCTGGCACGGTTTGGAAGACACCGAGATTCGCTATCGCCAGCGCTACCTCGATTTGATCGCGAGCGATGACGTGCGCAAAACGTTCCTCAATCGCAGCGCCATCATCCACGAGATCCGCAGCTTCTTCCATTCGCGCGGCTACGTGGAAGTCGAGACGCCCGCGATGCAGGCGATTCCCGGCGGCGCGGCGGCGGCACCGTTCAAGACGTTCCACAACGCGCTCGGCTGCGAGTTCTATCTCCGCATCGCACTGGAGCTTTATCACAAGCGCCTGCTCGTCGGCGGCATCAACAAGCTGTTTGAGATCGGCAAGAACTTCCGCAACGAAGGTCTCTCTCGCCGGCACAATCCCGAGTTCACGATGCTCGAAGCCTATCAAGCGTTCGGCGATTACGAGACGATGATGGAGACGGTGCAATCTCTCATCTGCCATTGCGCGCAGAAGGTGCTCGGCACGCTGGTCATCCATCACAATCAAGATGTCGCAGTGAAGACGGCGATCCACATCGCGCTGAAGGAACTCGACGAAGTCTCCACCAACATGACCGGCAACTTGCTCAAGTCCGCCGACGGCGACACCGCCGCTGCGTTCGTGAAGGACATCGCCAATGCTCGTGCCGCGTTGGTTGCCGCGCAGGAACAGATCGGCAAAGCGCCGTGCGATCAAGTCGCGAAGGCGGCCATCGGTGCGCTGCTCACAGCGATTGGCACCGTTGGTTTGAACAAGGTGAAGTTGTCCGGCGGGGACAAGCCTGTCGAAGAGTCGTTGGCCGCCGCGGCGGGCAAGTTCGACTCCGTGGTGCGTTCGTTGGAGAAACTCAGCTCGCCCAAGGTCATCGACCTCACGCCGAACTGGCGCCGCGCGCGTTACAAGGACCTCGTCCGCGAAGTCGCGGGCAAGGATTGGTTCGACATCACGCCCGAGGAACGCCGTCGCCGCGCGATGGAAGACTTGAAGCTCGCGGGCGACATCGCCAAGGGTTACGAAGATTTCGAAGTTACCGGCGCGGTGTTCGAGAAGCTCGTCGAACCCACGCTCATCCAGCCGACGTTCGTCACGCATCTGCCGAAGGAACTCGTGCCGCTCGCCAAGCTCTCGCCCGATGACCCGACAACCGTCGAAGTCTTCGAGTGCTGCATCAACGGCCAGGAGATTTCGCCCGGCTACACCGAGCAGAACGACCCCGTTACGCAACGCACGACGCTGGAGCATCAAGCCGGCGGCGAGCAGCAGAAGCTCGATGACGATTTCCTCGTCGCGCTCGAACACGGCATGCCCCCGGCGGGCGGCATTGGCATCGGCATCGACCGCCTCTGCATGATGCTCCTCGGCCAGGAAAGCATCCGCGACGTGATCCTCTTCCCGCAGATGAAGCCGAGGGTGTAACCGCTAATCTGCACTTATCGGCGCTGCTTTTTTGCCGCCGCTTCGAGGATCTGCCGCTCCTTCGCGCTCAAGCTTTGCACGCCGGAGCGGGAGACTTTTTCCAGCACGGCGTTCACTTCAGCTTCCGTCGGTATGGAATTGGATTTTCGCGGAGGTGCTGGTCGCGGCGTGTTGCGGCGTTCGGGAAGGAAATGTTTCAGCGGCAGCATGAGGGGATTTTGCCAGAGGTAGAGAAACATCAAGCTGCTCAGGCCGAGGATGGTCAGGAACAGCCACGGTGATTCCACCACGGCGCCGGGATGGAGCGCGGCGGCAATCAGCAGTCCGATCAGTGCGCCGCCGATGTGGGCGTCGTGGCCGACGTTGGTCCAGCCGTGTTTCATGGCGAAGAATGAATACGTAAGATAGGCCAAAGCGTAGAGCCACCCGGGAATGCCGATGGGGAGGAACATCGCGTAAACGGCGCCGCCGGGGAAGAGCAGGATCCACGCGAACAGAATCCCGCACACGCCGCCGGAGGCGCCGAGGGCGCGATAGTCGTGATGCCGGTGCAACCAGAGTGAGAGTGCGCTGCCGCCAAGGATGCTGCCGAGGTAGATCACCAGAAATGTGACCGGTCCAAACATCGCCTCAACACCGCGTCCAAACAGAAAAAGCGTGAGCATGTTTCCAATGAGGTGGTTGGCATCCAAGTGGAGCAAGGCCGAGGTGATGAGCCGGTGGTATTCCTGATGGGCGAGTATGGCGCGCGGCTCGAAGAGGAAGCGTTCCACCAGCGACTCGTCGTAGAACGCCCGCCACGAAACGGCGATGGTCCCGAGGATCATCAACGCCGTGAAGATGGGCAGGTGTTCGTTCACGGCGGCACGCTGCCGAAGGGGCGATGGTTCGTCAATCGCTTGACGTAGCGGCGCC
>JBEGQI010000263.1:0-4114 GCA_041181065.1 Verrucomicrobiota bacterium | reverse complement strand
GAAAGCCAGAACACCTTTGGTGTTCAGGTGTAGTGAACCGGTGGACATGTGCAGACGCTCCTAGCGACGCTCATAGAGCGCCGCTACAGTTTACATCCCCGGCAGGCTGAAGCCTGAGGTCGCCTTGCCCATCTCGGCGTTGGAGATTTCCTTGGCCTGGGCAAGCGCCTGGTTGAGGGCGGAGAGCAGCATGTCTTCGAGCAACTGCGCGTCGCCCGGATTCAACGCCTGCGGGTCCACCTTGATGGCGGCGAGCGTGCCATCGCACTTCGCGGTGACCTTGACCGCGCCGCCGCCGGCGGACGCGTCCACCGTGCGTTTGGCGAGGTCTGCCTGGATCTGTTCCATCTGCTGCTGCATACGCGCAGCCTGCTTCATGAGTTTGCCGATGCTGGACATGTTAGTGATTCAATGTTGAGCCGCGATTCAACCGCGCCCGGCGCCGGATTTCAATGGCGGAAATCCGCATACATCTGCGTCAAGGATGCGGCGAGTGAACGCAGAAATGCCGTGGACGCTTCGGGGCAGCGCGCCTGAAATTGTTTCAGCTTCGCTTCGGTGAGTTTCAACAGGCGACAAGCGGTGACCGTTTCGACGCTGGCCAGGCGCGGCGTGTGGTTGAACAGCGCGATGTCACCGAACGAATCGCCACGGCGGAGAGTTTTCAACGGGACATGTTGCTCCTTCTTCACCGTGAACACGCACACTTCGCCTTCGAGGATGAGATACATGAAATCGCCGACGTCGCCTTCCTTGAAGAGCAGGGTGTTGGCCGCGGGCGTCTCCAGATCGACGAATTCAAGGAAAGCCTTGCAGTCGTCGTCAGTGAAGCGACTCAGGCACTTCATCGCACGCAATTCAGTTGCCGGGATTTCTGATGGATTCATGGCGGGGAACTTCTGGTTAGAATGGCTCGTTCAAGCGTGGGGGAGCCAGCAACTATGATGTGTTACTGATTTGGCGATGCAAACTACTTCAATCATGCGCGCACTTCGACAATCCGTCCTTTGAATACTTCCAGCGCCTTCTGGATGAGCGGGTCATTTTTGAACTCGTCTTGATTGAACGGGACGGGTTCGGACTTCGGTTTGGCGGGCGCGGGCGGCAATACATCCGCGGTTGCGGCCTTAGGAGCGCTTTTTGGTGCGGCTGCGGGCGCGGCTGGCGTTGGTGCAGGTGTAGCGGGGCGGACGCGGTTTGCCGGAGCCTCGGCTTTGATGAACTTGAATTGCGCGCCGTGGTGGCCGAGTTCAGCCATCTTGGTAGCGAGCAAGGTGTGGTTCTTCGAGTTGTCGATTAGAGAAATGTGGTCGGCGAACTCTGGATCGAAGCCGATGATGAACACGTTCTTAGCGAATGAGACCGGATGCGCTTCGCTGAGGTAACCACGGATGAACGGGCTCGCGCGACCCGCCGCGTCAACAAGGCTGGACCAGAGGCTTTCCAAGTCAGCGGGCGGGGCAGCAACAGGCGTTTCCGCGAGGCGAGCCGGCTCAGGTGCAACGGTTGCGACCGGCGGGGCGGATGGAGCAGGCGCCACGGGTGCAGGCATCGGTGCCGGCGCTGGACGTGCCGGCGCGGGCGTCGGCGCTCCGCCACCGGATTCGCGGAGTTGGTTAAGCTGCTTGAGCACGGTGTCGATGGGCAGCGCGTTGCGGGCTTCGATGGCGCGGAGCAATGCAACTTCGAGCAGGATCTTCTTCGAGGTCGCGTCGCGCAGGCGCATTTCGGCGTCGGCGAGCACTTCCATGATGCGGCCCAACGTATCCGGCGTGGCGAGCGACGATTGTTGCTTGAGCAACTCCGCTTCGGACTCGGAAACCTCCAGCATCGTGAGGTCGCCCTTCGAGACGAGGTAAATGAGCAGGTTGCGGAAGTGGTTCAGCAGGTCGGAGAGCAGGCGACCGAGGTCCTTGCCGCCTTTGCTGAGGTCGTTCAACTGGCGAAGCGCGGTGCTGACTTCACCGGCGAGCACGGCGCGGGCGAGTTCGAGAATTTGCGCCTGCGCGGCGAGGCCGAACATCGAGAGCACGTCCGGCTCCTCGATTTTGTTCCCGCAAAAGCTGATGAGTTGGTCAAGCGTGGATTCGGCGTCGCGCATGCAACCTTCCGCGCCGCGCGCAACTGCGTGCAAGGCCGGGTCGTCGATGGCCACGCCTTCGTTCTTCGCGATGTATTTCAGGTGCTTTACGATGAGCGGAACGGGGATTCGCCGCAGGTCGAAGCGTTGGCAACGACTCAGGATCGTGGGGAGAACTTTCTCGGGATCGGTCGTCGCGAAGAAGAACTTCACGTGCTCGGGCGGTTCTTCGAGCGTCTTGAGCAGCGCATTGAACGCCGCCGTCGAGAGCATGTGAACTTCGTCGATGATGTAGATCTTGAACTTCGAGGAGGCGGGCGCGTATTTGACCGTGTCGCGGAGTTCGCGCACCTGCTCGACGCCGTTGTTGCTCGCGCCGTCGATTTCCAGCACGTCGATCGATCGACCCTCGGCGATTTCCACGCACTTGGGGTCATCGAGCTTGAAGTCGGCGTTCGGTCCGCCAGTGGCATTCAGAGCCTTCGCGAAGATGCGTGCTAATGTGGTCTTGCCGGTGCCGCGCGGGCCGCAGAACAGGTAGGCGTGCGCGATGCGGTTCTGTTTGATGGCGTTGGCGAGCGTGTCGGAGACGTGCTCCTGGCCGACGACATCCGCGAAGCGCTGCGGGCGATATTTGCGGGCGATGACCTGGTAAGACATGGGGCAATTAAAAGTTAAAAATGCAAAATGTAAAATGCAGAACCGGACATTCGAGCCGCGGGCGTTTTTAATTTTACATTTTGCATTTTGAATTGAAGAAGATGCCAGGGTGACCACGGCAGATGTAGAGCAAACTACCGTTGCTGCCTTCCGGCCCTGGCGGGGTTCGTAAGTCCGCATTCCATGGGCCCTGGCGGCGCAGACAGTGCCGGACGAGGCCCGGTGCGGCAATGAGATTTTTCCGTTGTCGTGGGAGGTGGACACAAGCATGCTGCGCCCATCCAATCAACTAAACCCTCCAAGCTCAGGAGATTTCATGGAAATCAAGATCCAGTGTGACTGCGGCCAGAAGTTCAAATTCGATGCTGAACCCGTGAACGGCCGGATGCCGTGGGAGGTCAATTGCCCCGTCTGCGGTGCGTCGGGCACGGACAAGGCAAACTGGGTCATCGCTCACGCCGCTCCGTCTCCCACGGTGCCGGTTGCGACGCCATTGTCGGCGCCCATCGCGCCAATCGGTTCGGTGACCAGCGCACCGCCCGCAGCTCCAGTTGCCCAACCACTGCCGAATGCGGAGCCACCTAAGCCACGTTTGGCGATACGCCAACATGCGCCCGCTCCGGCAGCTGCCGCGCCGCCGCAGCCACCAATCCCACGTCCCGTGCCGCTGCAGCCGGTGTCGGTCGAGGAGAAAGATTCACCGTCCACCAATGCGCTTTTCTTTCGTGGTGTTTTGGGCGCGTTCATCGGAGCGTTGATCGGCATGGGGGTCTGGTATGGGCTGGTCGTGGCCACGGGTTATCAGATTGGTTACGTAGCGTGGGGGATTGGCGCATTGACCGGCTTTGGCGCACGCGTTTTGGGCCGTGATGGCAACACGGCGCTTGGCGTTACTTCGGCGATATTCGCGGCGATCGCTATTCTCGGCGGCGGCACACTCGCGGTGCATCACATGTATTTCACGGAAAAGAACGAATTGTCGCATGAGAATATCATCCATGAGATTTACACCGAGAACGTGAAGCAGGCCAAGGAAGCCGGTCCGCTGGAAACAGACGCACAGATCAAAGCGTTCATGGCCAAACGCGATGAGGTCAGCGTTTCTGAAGTCACGGACGAGGAACTCGCGGCGTTTAAGAAGGATGATTTGCCTGAGCTAAAGGAAATGGCCAGTGGAGCGCTAACGGAACAGGAATACATCAAGCGGCATCACACCGAGTCGAAGGCTGTCAGCGGCATCGCTACCGCCGCAGGATGGATAGGGTCATTCATCGGAAGCCTCTTCAGCCTCTGGACGATTCTCTGGCTTTTCCTCGGTTGTGCCAGTGCTTACAAGATAGGAGCGGATGCAGACTAGGTCGCGCTCGTGCCCTG
>JBEGQI010000262.1:0-8542 GCA_041181065.1 Verrucomicrobiota bacterium | reverse complement strand
TGCTCGAAATGGCCACCACCGGCACGTCAAAAAAGGAACGCTCGGCGATATCCGGTTTGCCGGGAACGTCCACGGCCTTCTTGCGCAGGGAATCGGAAATGGCGAGCCAGGTCAGCAACGCGAGCATCAGGGAGAAGAACTTCAGCAGCCAATCGCCGAACAGCAGGTTGCGGATGAACTGTTTCATCGACGACCTCCCGTGTTTTCCTGTTCTTCTTCTTTTGCCAGCAGGGCCGGGCCGGGCGCGGGCGAAGGTTCTTCCACCAAACGGCGGCGCAGCCACGTGGCGAACGTGCGCGTCTTGGTGCGCTTCACGAGCAGTGAAGTGAGGAACGCGCGAAGCTCTTCCAAAGTCACGCCGCGGGTCAGATGGCCCTTGTAAGCATAAGAAACCGCGCCGGTCTCCTCAGACACCACGACCACGATGGCGTCGGTTTCTTCGGTGAGACCGATGGCCGCCCGATGCCGCGTGCCGAGCGAACGGCTCAGGTCCTGCCGTTGCGTCAGCGGGAAGATGCACGCGGCGTAAGCGATGCGGTCGCCCTTCATGATGACACCGCCGTCGTGGATCGCGTTGTTCGGGAAGAAAATGGTTTCGAGCATCTCGGGCGTGGCTTCGCAATCCACGGGCATGCCGGATTCGACTGCCTCCTGAAGCTGGATGGATTGCTCGATGGCCATGAGCGCACCGATCTTCACTTCGGAGAGTCGTTCGCAGGTCTTGATGACGACCTCGATGTTCTCACGTTGTTCTTGGCTGCCGCGCAAGTTGGGCAAGTTGCCGAGTTCAGCCAGCAGGCGGCGGAGTTCCGGCTGAAAGATCACGAGCACGGCGAGCGCGAAGAACGCGAAGAAGTTCCCGAGCAGGCGGGTGAGCACTTCGAGTTGCAGCAGCTTGGTGACGATCGTGAATGCCAGCAGCAGCACGAGGAAGCCGGTCACGACCGGCGCGCCGCGGGTGCCCCGGACAAAGCGGAAGACCGTGTAGAAACCCACCGCAAGGATGAGTATCTCCAGCGGCGGTCGCCACCACCCGGCTTCAACAACACTTTTTAACAATTCCTGCATCAGCTTCCCGTTCTGACAATCGCTTCGGCCACGCGCACGGCTTCGACGGTTTCAGCTACATCGTGGGCGCGGATCATTTGCACACCCGCAGCCACCGCCAGGCTCGTTGCGGCCAGTGAGCCCGGCAATCGATCGGTGGCTTGGCTCGGCGCAATCCTCCCGATGAATGACTTCCTCGAAACACCCAGCACCAGCGGGCGCGCGAACGCGGTGAAATTGCCCAAATGCGCGAGCAACTGCAAATTATGTTCCAAGGTTTTCCCAAAGCCGATGCCGGGGTCCAACGCGACTTGTTCTGCGCGCATCCCTGAAGCAGACAAGCGCGCGAGCCGTTCGTTGAAAAATTCTCCCACCTCGCGCGTCACGTCCGCGTAACGTGGATCCGCCTGCATCGTCTGCGGCGTGCCTTGCATGTGCATGCAGATGTAACCGGCGCCGGCATCCGCCACGATGCGCCACAAGGTTTCATCGGTGCGATTCGCGGCGATGTCGTTCACGATGCTGGCTCCGGCAGTCAACGCCGCTTTGGCCACCGCGGGCTTCACGGTGTCGATGGATAGCGGCACTTGAGTCTTGCGGGCCAACGCCTCGATGACCGGGAGCACCCGGCGCAATTCCTCCGCTTCGCTTACCGGTGTGGCTCCCGGACGCGTCGATTCACCGCCGATGTCGAGCAGTTCGGCGCCTTGCTCCACGAGCTTCAGTGCATGAGCGATGGCTTTGCCGGCATCCAGAAATTGCCCGCCATCCGAAAAGGAATCCGGCGTCACGTTCACGACGCCCATGACCATCACGGGTCTCGGGAATTCGATCTTGAACTGGCGGGCGCGAAACAGCATCCGGTTCAGGCGCGCTTTTGGATCAGTTCGATCTCGTAACCTTCCGGCGCGTCCACGAAAGCAATGCCGCCGCCGTCGGGTTTGAAATGAGGGCCGTCGGAGAACGCGATGCCCAGCGACGCGATGTGTTTGCCGAAAGCTTCGAGCGAGTCTACTTCGAAAGCGAGATGCGTGAGGTCCGGCTGCACTTGAACAGCCGGGCTATTTGGCAACTGACAAAGCTCGATCTCTTCCTCGCTGCCGGGCGCCTTGAGGAAGACGAGTTGCGCGCCGCGCGGCGAAGTGTGCCGCCGCGTTTCGCTGAGCCCAAGCACGTCACGATAGAACTTGGCCGAGCGTTCGATGTCATTTACGCGATACCGCGTGTGGAGTAATTTTTTGACGATAGCCATGCGCCCACGATAGCGAGCAGCAAAGCCAAGGCAAACGGCAATTACAGGCAGCTTGGCTGTTCAGCTCACTTCTCCAGCTTCACCACCGTTGGCGCGCTCAGGTTTCCGTTCCGGTCCACGGCTGTGACCGAGATGAAATCGGGTTGCGTGTCGAACTTGTAGCCTGAGCTGTTCGCCGAGAGGATTTGCGTTTTCCAATCGCCAAACTGCTTGATCTGCAGCAGCCACAATCCCGGCCGCTTGTTGCTGCTGCTCCATCGCGCGGTCGCACCCGAACCGTTGAGCGAGACGCGCAATTCCGGCTTCGGATTCGGCCCTGCGTTGAGCCACGGGTAACTCGGTATGAGCGCTGGCTGACGGTAACTTTCGTTCGTGAGCGAGTTGGCCAACGCGGGATTCTTCATGAGCGCGGATTCGCTCCAATGGATATGTCCCGGCGCGTCGCTGGCTTTGCGTGTGAGGGTGATTTGATTCGCGATCTCGCTCGGTTGCCAGCCCGCTCCGACTTTCAGCGAGTTGATGCCCGGCCACACGTGGCGTTGCTTCGCGCTCTGGTCGGTCCACCATTTGAGCAGGGTGGGGAAGCTGGTCTCGCGCTTCTCGATGTTCCAATAAAGCTGCGGGGCCATGTAATCGCACCAGCCTTCGCGCAGCCATTTGCGCGCGTCGGCGTAGAGTTTCTCGTAGGCGTCGAAGCCTTCGATGCCGGGCGGCACTTTGTTGCGCCAGATGCCGAAGGGGCTGAGGCCGAATTTCACCCACGGCTTCTCGGCGTGGATGCTGGTGTTCAAGCGCTGGATAAATTGATCCACGTTGCGGCGGCGCCAGTCGGCGCGAGTGAGCCCGGAGTTCGCGCCGAATTTCCGCCAGCTTACGTCGTCGGGAAAATCCTTGTCCTGCCCGGCGGAATTTTTTTCCGGATACGGATAAAAGTAGTCGTCGAAGTGCACGCCATCGATGTCGTAACGCCGCACAACATCCAGCACGACACGGGTGGAATAGTCCTGCACGTCGCGTTCGCCGGGGTCCATCCAGAGATAATCGCCATAGCTGCGGACGAGATTCGAGTGCAGTCGGCTGACGTGATTGGCTGCGACGGGCGACTTGGCGTTCTTGTGGCGGGCGCGGTAGGGATTGAACCACGCATGGAGTTCGAGCCCGCGTTTGTGCGCCTCGGTGACGGCGAACTCCAGTGGGTCATAGTAAGGCGACGGCGCACGGCCTTGGTAGCCGGTGATGTATTCCGACCACGGCTCGAGGTCGGATTTGTAGAGCGCGTCGGCAGCGGGGCGAACCTGGAAGACGACGGCGTTCAACTTGAGTTCGACCGCGCGATCCAAAAGAGCGAGGAGTTCCGCCTTTTGGTCGGCGGTGCTGAGTCCCGGTTTCGATGGCCAGCAGGAATTGCCGACGGTCGGAATCCACGCCGCTCGGAACTCGCGCATGACGGCGGGCGGCGTCACGGAAGACGCCTGGTAACCCGGCTCCTTCCGGACTGGCGGCGGCGGAGTCGGCGCTGGAGGCGTTTGCGTGGGAAGGGTGACTTGCGTTTCCGGCGCCGGCTGCGGTTTGGGCCGCTGCGGGATTTCACCGCGATGGGCGTGAGCGCAGGCGGATAGCAGTAAGGCTGCGACGAGGAGGGGGCGTTGGATTTGTCTCACGGTGTTCGGGTTCGGTGAATTTTGGTGACTATGTCAATTGGCCCGCTGGACTTCCAGCCTGCATTGTGGCAGGTATGGACGGGTTCGCCCTGTGCGGACATCATTTTAACGGCACAATCGGTTCCTCACCTATTACTTGTGCTCCGGCCACATCAATTGCCCCGTATATTGTGTTTTCCCTTTACAGTCCGGGGCTACTTTGTTTGAGTCACGCAAATCATGTATCTCAAAAATTTGACGATGTTGGGGTTTAAGTCGTTCGCCGACAAGACCTCGCTCAATTTCCAGCCGGGTGTCGCGGCCATCGTAGGCCCAAACGGTTGTGGTAAGTCGAACGTCAGCGACGCTATCCGTTGGGTGTTGGGCGAACAATCCGCAAAAGCCCTGCGCGGTGGCGAAATGGCCGACGTCATCTTCAACGGCACCGACGGCCGCAAGCCGCTCGGCATGGCGGAAGTTTCCCTCACCATCGGCGATGTGGATGAAGAACATCTGCGCGCGGCAGGAGTTGAAGTCGGCTTCAACGAAGTCACGGTGACGCGCCGCGTCTTCCGCGACGGTGGCAGCGAGTATTTCATCAACCGCGTTCCGTGCCGGCTCAAGGACATCCAGCAGCTCTTCATGGGCACGGGCATGGGCCGGACGAGCTACAGCATCATGGCGCAGGGCAACATCACGCAGTTGCTCTCCAGCAAGCCGGAAGATCGGCGCATGGTGTTCGAGGAAGCGGCAGGAATCACGAAGTTCAAGGCGCAGAAGCGCGAGGCGCTGCGCAAGCTGGAATACACGGAGCAAAATCTTCTTCGTGTCGAGGACCTCATCAAAGAGGTGAAGCGTCACAAGATTTCCCTCGAACGTCAGGCCGGCAAGGCGAAGCGTTACAAGACGATCGCGAACGAACTGCAACAGCTCGACACGCAACTCGCGCGGCATGAGTTCGACGTGTTGCAATCCGAGATCACCGAGCGCACCCACGCAGCGGAGCAATTGCGGAATCAAATCGAGACTGTGCAGGCCGAGGTGCTCCGGCACGAAGATGAGATCGGTCAGTTGCGCGAACAGCTCTCCGAGTTGGATCACGAAATCTCGTCCACGCAGCAGCGCGGTTTGGAACTGAAGTCCGAGAGCGACCGGCACGAGAGCCGCATCCATTTCAACGAAGAACGTCTTCGCGAAATCGCATCGCAAAACGAGAAGGCGATTTCCGACATCAACCAAGCCGAAGAACGCAGCGGGCTGGCGCAGGCGGAACTGGATTCCATTTCGCAACGCTTGCAAGCCTCCGAAGCGGCGCTCATTGAGCATCGCGTGAGCTTGGAGCAGAAGCAGGCGGCATTGCGCGGCATCGAAGATGAACTGCGCAAGAAGCAGGAAGCCTTGCGCATCGCTCAGTCCGAAGCGTTCGCCGCGGCGCAGGAGTTGGCCCGCGTGCGCAACGAGATCACTGCGCTTGACCTGCAAAAGCAGGGCAACGTCGTGCGTTTGGAAAAGCTTTCGGCGGAGAAAATCCAGCTCGAAGAAGAGCGCACCCGCCTCTCGGTTCGGCTCTCCGAATTCCAAGCCAACGTCGATGCTGAAAAGCTCAGCGTTCAGACCACGCGCGGCACCGTTGAGGAACGGCAGGCGCGTTTGAAAGAGATTCAGGACGAATTGAAGGCGGCGTCCGCGGAGCAGGAGACGTTGCTGCGCGAACAGGCGCAGTTGCGTTCACGACTTGAAGTGCTCGAACAGCTTGAAGCCGGACACGAAGGTTTCAGCGCGGGCGCGCTGGCGGCGCTCAAAGAGTCTGAGAACGTTCTCGGCTCGCTTGCTGACAAGTTGCGCGTGCCGGATGCCTTCATCACGGCGATCGAAGCCGCACTCGGCCATCATCTTCAATTGGTGCTCACCGAAGCGCCGGAGACAGCGGAGCAAATTTTGTCCGGCCTCGCGGCGAACAAGAAGGGCAGGGCGAGCGTTGCGGCGCTGGCGTTGTCCCGCAACAGCAATGCCACGGAGATTCCCGCGTTCACTCCCGACCTGATTGCGGGCAGCGAGCCGATCGACGCGATGTGTGTGGTGGGCGGTGATGATTCGATCCGCCCGCTACTCGCGCGTTTGCTCGGTAACACGTGCATCGTGCCAAATCTCTCGGCAGCTACGCGCGCCTTCCAATCGAATGGCGGCGATACGCATTACGTCACGCTTTCGGGCGAGTTTCTCAGCGCGTCGGGTGTTTATACCGGCGGCTCGAACGGCGACAACAACGGCAAGACGGCGCAATCCATCCTCGGTCGTAAAAATCAGATCGCCGGGTTGAAGCAGTCGCTTGAAGCGGTGCATGAAAAGGTGGAAGCCAGCAGCCGCAAGCGTGGCGCATTGCAGAGCGAGCAGACCGAAATCCAAGCCAGCTTGCAACAGGCGCAGACGGAATTGCGCACGCAGGAAGTCGCCATCGCCACGCACGAAGGTGAGTTCCGTGCGTTGAATGAATCGCTCCGCTTGCTCGGGCAAAAAATTGAGACCGTTGTTTACGAAGTGCAGAGCCTTGCTTCGCAAGAGCAGGAAGGTTTGCAGAAGCGTGCGGCGTTGGCAGAGCGCATCGCGAACTTGGAAACGCGGGAGCAGGAGCGAGCGGCGGCGGTCACTTCGCTGACGGAGAATTTGGAATCGTTGCGTCAACAACGCGACACTGCGACCAGTGCGTTGACCGAGAGCAAGGTTGCGTTTGCTGCGGAAGAACAATTGGTCGGCTCTTTGCGTCAACAGCGCGGCACCGTCGAGCAACGGCTGCGCGAACAAGCGCAGTTGATCGCGCAGCGCCGCGGCGAGATGGGTGCGTTCATCACCCGCAAGCAGCAGGCGGAATCGGATATCCAGGAATCGCGTGGCGAGATCGAGCGACTTGCGCATTTGCGTTCGCAGGTCAACGAGCAGGCGGCGCAGTTGCTGGCTCAGAAGCAGGCGCAGGAGTCGGACATCAGCGGACGTGAAGAAAATCTCCGCGAACAGCGCCGCAGCCTGAGCAGCATCACCGAGCAACGTGGCAGCTTGGATGTTGAGATCGCGCAAAAGCAGATGGGGGTTCAGAACCTCCGCGAGCGCATCCAGCAGAAGTATCACCTCAACATCGACGATATCCGCAGCGAGAGCATCAAGATCACCTACGCTGACGAAGGTCAGCCGCGGGTTGAGATCGCCGGGCCGGATGAAGTTGCGGCTGCCGGTTTGGGCACGGATTGGAAGACCGTTGCGGCGCAAGTTGAAGCGTTGCAGAAGCGCCTCGACGAGATGGGTCCGGTCAATCTGGTCGCCATCGAGGAATATGAGGAGACCGAGCAACGTTACACGTTCCTCAGCCAGCAGCACACGGACCTCGTGAACGCTAAGGTCGAGCTGACCGAGGTGTTGAACCGCATCAACACGCAGACGCGCGAGATGTTCGTCACCACCTTCAACCAGATCCGCGACAACTTCCGCGCGATGTTCACGGAAGTCTTCGGCGGCGGCAAAGCTGATCTCGTGCTGGTCGACGAGAACGACGTTCTGGAATGCGGCATCGACATCGTCGCCCGCCCGCCTGGAAAGCAGTTGCAGAGCATCTCGCTGTTGTCCGGCGGTGAGCAGACCATGACCGCTGTTTCGCTGCTGTTCTCGATATATCAGGTGAAGCCCAGCCCGTTCTGCGTGCTGGACGAGTTGGACGCGCCGCTCGACGAATCGAACATCAACCGCTTCATCCGCGTGCTGCAACGTTTCATCGAGCAGTCACAGTTCGTCATCATCACGCACAACAAGCGCACCATCGGAATGGCCGACACGCTTTACGGCGTGACGATGGAGGAGCACGGCGTCAGCAAGATTGTCAGTGTGAAGTTCCACAAGAAGGATGAGCCGGTCGCAGAAGTGCAGAAGACCGGCAAGCCGTTGGTCCCGCCTCCGGCTACGCCGCCCATCGAGAAAGAAGAAGATGCGCCGCACAAGCCTGCCGAAACTGTGGATATCGTGATGGCCAAGTAGGCCGAGACGATGTTGCAAAGCAAAACGGCTGGCCAAATCGGCCAGCCGTTTTTTGTTTAATGAAATCAGTTTGTGATCAACTTCGTGTTTGGGCCGAACTGATGGGAAGTTGAACCGCTTCGTCAAATTGGCTGTCGATGAACTTCACAAGGATTTGGACCCCTTGGAGATTATTCTCCGAAGCAAAATCGATCGCGCGTTGGGAGTGTTCGAAATCGAAAGCCTCATAGGGGTTGGCGGTCCAGTTCCCAAGGCCCTTCAGAAAGAGTTGGGTGCGGACATGCTGTAAGAGAATTCTCATTTTCCCGAGTTTGATTTATCCCAAGAGCTTTCGCCGTCGTGATGGTGGCAGACTAATCTTCCGAACCGACGGTGCAAGGGCTGATGCGAATTCAGGCGTCGTTAGTTATACGGACAACACCTTTTCGGGGCCGCAAACGGTGACGAGTTTAAGTGGTGGGGGGGGTAATGATGGGATGCTGCACAATTTGCGGTTGCGTTTTCAACGCCATGGCCGACATTGCCTGTGTTCCACACAGTTTGAGCGTGCCGGCTTGATGGCCTTTGCGTTTGGGCGGTGGGA
>JBEGQI010000261.1:0-2706 GCA_041181065.1 Verrucomicrobiota bacterium | reverse complement strand
TTCAGCGCGTAATCGCGGATGCCATTGAGCAATTCCTGGCCGGTCACGTGGCGGATGGGTTCGCTGCCTTTGGGCTCGCCGCGCGTCGGGCGAGGTTCCTTGGTGGACTTGGCCATCGCCTTTTGCGTGAAGTCGAGCGCCTCGCGCAGGAAGATGTAGGCGTCCCGCGCGTAACGCGGGTCTTTCACGCGGATCTGCTCCACGACTTCTTCAAATGTGACTTCGTGCATTTGCATGCGCTAGATCATTTCGGCTCGACGCTCTGGCTGGCCACGGGCGTGACAACAGTCGTGCCCGGATGACTTTGCCGATACACCTTCACCGCCAGTCCGACGAGCAACAGGCCCAACACACTGCACAGCACGAGTTGTTCCTGACGCGTCAGGCGGTTCATGTGCGGAATATAGGCATAACTTTCGTGCTGACAAAGCGGGAATTGTCCTGATGCTGGGCGCGCGCATGGCCAAACCGGTCAAATCCCAGTGGGACTTCGGCGAACTTTTTTCGCCGGAGCAGACGCGGCGTGTGCTCAGCGTCAGCGAACTCACCACGCAGGTGAAGCGGCTGCTCGAACAGCACGTGGGCACGCTCTGGGTTACTGGCGAGATCACCAACTTCCGCGCGCAAAGTTCCGGCCATTGCTACTTCACGCTCAAGGATGCGAGCTCGCAACTCACGTGCGTCCTCTTCCGTGGGACTGCTGCCGCTGAACGCGACCTGCTTGCGGACGGCAAGAAGGTCATCCTGCAAGGCGACGTCACGGTTTACGAAGCGCGCGGGCAATACCAACTCATCGTGCGGAAGGTGGAGTTGCAAGGCTTGGGCGCGTTGCAAGCGGCGTTCGAGCGCTTGAAGCAAAAGCTCGCAGCAGAAGGGTTGTTCTCCCAAGAACGCAAACGCGCGCTGCCGGTGTTCCCGCAACGCATCGGCCTCGTCACCTCGCCGACGGGTGCCGCGATTCGCGACGTGCTCCATGTCATTCAACGACGCAATCCCGGTTTAGAAATCATCCTCGCTCCGTGCCGCGTGCAAGGCGACGGTGCGGCGAAGGAAGTGGCCGAGGCCATTCAACTATTGAACGAGTTCAACTCACTACCCACTACTCGCTACTCACCTCTGGATTTGATCCTCGTCACTCGTGGTGGTGGTTCGCTTGAAGATCTGTGGGCGTTCAATGAAGAAGTGGTCGCCCGCGCCATCGCAGCGTCAACGGTGCCGGTGGTTTCTGCGGTCGGGCATGAGATCGATTTCACCATCGCGGATTTCGTTGCTGATCTACGCGCGGCCACGCCAAGTGCGGCGGCGGAGATCATCACGGATGGCGTTTATTCGAGCCGCGTCTTTGTGGCGGAAGCTCCGGCGCGACTGCGCGAATTGTGCGAACGCCAGATGACGGCCAAGCATGAAGAAGCCGACTTCCTGCTCAAACGACTGGCCCGCTTGCATCCGCGCCGGAAATTGGATGAGGCTTTGCAGCGGCTGGATGATTTGCGCGGCGGCTTGGTTCGCGGTGCGCAACAGGGCGTCCGTCAGGCGCGGATGAACTGGCAGCAACTCGGCTTGCGTTTCAATCAAGTGCGTCCGTCCAAGCGCCTGAAAGATCTCAAGGCGACGCTTACGCAAGCCGAAGCACGGCTGCGCTTGCTCGGGCCGGAACAGGTGTTGTCGCGTGGTTACTCCATTACGACGGACGCCACGTCCGGCAAGATTCTGCGCGATGCCAAGCAAGTGAAGCCCGGCCAGCGCCTCAAGACGCGGCTCAAGACCGGCGAGGTCACGAGCGTGGCGGAGAAGTAACCCGCTGAGTCAGCTCTTCTTGGCTGCCGATTCCAAAGCCTTCAACAATCCCTCGGTCGTGTGCTGCTTGGCCTCGACGGCGGGTTTGAGGCCGAGCGTTGTGAGCGCTTTCGTCGTCTCCGGGCCGATCGTTGCGAGCTTCAGTTGCGGAAACTTGGCCACGAGTTTGGGCAGGTCGAAGCGTTCGTGAAATTTTTCCACCGTTGAGCCACTGGTGAACGTGATCCAGTCCGCGCCTTCGGACAGCAAGCGCGCGCCGGTGCCGGTGCGGTCTTCGGTCTCAGCCACGGTGCGATAGACGGCGATGTCATCGACGATGGCGCGGAGTTCATTGAGCGCTGCGGGTAGGTCGGAGTTTGCTTGTTCGGCGCGGAGCAGGGCGACCTTGAGGTTCTCGAGGTCTTCGTGTTTGTGGATGGCTTTCGCGATCTTCACGCCGAGCGCTTCCTCGGGCATCACGTCCACGCGCAGGTGAAGTTCCTTCAAGCGCGCCGCCGTGCCCGGTCCGACCGCCGCGATGCGGACGTTGCCGATAGCGCGCAAATCTTGGAAGCCGGCGAAGAAGTAGCGGAAGAATTCGCTCACGCCATTCGCGCTGGTGAACACGAGCCAGTCGTAGGTGCCGAGGTCCACCATCACGTCCTTGAGCGGTTCCAAGTTCGTGGGCGGAACGGTCTTGATGACGGGAAGCGTCAGCACATCAGCGCCGAGATCGTGCAAGGCTCCGACAAATTCCGCGGCCTGCTCGCGGGCGCGGGTCACGACGATGCGTTGGCCGAAGAGCGGGCGAGATTCGAACCAGTTCAACTTGCGATGCAGCTTCACGACGTCGCCGATGACGGCGACAGTCGGCGGCTGAAGTTTGGCGGCGGTGGCCTTCGCGCCGATGTCTTTCAAGCTGGCGACGAC
>JBEGQI010000260.1:0-45060 GCA_041181065.1 Verrucomicrobiota bacterium | reverse complement strand
GCGATCACCAGCGTCCAGCTTGCCGGCATCAAGCCCGAACTGGAACAAACCCTCGCGCTGGGTGACGGGAAGGATTACGTCGAGAAGGAACGCAAAGTGACGCTGCCGCTCAAGGACGAGGCGGCGTATCTGGTCATTTGCCGGGGCGACGACTTGTTTGCCAGCGGGATGATTCTCATCACGCCGCTGAAGATCGAAGTGCAGGAGGATGTCGGGAGCGGTCGTGTGCGCGCCAACGTGCTCGACACCGCCAAGGGCGGCTACCGTCCGGAGGTTCATGTGAAGGCCATCGGCAGCGCGGACAAGGAATTCCGCAGCGGCGAGACGGATCTGCGCGGCCTCTTCATCGCCGACAATATTCGCGGCAAGGCGACGGTCATCGCGCGCGAAGGCGCGTCCCGCTACGCCTTCTTCCGAGGCGAGACGTGGCTGGGTGCGCCCGTGAACCAGTCGGCCAGGCTGGCGCCGGCGGTCCCCGGGCAGCAAGGGCAACAGATCGACTACAACTACAACTTGAACTTCGACAATGGCTCGATCCAGCAGCTGAACAACGAGCGATTCAACCAGCAGCGTCGTCAAGCACCTCAGAAAGGTGTCCAGACCAAACAGGCCTACTAGGCCGGCGTGGCGGCGCGGCGGTCGCGATTTCCGGGAGCATTTTGTTGGCAGGGCTGTCAAACAGCCTATGATTTCGCCAGCCAGCGATTCGCTTTTTGCTAATTAAATTGCATCCGCCGTGTCATACCCAGTGTCAGCCATGAAAACCAAATGCTTCATCACCCTCCTTGTCGTCGGCTTGAACCTGGCCGCGTTGGCCGCTCCGCGTGATGCGGAGTGGAAGGCGGTTCAAGACGCCGTCAAAAAGGGTCTGCCGCAAACGGCCATCACCAACCTCGAGCCCATCATCACCGCCGCGATGAAGGAGAAGGCCTACGCCGAGGCGACCAAGGCCATCGGCCAGAAGATCGCGCTCGAAGGCAGCATCCAGGGCAACAAGGCGGAGGAACGCGTCGTGCGGCTCGAAGCGGAGATTGCGAAGGCGCCCGCCGAGATGAAGCCGGTGCTGCAAACGTTGCTGGCGCACTGGTATTGGAGCTACTTCCAGCAGAACCGCTGGCGCTTCATGCAACGCACGCAGACCGCCGAGGCGCCCGGCAAGGATTTCACGACGTGGGATCTGCCGCGGCTGTTCGCGGAGATCGATAAGCATTTCCAAGCCGCGCTCGCTGCCGAGAAGACGCTCAAGGCCACGCCTATCGCCGCGTGGGACGGCCTGCTTGAAAAGGGCACCATGCCCGACAGCTACCGTCCGACGCTTTACGACTTTCTCGCGCACGAAGCGCTGGAGTTCTACACGAGCGGCGAGCAGGCCGGCGCGAAGGCGGAGGGAGAATTTGAGTTGATGGCCGACAGCCCGGCGCTTGACGGCGCAGAAAAGTTTCTCGCGTGGCATCGGACGTTTGCGATCAAGGAATTGCCCGATTCGCCCATGGTGAAGGCGTTGGACCTCTACGGTCGCTTGCTGACGTTCCATCAGAATGACAGCGACAAATCTGCTTTCCTCGACGCGGACCTCGCGCGCTTGGTCTGGGCTTGGAACACTGCATTCGGCGAGGAGAAGAACGCGCGTTTCAAGGCGGCGCTGAAGGGTTTCATCGCCAAGTGGGGTGATCATGAACTCGCGGCGATGGCGTCGTGGAATCTGGCCCGCGTCATCAAGGACGAAGGGGATTGGGCTGGGGCGCGGAAGATCGCGGCCCAAGCCAAGAACGCCCACGCCGGTTCGCCCGGCGCGAAGCAGTGCGCCAATCTCATTGCCGAGATCGACGCGAAGTCGGCAACCATCAACGCCGAGCGTGTCTGGAATTCAAACCCCAGCATCACCGTCCGCTATCGCAACGTGGACAAGGTTTTCTTCCGGGCTTACGCGGCGAACTGGGAATCGTTCCTCGATAAGAAGCGTCCGCGCCCCGAGAACATCAGCCAGCAGGAGAAGCGCGACATGTTGGCGAAGGCGGCGACATTGGAGTGGTCCGCGGCGTTGCCAGCCACGGCGGATTTCAAGGAGCGCACCTTCAGCGCGACCGCGCCGACAACGCTCAAGCCTGGTTTCTATTTCATCTTCGCCAGCCACGACGCGAACTTCGGCGAGAAGCAAAACCAGATCTCGATGGCGACGATCTGGGTGAGCGAGTTGGCGCTCGTCCTGCGTCCGCGTGCCGGGCTCACCGAGGGCTTCGTGTTGGAGGCGGGCTCGGGCGAGCCGGTCGTTGGCGCGGAAGTCAACGCGTGGTATCTCGACCAGAACGGCAGCCGCATCCCGGTTCCGCCGTTGAGCACGGACACGAACGGGTTCTTCAGCTTCAAGCCGGTTGAACATCGTTCCTACCTCTTCCTCGTCCGCCATCAGGGCCGCGAGCTCGCCTCGGCGAATGACCTCTACAACTACTACTGGGGACAGGATCGCGAGGGCAACTGGCCGCAGCAACGCACCATCTTCTTCACCGACCGCGCCATCTATCGCCCGGGCCAGACGATTCAATACAAGGGCATCTGCCTCGAGACCGATCAACGCAGCGACAGCTACAAAACGCTCGCGGGCGAACAGATCGAAGTCGCGTTCCAAGATCCGAACGGCAAGGAGATCGCCCGCGCCAAACATCGCGCGAATGACTTCGGTTCGTTCTCCGGCAGCTTCACCGCGCCGCGCGACCGCGTGATGGGCCAGATGCACATCGTCGCGCAGGGCCGCGGGCAAGGCGCCGCGTCGTTCAGCGTCGAGGAATACAAACGTCCGAAGTTTGAGGTGACGTTGGGAGCGCCGAAGGTCGCGCCGAAGCTCGGTGACAAAGCATCCGTCACTGGCAAGGCCACGAGTTACACCGGCGCCGCTGTGGATGGCGCGAAGGTGAGCTGGCGCGTGATGCGCGAAGTGCGCTGGCCGTGGTGGTGCGGTTGGTGGCGTCCGATGCCGTCGAGTGGGGCGCAGGAGATCGCGCACGGCACTACGAAGACCGGCGTGGATGGCGCGTTCACCGTCGAGTTCGTCGCCAAGCCGGACCTTTCAATTTCGCCGACGAACGAGCCCACGTTCGTCTATTCCATCACGGCGGACGTGACCGACACCGCCGGTGAGACGCGCTCGGACGAGCACAGCATCCGCGTGGGTTACGCCGCGTTGGAAGCCACGGTGAGCGCTGGTGAATGGCAGGAAGCCGGCGAGCCCGTCGAGTTGACCGTGCGGACCGCGACACTCGATGGTGAACCGCAGGTGGCCGAGGGAGTGGTGAAGATTTATCGGCTCAAGGCGCCGGCGAAAGTTGTCCGCGCGCGCGTCTTCGCCGAGGACTTCAACGACGATGGCAAGGCGGACGCCGACCAATCGAGCCCGAACAATTGGGAGCTTGCCGACGTGGCGGAGGAGCGCGGCTTCACGACGGGCACCAACGGCATGACGAAACTGTCGTTCAAGCTCGCGGCGGGCGCCTATCGCGTGATGCTCGAAACGCAGGATCGCTTCGGCAAGAAGGTCACGGGCCGCTTGCCGTTGCAGGTGGTCGATCTGGCGGCGGCGAACCTGGCCATCAAGGTGCCGCAACTCGCAGCCGCGCCGAGTTGGGAATCGCAGCCGGGCGAGGAGTTCATGATGGTGTGGGGCACGGGTTACGAGACGGGCCGGGCGTTCATCGAGATCGAGTCGCGCGACAAATTCATCACGCGTTACTGGACTTCGCCGAACCGCACGCAACAGCAGATCAAGCTGGCGGTGACTGAGGCGTTGCACGGCGGCTTCACCGTTCACATCACGCAGGTGCGCGAGAATCGCGGCTACTTGCGCTCGTGCCCGGTCAGCGTGCCGTGGAAGAACAAGGAACTGGAGCTGAAGTGGGAACATCTCACATCGAAGTTGATTCCCGGACAGAGGGAGACATGGACCCTGCAGATCAAGAATCCGACAGCCAAAGCGGGCCAAGCAGAGAAGGCGGCGGCAGAACTGGTCGCCACACTTTACGATGAATCGTTGGACGCCTTTGCGCCGCAGAATTGGCCGATGGGATTTGGTGTGTTCCGTTACAACTACAGCACGGCGCAAGCGCAGTTCGGCAACGCGCCGCAATATTTTCAGCACTGCTTTGGCAATTGGAATCAGCGGTATCAGGGCGTGAGCATCACCTATCGCCATTTCCCGTCGGACCTGACGGAGCGGGTTTGGAGCTATGGTTGGTTTGGTGGCGGCATGCGCTTCAACCGAGCACGCCGAGGGCAGGTGGAGGATGGAGCCTTATTCGCGATGAATTCGGCTATGCCGGCTCCAGCGGCTGCACCGATGGCGCTTGGATTGGCTGGCGCACCGATGGAAATGGCGAAGACGGCGCCAGCTTCGGTGACGGCTCTGAGTGGCCTGGCGCGCGAAGAGAAAGCCTCAGATAGGTTGGCTGAACCTGGTGGCGTCGGTGGAGGCGGTGGCGGTGGCGGTTCCGCGCCCAAGCCCGACCTCAGCAAAGTCGCGGCGCGCAAAAACCTCAACGAGACGGCGTTCTTCTTCCCGCAACTCACCAGCGATTCCAATGGCGTCGTGCGGATGACGTTCACGATGCCTGAGGCGTTGACCAAGTGGCGCTTCCTCGGCTTCGCGCACGACACGCAGTTGCGCGCGGGCTTGCTCGATGGCCACGCGGTCACGGCCAAGGACATCATGGTGCAACCGAACCCGCCGCGCTTCCTGCGCGAGGGCGACACAGTCGAGTTCACGGTGAAGATTTCCAACCAGAGCGACAAACCGCAGCGCGGCGCGGTGAAGCTGGCGTTCGCGGATGCGATGACGCAGCAATCGGCGGACAAGCTGCTCGGCGTGCAGGCGCTTGTAGTCCCGCCTTCAGGCGGCTCGGCGGCGGGCGGGGGACCGGCTAAAGCCGGGACTACAAACACGGAGCAATCCTTCAACATCCCTGCCAAAGAATCGCGCACCTTCTCGTGGCGCATCTCTGTGCCGGACGGCGCGCCGTTCCTCACCTACAAGGCGGTGGCGTCCACCGGCGTGTTGAGCGATGGCGAGGAAGGTTATCTACCCGTGCTCTCGCGGCGCATCTTCGTGACGGAGTCGTTGCCGTTACCGATCCGCGGCAAGCTCGGCGGCGGCGAGGTGGTGAAGAAGTTTGAGTTTGGCAAGCTGCTCAACTCCGGCAAATCGAAGACGCTCCAGCACGAGGGCGTCACGGTGCAGATGGTGTCACAGCCCGCGTGGTATGCGGTGCTGGCGCTGCCGTATCTGATGGAGTTCCCGCACGAATGCAGCGAGCAGACGTTCAACCGGTTTTACGCGAACGCCCTCGCCCGCCACATCGCGAACAGCGACCCGAAGATCCGCCGCATTTTCGACCAATGGAAGAACACGCCCGCGTTGGATTCGCCGCTGGAGAAAAATCAGGATCTCAAGGCGGTGATGATCGAGGAGACGCCGTGGTATCGGCAGGCGAAGAACGAGAGCGAAGCGCGTCGCAACGTGGGCATTCTGTTCGATGACAACCGCCTCAACACCGAGACGGCGGCGACGCTCCAGAAGCTCACCGAGATGCAAATCGGTGACGGTCGTTGGCCGTGGTTCCCGGGCGGTTACGGCAACGACTACATCACGCTCTACATCGTTACCGGCTTCGGTCGCTTGCGGCATTTGGACGTGGATGTGCCCGTGGATCCGGCCCTGCGCGCTCTCAATCGTCTCGACGAATGGATGACGGAGCATTACCAAAAAATTCTGGAGGGGAAGCATCCCGAGGAATACGTCCCGAGCGCGACCGATGCGCTGTATCTCTACGGCCGCAGCTTTTTCCTGAAGGACCAGCCCGTCGCGCCGCAGCACAAGAAGGCGTTGGAGTTCTACATTGCGCAATCGCGGAAGTTCTGGTTGCAGACGAACAATCGCCAGACGCAGGCGCATCTGGCCATCGCGTTGAAGCGGTTCTGGGATTGGGATACGCGGCTGAGGGATGTCAGCAAAGTGGATTCAACTCCGATGGACATCATCAAGTCCCTCCGCGAGCGCAGCGTGACGAATGAGGAGATGGGCCGGTTCTGGCGCGACACGGAATTGAGCTGGTGGTGGTATCACGCGCCGATCGAGACGCAGGCGCTGATGATTGAGGCGTTCGACGAAGTGGCCGGCGACGCACAAGCCGTCGAAGATTGCCGCGTGTGGCTGCTCAAGCAAAAGCAGACGCAGGATTGGAAGACGACCAAAGCCACGGCGGATGCCGTGTATGGCTTGTTGCTTCGCGGGAAGAACATCCTCGCGAGTGACAAGCTGGTGGAAGTGTCGCTGGGGGACATCAATGTGACGCCGGGGGGGAAGGGAGACCTCAGGAGTCAGAAGTCAGAAGCTGGGACGAAAGTCGAGCCGGGCACCGGGTTCTACGAGCGGCATTTCACGAGCGCGGAGGTGAAGGCGAAGATGGGTGAGATCACTGTGCGCAAAGTGGACGAAGGCGTCTCGTGGGGCAGCGTGCATTGGCAGTATTTCGAGGACATGAGCAAGGTGACGCCGTATGAAGGCACGCCGCTCAAGTTGAAGAAGTCGCTGTTCACCAAGGTCAACACGGCCAAAGGTCCGACGTTGGAGCCGGTGCGCGGCGCGTTGGCCGTGGGCGATGAACTCGTGGTGCGCATCGAGCTGCGCGTGGATCGTGACATGGAATACGTCCACCTCAAGGACCAGCGGGGCAGCGGCACGGAGCCGGTGAACGTGCTGTCGCGTTACAAGTATCAGGATGGCCTCGGCTACTACGAGAGCACGCGCGACACCGCGAGCCACTTCTACATCGATTACCTGCCGAAGGGCACCTACGTCTTCGAATACTCGACGCGCGTGCAACTCCGCGGCAGCTATCAGACCGGCATGGCGCAGATCCAATGCATGTATGCGCCTGAGTTCAACAGCCACAGCGAAAGTTTGCCGATCATCGTCAAATGACGGTCGCTCGCTGCTGACAACAAAAATAAAAAGGGCGCGGAACTTTCGGTTCCGCGCCTTTCGTTTGAAGCTTTTGATTAGTTGGCCGGCTGCGCTTCGCCGGGCGCCTCGACGTTCTTGTTGAACGCCTCGATGCGGTCGATGCGGTGATGGTGTTTCACGCCGTGGACTTCGTATTCCACCGAGTCGCCGACCTTCTTGTTCAGGAGGGCCTGCGCCACGGGCGTGAGATAGCTGATGATGCTCTTTTCCGGATCATCATCCCAAGCGCCGAGGATGGTGATCGTCTCCTGCTTGTTGGCTTCCATGTCGGTGAGCTGGAGGATGGTGCCCATGCCGGCGACGTCGGTGCGGACGTTCGTGAAGTCCGTGCCGCGCGCGCGATCGAGGGCGATCTCGAGTTCACCCTTGCGGCGCATGAGCACGGTCTGCATTTCCTTCGCGGCCTTGAACTCGTGGTTTTCGCTGAGGTCGCCGTAGCTGCGGGCGAGGGCGATTTCCTTGGAGTTCGCGGGAATCTTCTTCTCGACGAGCTCGGTGTATTCATTCTTCGCGGCTTCGAGGCTGGCCCAGGAGACCCAGAGCGTGTTGTCCACCTTGGTCTGCGTGCCCGAGATGAGCGGCTGGATGACCGGGAAGGTCTTCACGATCCAGCCGAGCAACAGGCGCTTCTCCAAGTCATCGAATACCGGCGAGTATTGCAGCGCGCGGGTCATGTCCTTGATGAGCTCGATGTCCGCGGAGCTGATGAGCGAGACGACCAATTCCTGATCGGACAGGATGTAATCGCGCAGCTTGCTGGAGCGCTTTTCGTTGAACTGGTCGCGTTCCATCGCAGTGAGCATCGCGCGGAACACTTCGGGCCCGAGCAACTCGGCAAAATCCTCCGTGCCTTCCTTGCCGAACCACAACAGCAATTCGCTGCTACCCGCGTGCTGGGTGATGAGGCGGCGCAGGGCGAGTTTCAAATCCTCCTGCTTGCCCTCGTGGATGAGCATCGAGGCGAATTCCTTGCAGGTGCGCGTTGGGACGTTGTTCAACGCCTTGAGCAACACTTCCGACCAGTCGTTGGGCCGAGCGGCCTTGAAGGATTCCAGCGTCTTGCGATGCCGCGTCACGGGCATCTCTTCCATGATGGCAGGCAGCTTGGGCTCCTGCGCCCAGATGTCGCCGGAGGTCAATTCGCCCGCGACGGGAGCGCTGCCAGCGGCGGCGCGGATGTCGTCACGCACGAAGATCGCTTCCAAGGCGACGCCGGGTTGCGTGCGCTGGTAGCTGGGGATCTCGGCGTTCAACGCCGGGATGATCTCATTCGCGGCGGCGGCCTTGTCGGTGAGGTCGGCGGCGTTCAGCGCAATTTCGTTCGCGATCGGCAACTTGTTCTTCAAACCACGTGCCTTGCGGAAATTCTCCATCAACCGGTCCTGCATCGAGACTTCGTTCGCCTGATACACGATCGGATCGGTCTTCTTCGTCGGCACCTGGAAATGGCCGCTCTTCTTCAATTCGCGTTTCGCGGCTTCCCACCATTTCTTCCAGTCGTCCTTGATGACATCGGGCACGAGCATTTGCTCGATCTGCATCTGTGTCGCCCGGTCGCCGTTGCTTTCGAGCACAAGTTTGACGAGGCCGAGATGATCCTTGGCGGCGAGTTCGGCGAGGCCGCGAGGATCGGTGGCTTTACGGGCGAGGATGTGGTTCTTCGTGATGGGCTTGAGCGACTCGGCGGCAAAATTCAACGCCATCGTGTGACCGGGCTTGCCGGTAAAATCGATCGTGAACTTGGCAAACACCGGGTCCACGGACTTGATCTGGCCAAAGCCCCAACTCTTGTGAGAACAGAAGCCGCTTTCGACGAGTTTCACCAGCGGCTCGACGTGCGAACCCTGGATTTTCCCGGCGGCGGCCATTTTTTCGAATTCTTCGCGCATGGGGACGGATGTTAGGCTCGCCATGCGAGCCGGAAAAGCATTTATTGTGGGTGTGTTCGCCGACACACCCAGAAAAATCGCCGCGCAAGTGCTCCTCGACCGTCTGTCGAAGGGTGGTTTCGTGGAAAAACATCTCGACCGTGCCCTCGCGCGCGCCCGCCTCTATCCCGACGACCGCGCCCTTTGCCAGGAAATGACCTATGGCTGCGTGCGCTGGCAGGGCACCCTCGACTGGCTCATCGACAAACAGACCCAAAACCGCCAGCAGAAGCCCGTCGTGCAAATCCTGCTGCGGCTCGGGCTTTACCAGATCTTCTTCCTCGACCGCATTCCGCCGCATGCCGCAGTGCATTCGACCGTTGAAACCGCGAAGGCCCTGCGTTACGAGGACCAGGCCGGGTTCATCAACGCCGTCCTCCGCACCGCGCTCCGCGACGAAAGCATTTTGCGCAAGGCGCTCGCTGAGTTGAAGGCCACGAATCCAGCCGCCGGCTATTCGCATCCCGATTGGCTCGTCGCGCGCTGGACGGAACGTTACGGCGCGGAGGAGACCTTGAAGCTGCTCGAGTGGAACAATTCGCCCGCCAAAGTGTTTGCCCGCGCGAACACGCTCAAGCTGGACACCGCAAAGCTGCTGGAATTCTGGCGCAGCGACAACGTGAGCTACAACTTCGTCTTCAAGGACTGGCTGGAAGAGAATCTCGTCTTCGAGTTCAAGTCGCATCCGCCCATCGAGGCCATGCGCAGCTTCAACAATGGGTTCTTCTACGTGCAGGACCCGAGCACTCTGTTCGCCGTGGACCTGCTCGCGCCCAAGCCCGGCGAACGCGTCCTCGATCTTTGCGCTGCGCCCGGCGGCAAGACCACCTACATCGCGCAACGCATGAAGAACGAAGGCAAAGTCGTCGCTACTGACAGTTCGCCCGACCGTTTGGAATTGCTGAAGGAAAATTGCGACCGCCTCGGCGCGACGTGCATTGACGTGGCCCCGCTGGCAAACGTGAACCCTCAGCTCACCGCTCCCTTCGACCGCGTGCTGGTGGATGCGCCGTGCTCAAACACGGGCGTGCTGCGGCGCCGGGTGGATCTGCGCTGGCGCGTGAAGCCGGAGGAATTGGAACGCCTGCGCAAGGAGCAGCTGGAATTGCTGCAACGCGCCGCGGCGCTCGTGAAGCCGGGCGGGGTGGTGGTTTACAGCACGTGCAGCCTGGAGCCGGAAGAAAATACCGGACTCGTGACGGAGTTCCTTAAAGACAACGCGGCGTTCACGCTCGACGAGTCAGGCGATGTGCTCCCGATGCGCGATGGTTTTGATGGCGCGTATGCGGCGAGGTTGGTGAGGAAGGCGTAGCTGCCATCTTGTGAAGGCGGAGAACTCGACAATCAGCGATCAGCTGATTCTGTCCGAGTAGCGCCTTCATCCAACTTCCTCATTGGGACGATCACCGGGTCATTTCGATCGTGGGATTCGCGTGAAAGGTAGGCTTCACGCGAAAGATAGCCGGTTGCTTCAACTGAGATTCGTGGGATGATGCCGTGAGTCCAGCCCAGGATCATTCTTTGTGACCAATTCGTTGCAATAGAAAGCGTGGCGCACCCGTTGCCGTCGGTCTTCTCGCGGTCCTTGCGCTGATATGTCGTGTCAAACATCGGTTTTGTGTAGAACGTGCGAAGCCGAGCCTTTGGAATCCCTGCTTGAGTTTGCTCATCCACAACGCGCACACGCACCTTGGCATACTTCGCAAAGGTGCAACCGGTGAACAGCAATACCATTGCGCAAAAACTTGTGAGGAGTGAGTTGCGATACATGCCGTGTCGATGAGTGCAGACAGGGGAGGAAGTTTGCGCCATTCCGCCTGCTTAAGGCTCAGCAATTGAATTAAAGGCTGAAGTTTCTAATGCCGATGCCGCCCGGCATGGCAGCCGCAGCCTCCGCCGCAGCCTCCACCCCCACCACCGCCGCCGGTCGGCGCGCTGACCGCGCCTTCGGACTTCGAGGCGAACGTGGAGAATTTCTTCTCCAGCTTTTCCGAACCGCAGTGCGGGCATTTGGTGCCGGCCCAGTCGCTGGAGCGGACGAGGATCTCGCTGTCCCGGTCGCATTTGTGGCAATGGAATTCGAATAAAGGCATGGCGGCAGTTTAAACGGCTTTGCGGGAAGCTCAAGCCGGAGCAGCTTTTGCCGTTGACTCTGCCGCGCTGCACGGGTGTATTGCGCGCGCATCCACGCGGACGTTTCGGAAAATACAAACCATTTATGAACGAGAACAAAAACAAGGTCCTGTTTTGGGGCTGTTTTATCGCCCTCATCACCACCAGCTATGCCTTCATCAGCCGCATGATCCTGTGCGGCGGCGCGTTCAAGGCGGACTTCGGCCTCGATAACGTCGTGGTCGGCGAGTTGCAGGGCGCGGGCATCTGGCCGTTCGGCGTGAGCATCATCGTGTTCAGCCTGTTCATCGACCGCATCGGCTACAAGGTGGCGATGGTCTTCTCGTTCTTGTGTTATCTCGCTTACACGGGCATGGCGTTCATCGCCTACGGAACCATCCACGGCGCGACCGGCGCGGACCTCGTGGCGGCGCAGAAGCAAGGTTACCAACTGCTCTACTGGGGCAGCATCATCCTCGGCCTCGGTAACGGCACCGTGGAGGCTTACATCAATCCCGTGGTCGCCACGTTGTTCAGCAAGGACAAGACGAAGTGGTTGAACACGCTGCATGCGGGCTGGCCGGCCGGCTTGGTCATCGGCGGGTTGGTGAGCATTGGGCTCGCGGCGAAGCACGTCACCGACTGGCGCATCACGCTCGGCCTGATCTTGATTCCGGCCATCACGTTCTTCCTCGTCCTGATCGGCCTGACGTTCCCCAAGAGCGAACGCGAGCAGGCGGGCGTCAGCTACGCGGACATGCTGAAGGAATTGGGCGTGTTCGGAGCGTTCGTTGGATTCGGGTTGGTCATCGCGCAGCTTGGAAATGTTTTTGGCTGGTCGCACACGGTGAGCTGGGTGCTTACGTTTGTCATCGCGGCGGTGTTCGCTGGGCTGACGAAGTCTTTCGGCCGCGGCATCCTCGCGTTTCTCATCATCATCATGATGCCGCTGGCAACGACGGAACTGGGCACGGATAGCTGGATCAGCTCGCTCATGGAATCGCCCATGTCGGCGCTCGGCTACAATCCGGTGTGGGTGCTGGTTTACACGTCGGCGGTGATGATGGTGCTGCGGTTCTTTGCTGGGCCCATCGTCCACAAGCTATCGCCGCTCGGCCTACTCGCGGCATGCGCCACGCTCGCCATCATCGGGCTGACGGCATTGTCCAAGACCAATGGCGCCACCATGGCGGTCATTTTCGGCGCGGCGACGTTGTATGGCGTGGGCAAGACGTTCTTCTGGCCGACGATGCTTGGTCTGGCCTCGGAGCAATGCCCCAAAGGCGGCGCGTTGACGCTGAATGCGCTCGGCGGCATCGGCATGCTGGCGGTCGGCATTATTGGTGGACCGTTCATCGGCTACCTGCAGGAATCCAGCGCCACGGCGAAGCTGGAGGCGACCAGTCCCGCGCTCTATCAAACCGTCACGAAGGACGGCAAATATCTCATCAGCGCCTACAAGGCCATCGACCCGGAGAAGGTCGCGAAACTCACGGAGGACGCGCCCAAGACCGAAGTGGCCACCGCTGTCACCACGGGAAAATTCGGCGCGCTCGGCAAGATGGCGATGTTCCCGGCGTTCATGCTTGTGTGTTACATCGCGCTCATCGGCTACTTCAAGACGAAGGGCGGCTACAAGCCGGTGGACATCGGCGGCGGCGAGAAGTGAGTCCTGCATTTAACCGGGGCAAAGGCCTTGCGGTTCACGCGGCAAGCATTCAAGTTGAATCCCGCCGGTTCACATCATGAGCGTGAAAGTCAAAATCTGCGGCATCACCAGCGTCGAGGACGCGCAGGCGGCCATTGTGTCGGGTGCGGACCTGCTCGGCTTCGTGTTCTACGACCAGAGCCCGCGCCACGTCACGGTGGAGCAGGCGGCGGTCATTGCCCGCGTCGTGCCGCCGCACGTGGTGCGCGTCGGGTTGTTCGTGAACGCGCCTGAGGAACTTGTCTCGGAGGCGATGAGCGCGTGCCAGCTGCAATTGCTCCAGTTTCACGGCGATGAAACACCCGAGTATTGCCGGCAATTCCCCGCGATGAGTATGAAGGCCTTCCGCGTGAAGGACGCCGGCACAATCCAGACCCTGCCAGAATTTCCGACGGATGCCTGGCTGTTGGATGCGTTCGTGCCTGGCCAACGCGGCGGCACCGGTCACGCGTTCAACTGGCAACTGGCCCTGGAGGCAGTGAAGCTAGGCCGACCTATCTTCCTCGCCGGCGGGCTCGCTCCGGAGAACGTGGCTGAGGCGGTGCGGGCCGTGCGTCCGTTTGGCGTGGATGTTTCCAGCGGCGTCGAGTCGGCGCCCGGCAAAAAGGATCACGCAAAAGTCCGGGCCTTCATCCAAGCGGCGAAGTCGGCGCTTGCGTAAGCCTGTCGCCGTAGTTCTGCTTGGTTTGTGCGGGCCTCGCTGCTACATACCGCGCGCATGAAACTTCCGGCCATCTTGCTGCTCGTTGCTGCTGCTGTCGTCCCGGTCGCTGCCTTTGGAAATGCGGAAGATGCCAAGCTGGAGAAATTCTACCGCGCGCAACTCGACCAACAGTTCGCGTTGCGGCCGGTAGATGCCACTTCGTTGGGCGACCATCGTTTCGACCACCTGCTGGATGATCTCCGGTCGCCGGCGCGGGCGCGCTGGCTGGAACAGACCCGGCACACCTTGGCGGATTTGCCGCAACGGGTGGACCGCACCCGGTTGAGCCGTGCCGGACAGATCGACTACGACATCTTCGAGCAGGATCTGCGCAAGGGACTCTGGCTGTCGGAGCACTTTGATTCCTTCGTCACTGACCCGCGCGTTTACAGCCAATACATCAGCGGCTCAGTGTATGATCTGCTCGCGCAATCGTCTTTGCCGCGCGAGTTGAACGTGTCGAACGCCATCGCGCGCATCCAGCAGGTGCCGCAAGTGTTGACAGCCGCCCGTGAGAACTTGCGCAATCCGCCGCGCGTTTACGTCGAGACGGCCATCAAACAGAACCTCGGTGCGATCAGTTTCTATGAGCGCGATGTGTTCGAGGCTGCGGGCAATACCAAGCAACTTGCGGCGCTTAAAACTGCCGCTGCCGGAATCCTTCCTGCCTTGCGCGATTACCAGAAGTTTCTGGAACAGGATTTGTTGCCCCGCGCCGATGGCGAGTGGCGCATCGGCCCGGAGTTGTTCGCGCGCAAGCTGGAGCTTGAACTCGATGCGGGGCTCACGAGTGATCAGGTTTACACGGACGCACAGGCGGAGTTTTCCCGCGTGCGCAATGACATGCATGTCATCGCGCGGCAGTTGTGGAGCCGCTGTTTTCCCGGTCAGGCGTTGCCGCCGGATGATGCCGAAGGGCGGCGGGCCGCGATCGAGCGCGTGTTGCAGCGCATCGCTCAGGACCACAGCACCGCCGCCACCGTCGTGGACGACATCAAGCGGGACGTGAAGCGGGTGAAGGCGTTCATCGCCGCCCGGGACATCCTGCGTTTGCCGGAGCCGGACCGTTGCCGCGTGATCGAGATGCCGGAGTTTCAGCGTGGCAATTCGACCGCCTTCATGGCCTCGCCGCCGCCGCTTGATACGAATGCCGTCGGCTTTTACGCCGTCAGCCCGCCGCCCAAGGATTGGGATGCGGCGCGCGTGAAAAGCTTCTTCGAGGAATACAACCATCAGATGCTGCAAATCCTGACCATCCACGAGGCATATCCGGGCCATTACGTGCAGATGGAATACGCGAACCGCAACCCGTCGCTCATCCGCAAGGTGCTCGGCTCGGGTGCGTTCATCGAGGGCTGGGCGGTTTACACCGAGCAGACGATGCTCGATCAGGGATACGGCGATGGCGACCTTGCGTTGCGGCTGACGCAACTCAAGTTCTATCTGCGCGCCGTAGCCAACGCGATTCTCGACCACCGCATGCATTGCGAGAACCTGACCGACGACGAGGCGATGGGCTTACTCGTGAAGCAGGCGTTCCAATCGGAAGGCGAAGCGAAGTTGAAAGTCATCCGTGCCAAGCAAAGCTCGGTTCAGCTCTCGACCTATTTCACGGGGCGCATGGCGCACTATCGCCTGCGTCAGCAGATGCAGAAGGAACTCGGTGACAAGTTTGTGCTTGGCCGTTATCACGAAGCGGTGCTGGCCAACGGTTCCATCCCGCTGAAGTTCCTGCCTGAACTCGTCCGCGAACAACTCAAGCCATGATCCATTCCAACCATCCGCGCGGGCTTTACCCGCTGTTCTTCACCGAACTGTGGGAGAGGTTTTCCTATTACGGCATGCGAGCGTTGCTGACGCTCTTCATGGTCGCACCTGTGGCGGCAGGCGGTCTGGGCTACGACCTCAAACGCGCGGGCATGATTTACGGCACCTACACGATGTGTGTTTACATGCTGTCGATTCCCGGCGGTTTCTTTGCGGACAATTTTCTCGGCGCCCGGCAGTCGGTGTTCTACGGCGGGGTGGTGATCGCGTGCGGCCACTTCACGCTCGCTTTCCGTTCGGAAACGACGTTTCTGCTCGGCCTCGTGCTGATCGTGTTGGGCACCGGCCTGTTGAAGCCGAACATCAGCTCGATGGTCGGCGCGCTTTATGAACGAGACGATCCCCGCCGGGATGCGGGTTTCTCAATTTTTTACACGGGGGTGAACATTGGGGCATTCATCGCGCCGCTGGCCACCGGTTGGCTGGCGCAGAGCGAGCAATTCAAAGCGGTGCTCTCGGGTTGGGGGTTGGACCCGAATCACTCCTGGCACTGGGGTTTTGCCGCGGCCGGGGTGGGCATGGTCATCGGGCTGGCGGTGTTTGTGCTCACGGGCAAACGACTGGCGCACATCGGCAATCCTCCCGCTTACGACAAGGCGCGGCCGTGGACCGTTTTTGGGCTCGTGCTCCTTGCTGCAGTTATACTGTTTGGCGTCGTGCGGGTTTCGGACACGCTGGGCGGGATGTATCTGGAGGGCGGGGCGTTTCGTTGGGCTTGGGCGGCAGCCATTCCCAAGGGTGAATCCATCGTGCCGCTGTTTCAGTTCGCTTGGATCCGTTTCGGTTTTGTGATTGTTCCGATCATGGCGGCGTTATGGTTTGGCACCCGGCCCGACCCTGACCGGAAGCGTATCGGGGCCGTGATCCTTTTCTCGCTGGCCGCGTTGGTGTTCTGGGCCATCTTTGAGCAAGCCGGGACCACGATCGCTTTGTTTGGCGACAAGCTTACGCGCACCGAAGTGTTGGGTTACCAGTTTCCTTCCGCTTGGTTTCAATCTGTGAATTCTTTGTTTGTGATGATTCTCGCCCCGTTGTTTGCGTTGTTGTGGGTCAAGCTTGGCGTCCGTCAGCCGTCGTCGCCCGCAAAGTTCGTGATGGGTCTCATCTTGCTGGGCGCGTCGTTCTTCCTGATGGTGCCCGCGGCGAAGCTCACCACCGAAGGCAAGGTGAGTCCGTTCTGGATCGTCGGCTTGTTCTTCCTGCAAACGCTTGGCGAACTGTGTCTCAGCCCGGTGGGGCTCAGCACCATGACGAAACTCGCCCCAGCCAAACTGACGGGACTCGTCCTGGGAATTTGGTTTTTGGCTGGTGCTTTCGGCAACAAACTCGCCGGTGTTCTTTCCAGTGAATTCACCTCCACGGACGGCCGCGCGCTGGCTAATTTCTTCCTGCATCAGTCGCTTTGGGTCGTTGGCGCCACTGTGGCGCTGCTCGCCTGCGTGCCATGGTTGAAGAAATTGATGGGCGGCGTGAAGTGAGTCGAGTGGACGGGCCGCGTGCCGGCGGAAACTCGATCCGCAACACGCCTCTGCTTACTGCGCGGGCGGCTTGCCCGGCTCCACCGGACACAAGGTCGCCATCACGAGCGGAACCCCCATGTCCTCTGCGTAGTGCAGTTGGGTGACTTGCTTGGCGAGCACGTCGAAGTTGGAGAACAACGCTGTCGCGGGCAGGTCGAGGTCGAATACGCCCGGTTCACCCGCCCGTCGCGCTTGCCGGATGCGGTCGCCGTCGGACGGATGCGAGTCGAAGAGGCCGGTCTTGCTCAGGCCAGCGGTGTCCTCCAGTTGCTGCTTGGCCTCGGAACGCATCGCGACTTCATGGCTCATGAGGTAGGAGGGGAAATTGTCCGGCAACCGCTTGCTGTTGTTCCAGCCGACGCGGATGTCCTTGTAGGATTTATCCAGTGCCGCACTGAGCACGCGCAGTCGCAACGCCGCAGATTCAAAAGCGTCGCTGCCGGCGAGTTTGATCTCGTAGCTGTCCGCGTCATATTCCATCTGCCGCAGCATGAAACAACCGATGGCATGACTGATGAACAGCAGCAGCTTCAAGAACAGCCGCGTGAACCACACCGATAGCTGCACGATGCCGATGAAGATCGCCAATCGACCGTCCTCCGCCTCGGCCTGCCACTGTTCGAGCGTCGCGTCCCAAGCATCGCGTTCGTAGGCGATGCGCGCGAACCACGCGTTGATCGTGCGGATGAGATACGTGAGGCGCATACCGAAGCCTTGGGTGAAGTGACCGAACTCATGCGCCAGGATGCCGGCAAACTGGCGCGCGTTCATGCCCGCGACCAATGGCATGCCGACGGTCAACACGAGGTCGTTGCCGAAGAAGCTGCGTAAGCCGCGCCGGAAACTCGCCGCGGCATTGAGCTGGCAATCCACATCAATGCGGTTCGGAAACGGCGCGCCGACGGCATCGCAGATGCAACGCACGAGCGCGAACAGGACGGGTTCAGCCGTCGGGCTCAACGCGAGCGGTTGGGCGGCGGGCGCGCGGCGGGCCAGAAACGGTTTGAACATGAAGAACGTCACGACGACGCCGGCGAACAGGAGGGCGGCATACAGCATGAAGCCCCAGACGACGGTCCGCCCTCGGGTGCCTTGAAACAGGAAGGTTCCATGTGTGGCCCACCAATACACGCACCAGCCGACCGTGCCGACCAAGGCAAAGTAAATCAGCGGCATGATGATGGTCGTGATGGCCACGATGATGAGCCCGAGTTGGTAGAAGACGGAGACGCGCGTCTTGGGAAAGGTGCCGTTGAACGCTGCGGCGATTTGCGCGGGCGTCAGCGCGCCCGGTGGCGAGCTGTCCGGCGAGGGCAGGGCGTCGTCCATCACGAGCGTGACCGGCTGTTGGCAGTGCGGGCAGGCGACGACGGCGCCGACCGCTTCGTTGGGGAATTCGATGTGGCCGTTGCAAAACTGGCAGGCGCACCGGGAGTAATCAGCCGCGCTCATAGGGTTCGCGGGATTGAAGCGGAATCGAGTCGTTCAGCAATCCTGAAATGTTTGAACCAACACGTTCCTTTGCTTCCAACCCGGCTTGTGGCAATTTTCGCCCCGCATGATTAAATCGGCGGCGGCTTCCGTCCAAACTGCATGACTCCGGCGGGTCAAGGCGCCTCACGCGTCAGCGTGGATGGCAAATTTTTCCGGCTCGGCAAGGCCAAGTTCTTCGTGAAGGGCGTTGCTTACGGGCCATTCGCGCCCAATGCCGCCGGTCAGCCGTGGGCTCCCGCCGAGCAGACCGCCAGCGACTTCGCGCAGATCCGCGAGCTGGGCGCCAATGTCGTTCGCGTCTATTACGTCCCGCCAAAATGGATCCTCGACCTCGCCCAGCAGCATGGGCTTCGCCTGCTCGTGGATATCCCGTGGAACAAACATTTGTGCTTCCTCGACGATGCGGCGGAGCGCGCAGCGGCCCGGGACGCGGTGCGCAAGGCGGTGATCGGTTGCGCGCGGCATCCGGCCGTGTTCGCCTTCAGTGTCGCGAACGAAATCCCCACCGATGTCGTTCGTTGGCACGGCGCGCAGGCCATCGCGGAGTTCATCGATGAACTCGTCGCGGAAGCGAAGTCGCTGGATCCGGAGTGCCTTTGCACCTTCACGAATTTTCCGCCGACGGAATTTCTCCGTCCGCAGAACCTCGACTTCGCCTGCTTCAACGTTTACCTGCACAACCCGCAGCCGTTCCGCAATTACCTCGCGCGCTTGCAGATGATCGCCGACACCAAGCCGCTGGTGCTGGGCGAATTCGGCATCGATTCGTTGCGCGAAGGCGAGGAGCGCAAGTCCGAGATCCTCGGCTGGAGCATCGAGGGCGCGTTCCGGGCCGGGCTCGCGGGCACGGTGGTCTTCAGTTACACCGACGATTGGTGGCGCGGCGGATTGCAGGTAACGGACTGGCAAATGGGCCTGACGACCGTGGATCGGCAGCCGAAACCGTCGTTCAACGTGGTGAAGGAAAAGTTCGCCGCCGCGCCGTATTATCCGCTGGCGCAAAAGCCAAAGGTCTCGGTGGTTGTCGCGAGTTACAATGGCGAACGCACGTTGAAGGCCTGTCTCGAATCGCTCGAACGGCTGAACTATCCCGACTACGAGGTGATCCTTGTGGACGACGGTTCAACGGATGCCACCGCGCGGCTCGTGTTCACCGGCATCATTGGCGGCGGCGAAGGCCATCCCGCGCCGGGTGCCACGTATCCGATGTTCTCCGACAAGGCTGGCGCGCTCGCGCACTTCCCGCATCTGCGCTATGTGCGGCACGCGAAGAACGCCGGCCTATCCGTCGCGCGCAACACCGGCATCGTCGCAGCCACGGGTGAGATCATCGCGTTTACCGACTCCGATTGTCGCGTGGATGAAGACTGGCTGTATTATCTCATCGGTGAATTGCTCAGTCGCGAATTCGCCGCGATGGGCGGGCCGAACTTTCTGCCACCGGACGATTCTGCCGTGGGCGCAGCGGTGATGGTTTCTCCCGGCGGCCCAGCGCACGTGATGTTGAACGACCGGCAGGCGGAACATATTCCCGGTTGCAACATGGCCTTCTGGCGTTGGGCGCTCGACGAGATCGGCGGCTTCGACCCGATCTTCAAGAAGGCGGGCGACGACGTGGACGTCTGCTGGCGGCTCGAACAGGCGGGCCTCAAGATTGGCTTCAGTCCGTCGGCAATGGTGTGGCATTACCGCCGCTCGACGCTTGGTGCGTATCTCGGTCAACAGGACGGCTACGGCGAGGCGGAAGCGTTGCTGGTGCGGAAGCATCCGGAGTATTTCAATTCCTTCGGCGGCAGCTTGTGGCGCGGGCGCATCTACACCGCGTCGAAGTTTGGCGTGCTGGTGCAATCGCCCATCATCTATCGCGGCACCTTTGGCAGCGGCTGGTTCCAGACGCTTTACACGGCGATGCCGGACTCGACCTTGATGCTTGCGACAACTCTCGAATATCACGTCCTCATCGTGCTCACCTTGTGGGTGCTGACGGCGACGTGGCATCTGCTGTTGCCCGTGGCCATCGTGGCGATGCTTGTGCCGGTCGCCATCTGCGCTGCAGCGGGCAAACAGGCGTTCATCCCGGCGGACAAATTGCGTTGGTGGTCGCGGCCGCTCGTCGCGGTGTTGTTCCTATTGCAACCCATCGTCCGCGGCTGGGCGCGTTACCGCGAACGCCTGACGCCGCACAACACGGCTTCGCCCCAGCCGTCGCTAGAATCGCAGGCACTCGTCCACAACAAGGCTCCGCTCGACGAAGTCTGTTATTGGAGCGAACACCGCGTGGACCGCGTGGTGTTTGTCGCTGACCTGCTTCGGCGGCTCGATGAGATGGGTTGGCCGAATAAATCCGACATCGGCTGGAGTGAATTCGACATCGAACTTTTCGGCAACCGCTGGAACAGCGTGCAACTCATCACGGCGACTGAGGACCATCATCAAGGTCGCAGTCTGTTGCGCGCCCGGCTGCGTCCGCGTTGGACGCTGGAGGCGCGCGTGGCGTTCTGGGCGTTGATCGCGCTTGAAGTGGTGGTGCTGAGTTTTCTGCCGGGCTGGACGCCGTGGCGCTGGCTGATCCTGTTCTCCGTGCTGCCGTTGGTGTGGTTCATCCGCCGTCAGGCGCGCCAACTGCAAAGCATGATCGTGGTGCAACTCGATGAAGCCGCGGAAGCCTGGCACCTCACGAAGCTCGGCGAAGCGGCGGCAGCCGTCGATGCGCCGCCGGTCAAAGCCCCTGCGGCAACTGCTCCGGGCACAGAAGCGAGTCCGAACGCGACTTAGGCGGGAGTTATTCCACCGTGACGCTCTTCGCGAGATTGCGTGGCTTGTCCACATCGCAGCCGCGTGCGACGGCGATGTGATAGGCGAGCAATTGGAGCGGGACGGTCGCAAGCAGCGGGAAGATAGGCTCCAGCGTGGCCGGGAGATAAATCACTTCATCTGCTTTGCGCTCGATCTGCTCATCGCCTTCGGTTGCGATGGCGATGACGGGACCTTTGCGAGCTTTGATCTCTTCGATGTTGCTGAAGGTCTTGTCGTAGAGCGAATCGCGCGGCGCGAGAAACACCGATGGCGTCTTCTCGTCGATCAACGCGATCGGCCCGTGTTTCATCTCAGCGGCGGGATAGCCCTCGGCGTGGATGTAGGAAATCTCCTTCAACTTCAATGCGCCTTCGAGGGCGACCGGATAACAATAGCCGCGACCGAGGAACAGAAAGTCCTCCGCCTTGGCATATTTGAGCGCGATCTTCTTGATGGCTTCGTTCTGCTTGAGGAGTTGTTCGATCTGGCCCGGCACGGCTTCGAGCGCCTTGAGGACGGCGGTGGCGCGGTTGATGGGCAGGTTGCGGATGCGGCCCATGAGCAACGCGAGCAGGGTGAGCACGGAGACCTGCGAGGTGAAGGCCTTTGTGGAGGCGACACCGATCTCGGGCCCAGCGTGCAAATAGATGCCGCCGTCCGATTCGCGGGCGATGGTGCTGCCGACGACGTTGCAGATGGAAAGCACTTTGTGGCCGCGGCGCTTGGCCTCGCGCAAGCTGGCGAGCGTGTCGGCGGTTTCACCGCTTTGCGTGATGGTCAGGACCAGCGTGTGCTTGTCGAGCGGGGCGTTGCGGTAACGGAACTCGCTGCCGTATTCCACCTCGGTCGGCACCTGTGCGAATTCTTCCATGAGGTATTCACCCACGATACCGGCGTGCCAGCTCGTGCCGCAGGCGGTGATGACCACGCGATCCACGGCGCGCAGTTCGGCGGGCGTCATGTTGAGGCCGCCAAACTTCGGCATGCCTTCCTCGTGATCGATGCGCCCGCGCAAGGCGTTCTCGATGGAGCGGGGCTGCTCGAAGATTTCCTTCAGCATGAAGTGATCGAAGCCGCCTTTCTCAACAGCGTCGGCGTTGAACTCGATCTGGCTGACCTGAAGATTGGGTGTGTTGGTGCCGAGCGTGGCGTGTGAGTAGCCGTTGGGCGTGAGCGTCACCACGTCGTAATCGTTCAGGTAAATCACCTGCCGGGTGTGCGAAACGATGGCGCTCACGTCGCTGGCGAGAAAGTTTTCGCCTTCACCAACGCCGATGATCAGCGGTGAACCGCGTCGGGCGCCAACAATCACGTCCGGAAAATCTTGGCAGATGACCGCGATGCCGTAGGTGCCGATGACTTCCTTGAGGGCGTTCAACACAGCTTGGGTCAAGGGATGAGACCCGTTCACCGGCTGTTGTTTTTTGGTTTGTTCGTAATGCTCGCCGATCAAGTGGGCGAGCACCTCCGTATCGGTCTGCGATTTGAAGGAGTGACCGGCGGCGATCATCCGTTGCTTCAGACGGTCGTAATTTTCGATGACGCCGTTGTGGACGACCGCGATGCGCCCGGATTGGTCCAGGTGCGGGTGGGCGTTGTCATCGGTCGGCGCGCCGTGCGTGGCCCAGCGGGTGTGGCTGATACCGACGCAGCCGGGCGCAGGCTTGGACTTGAGCTGTTCGGCAAGCTTGTCCACGCGACCAGCCGCTTTGCGCACTTGCAAGACTTTCTCCGCGAGCGTGCAGACGCCCGCCGAGTCATAGCCGCGATACTCCAGCCGCCGCAGACCTTCAACGAGCAAAGGCGCCGCGTTCTTTTTTCCAATGTAGCCAACAATGCCGCACATAAATTGATAAACTTTCTCCCGCGAAAATGTGGCTGGCTCCGGCAGGTGAGACAAGCCGCATCATCGTGGGGAACCACCTTGGCGTGGGACCGGGAAATTCCCGGCATCGGAACACGCCCCCTCAAAGCGTCGGCCTTGGATGATTAGATATCTCCAGTTGTGCCGCCATCAGGATTAGGCTAATCTAACCGTGCAAGGCTATGGACCTGTTTCGACAGAATCTTCGGTTAAGCATGGTCCGTCCGAGTTTGAACGACCTGCCCGCTGTGTCGCTGCCTCAGGGGTTCTCGTTCCGTTGGTTTCGGAGGGGCGATGCCGCGCACTGGTTGCTCATCCACCACGATGCTGATCCGTTCAACGACATCACGCCCGACCTGTTCACCCGCCAATTCGGCCTCGACCTTTCCGTGCTGGAAAACCGACAAGTCTTCGTGCAGGACGATATCGGGCGCGTCGTTGGCACCGCCACCTGCTGGCCCGCGGAGCGAACGGACTTGCCGCAGTGCGGCCGCGTTTTCTGGCTGGCCGTGATGCGGCACTTTCAAGGGCGCGGCTTGGGGCGGGCGCTGCTGACGGCGGTTTGCGCCAGGATGCGTGAATTCGGATACGGGCATGCGTGTGTGATCACTTCGACCGGACGATTGCCGGCAGTGAAACTTTATCTGCACGCCGGTTTTTCACCTGAGGCTGGCACGGCGGAAGATCACCGTGTGTGGGACACCGTGCTGGCTGCCTTGAACAGCCAGCCCAGCCGGCTGCCGTCGCAAATGGTTCCGGGCGAGTTGTTGTCCACGCCGCCGGAACCGCGACAATGGCCCTTGCGCCCGGGGTGAATTCGTGGCAGCAAGTCCCGCACATTTTTTATCATTGATGACGCACGTTGTATGACGCCCAAGGAACGCTCTGCCGCCACGGAAACCTTTCAACGTATCGCCGAGAACATTTCGCTCGTGATGCAGGGCCAGTCTGGTTCCATCCGGCGGCTGCTTTCAGTTTTTGCCGCGGGTGGGCATGTGCTGCTCGAAGACTCGCCCGGCACCGGCAAGACCACGCTGGCCAAAGCGCTCGCTCGCTCGATTGATGCGAAGTTCAAGCGCGTCCAGTTCACGCCTGACCTGCTGCCGTCGGACATCCTCGGCGTCGCCGTATTCAACCAGCGGGAACAGGTGTTTCAATTCCACGAAGGTCCGATCTTCACCAACATCCTCCTTGCTGATGAAATCAACCGCGCCTCGCCGCGCACGCAGTCAGCGTTGCTTGAGTCGATGGGCGAGAATCAAGTGAGTGTGGATGGCGAACGTCGTTATCTGCCCGGGTTATTCTTCGTGATTGCCACTCAGAACCCGGTCGAGTTTCGCGGCACGTATCCGCTGCCGGAGGCGCAAATGGACCGGTTCGCGATGCAGTTCACATTGGGTTACGTCACCCCCGCAGAGGAGGTTTCCATCCTGACGGCACAGGCGGATCATCATCCGATCGACCGGTTGAAGCCCTGCGTCACGCTGGATGAAGTGCTGGAACTCAAGCGGGCTGCACAGCAGGTGCGCATCAGCGAAGAGATGAAGCGCTACATCGTGGACCTAGTGGCGGCGACGCGCACCTATCCCGGAGTGCAACTGGGCGCAAGCCCGCGCGCTTCCATCGCGCTTACCAAGACCGCTCAAGCACTGGCTCTGTATGACGGGTTGGATTTTGTCAGCCCCGAACAGATCCGCGAACTGGCTGTGCCTGTCATCGCACATCGTCTTGCGATGGAACCGCAGGCCAGGTTTTCCGGACAGACAGCTAATGGCGTGGTGGAGGAGATTTTGAAAAAGATTCCCGTGCCGGCCTGAACTCCTGAAAAGTGCGCCCGCTTTTCAAACTGTTGTTCCTAAGCTATCGCGCGACCTCGAGCGTGCGCTACTGGATACAGCGCCGCTTCACGTCCGGTGGGATCGCGTTGCTTGTAGGCCTCGGCATCGCGTTACCACTTTCCTTCGATACCGAGAACAACGTCACTTATCAGGCGCTCTGTCTGATCGGCACGTTGCTGTTGACCTCAATCATGTTTGGCTGGTGGGTGCGCGGGCGGTTTGCAGTCGAGCGGGTGCTGCCGAAATTCTGCACTGTCGGCGTGCCGGTGCGCTATCGCGTGACCGTCCGCAATCTTGCCAAGCGCCCGCAATCCGGATTGGCCTATCTTGAAACGCTCAAAGACATCCGGCCCACGCTCAACGAATGGATCGCCTTTCAGTGGGCCGAGGAAAAACGCCTCCGCCGCATTCCCATCTGGAAGCGTCACATGCGGCATCCGTTCCGTCAGGCACGCACGGCGCCGGTTCCCATCCCGCCGGTTCCGGTCGGTCAAACCGCTGAAGTCAGCGCCGAACTCACGCCGTTGCGCCGCGGCTTGATTCGTTTTGATTCCGTCACCATCGGTCGTGCCGACCCGCTCGGGCTTTTCCGTGCGCTCAAAAAGCAACCGTTGCCGCAGTCGCTCGTTGTGCTGCCGAAACGCTATTTCATGCCGCCGGTCGCCTTGCCCGGCACCATGAAATATCAACAGGGCGGGGTGGCCATGGCTTCGTCTGTCGGCCAGTCTGATGAATTTGTCTCGCTGCGCGAATACCGGCGCGGCGATCCCTTCCGGCACATCCACTGGCGTAGTTGGGCCAAGACCGGCATGCCCATCGTGAAGGAATACGAAGACGAATTCTTCGTTCGCCACGCCCTCGTGCTCGATACGTTTTCCACGGACCCGTATAGCGAATCCTTTGAGGAAGCTGTGAGCGTTGCTGCGTCGTTCGCCTGCACCATCCAGACCCAGGAATCGCTGCTCGACCTGCTCTTTGTCGGGACGGAGGCGTATTGCCTCACGGCCGGACGCGGTCTTGCGCATGCAGATCAAATTCTGGAAGTGCTAGCCTCGGTGCGCGCCCGGCTCGATGCGGAGCATTTCACCGGCCTTGAGGAACTCGTCCTGAACCATGCGAGTCGCGTGAGCGGCTGCATCTGCGTATTCATTAATTGGGACGAGCCGCGCCGCCAACTTGTTCGCAAGCTCCGCTTGTTGGGTATTCCACTGCTTGTGCTGCTGATCGTCGAACGTGGCTTGGCCAAGGACGTGGAGGTTGGGCCGATGGCCGATGATCCGCAGAATTTTCGAGTGCTTGAAGTGGGTTCGATCGAGGAAGGGTTGGCGCGGCTTTGAATCATGAAACTACCTCCCCTCATGCTTGGCGCGGTGTTGCTCTTCTGGGGCTGGGAAGTGGATTTGCCTTACGTTGGCGGCATTCTCGCGGTCATCGTGGAGGGGGTGCGACTTATCCGGGCCCGCTGGGACATTTCCGATGAGGACTATAACCGTGTCTGGAATTTCTGCACCCTCCTCTTCATCGGTGCGGTGGTTTACGCATTCACCGCCAATCAAGGGCCGTCGGCTTTCGGACAATTCATCAATGATCCCGGGCTCACGACCGAGCGCGCGGCGGGTGAAAGCGGCCAGAAGACCGCCTCGGCCATGTTGCAGTGGACGCCGATCATATTCTTTCCCTTTCTCATCGCGCTGGCTCTGGGTGACCGTTCGTCCGTGAAGCTCACGGTGTTTTCGCTCATCGCCCGCAAACGCAAGAAACATCGCGAAGGCCCGCCAGTTGCGGACAAGGAGGTGCATGCCGACTGGGTCTATTTCGGCACCTGCTTACTGGCCGCCAGTATTAACAACAATGAGGGAAATGTTTTTTTTGTTGGCCTGGCGTTGTTGTTGACCTGGGCCTTGTGGATGCGCCGGTCCCGGCGTTTTGCCCTGCCTGTCTGGATTGTGGTAGCGGTGACGGCGTGCGTTGTCGGATTTTTCAGCCAACAGCAACTCGGAGAGTTGCGCCGCTTTCTGGAGGGGTGGGCGCCGCAATGGACCTGGCGGTTTTCCGGACGGAAGACCGATGTGGACCGTGCCCGCACGGACATCGGCCAGATCGGTCGCATGAAGCAATCCGGCGCGATCACGGTTCGTGTTGAGATGAAAGATGGCACGCCGCCTCCAACCTTGCTGCGCACCGCGAGCTACCGCACGTATCGAAACGCCCAGTGGTTCTCCTTCCGTCCGCGATTTGAAAACGGACCCCCTGGATCGGGCGGCCCGCCTCGCGGTTTCGGGCGGGGCGAGGGGCGCGGTGAGGGGATCACCAACCGTTCTCCGTGGGGCACGGTTCAACAGGAATCAAAGCCGGGCACTTGGGTCTTTCGCAGCGGGCCTGCGCCGATGCGGATCAACATCGCCACCTATGTGGACACGCGCGAAAACGGTGACCCACTGCCGCTACCGCTCGGTTTTGCGCGCATCGAGGATTTTCCCAATGCGACGATCAAGACCAATAACCTCGGCGTGGCGGTCGCTTCGAGTCCGTCGGGCGTCGCCATTTTTGATGTCCTGTATGGATTGAACGGCTCAATCGACACTCCGCCTTCATACCCGCCGTTCCATTTTGGGACCAACCCGCCGCCGATTCTAGAATTAGAGGTCCCCGCGAATGAATGGCCCGCGCTCGATAAAATCATCGCCGGACTGGATCTTGACGGTAAATCCACCAACCAGATGATCCGGGCAGTCGCGTCGTTCTTTCAGGACAACTTCACTTATAGCTTGTGGCAGAAAACCCGTTACGGGCGCGACACCAACAGCACGCCGCTGGAGGACTTTCTGGCTCCGACCAATCGCAGCGGCCATTGTGAATACTTTGCCACGGCCACCACGCTGCTGTTGCGGCGCATGAAAATCCCGACGCGCTACGCCGTCGGCTGGTCCGTGCAGGAAATCACCGGCACCAGCGCGATCATTCGCGAGCGTCACGCCCATGCTTGGTGCCTGTATTACCTGAACGGCCAGTGGCACGATCTCGATACCACGCCTGGCTCTTGGGTCGCGGAGGAAAACCGGCACGCTTCGATCTTCCAGTGGCTGGGCGACACTTGGTCGCGTGTGAAATTCGAGTTCTTCAAATGGCGGGCCGGCCAGAGCACCCTCCGTGATTATGTGTGGTGGATCGTCGGGCCCATGCTTCTCTTCCTGCTCTACCGGCTTGTCCGTCGTAAAGGTGCCAAAAGCCGGCGTCTCAACTCCCAAGCCGAAGCGGCGGCGCTCCTGCGGTTGGGGCTGGATTCGGAGTTTTACCAAGTCGAAAAGAAACTGGTCGAGTTCGGCTTCGTCCGTGCGACTGGAGAAACCTTGGGCGAATTGCTTCAACGTGCCGTTCGTGATCCGCGGCTGACCTCCCTGCGCGACACCCTGCAGATGCTGTTGAGCATGCACTATCGCCTCCGTTTTGATCCGCTGGGAATCAACGTCGACGAGCGTGAGGTTCTGAGGCAGCACGTTCGGCAAACGCTCGATCAACTGGTCGCGGCCCGGCGCGCGTAAGACGAATACGTTTGCTAACGGACGAACGGTAGCTCGACGATGTCTGCCGGCCATTCGCCGGAGCTACAATGTAGAACTAAACCTGTCCCGACAAGATTGCACTCCTTCCGCACGTAACCCAGCGCGATGTGCGCTTTCAACGCCGGTGATTTGACGACGCTGGTCAGATAGCCGACTTCCTTGCCTTCTTTCAGCAGCTTGTCGCCGTGCGCTGGGAGTGCTGGTAAATCATCTGGCAACCTCAGCCCGCGCAACGTGCGAGCGACCTGGCCGAAGCTGCGGATGCGATTGATGACCTCTTGGCCGAGGTAACAGCCCTTGTTGAAACTGACCGCGCGCGACTCGATGCCCGCCTCTTGCGGGAGATTCGATTCATCCATGTCTGCGCCGTAGCGCGGCACTCCCGCTTCGATACGCGCGGTCTCCAGCGCCTCCCAACCACCCGCGCCTCCGCCGGACTGCTTCGCCGCCGCGGTGAGTTTATCTGCCACAGCGCCCATCGCCGCCACTGGCACGAACACATCGAAGCCGGGCAGCCCCACTCGCCGCAAGTTCACCAGATATAAATCGCCCAAGGTCGTATCGCTGGCTTTGACGGATTGAAATTCCTTCTCCGGCAGGGCTCCAAAAATTCCCAGCGCGGCGACCACTTCCGCAGCCTTCGGACCCTGCACGCTCAACAGACCATAGTGCGGTGCGACGTCCACGACCTGCGCATCATCCGCAATGATGAATTTCTCCAGCCGCTCGCTGACTTTCGCCACCAGACCGGGCTCAAAATCCAACAACACCTCTTCAGCAAGGCAGTTCACGTTCAGGTCCGACTGAAGCTTGCCCTTGTTGTTCGTCAGCGCGGCGTAGCAACCCGCGCCCGGCTTCAAGCCCTTTACATCATTCGTCACTTGTCCGTGCAGAAAGCGCGCCCGGTCGGCACCGACCACGCACAGTCGCCCGCGAAAGCTCAGGTCGAATACGCCCGCGCTTGCACGCAGCGCCGCGTGTTCGCTCCCTGCGTTACCATAATGCCGCACCACTTCTGCGCCACCGATTGCGCCGAACTGCGCGCCCAAGCTGTGATGAAATTCATGCAAACCAAGCTGTGTCATGTGTTGAAGATAATGAAGTGCGGGTCCGATTGGTGAATCAATTCAGAGAGCCCGCGTATCCAGAAATGCCGAGACGAAATCGTTTGCAGGCTTGGCCCGCAACTCGTCGGGCGGTGCGACCTGCTCAAACTTGCCGGCGCTCATCACGGCAACCCGGTCGCCCAGCGCCATCGCTTCGGTTTGATCGTGGGTCACAAGAATGGTTGTCACGCGCAGCTCGCGTTGCAGCCGCTGCAGTTCCCGGCGCAACTCCCGGCGAAGTGGTGCATCCAGATTTGCGAACGGTTCGTCCAGCAACAGGACTTTGGGGCGCCGCATCAACGCGCGCCCGAGCGCGACTCGTTGCCGTTGCCCGCCGGAAAGCTCAGCCGGTCGCCGGGACAGGCAATCCGCGATGCCGAGGAGCTGCGCCGTTTCAGTCAGCCGCAAATCGATTTCGCTCGGGACCGCTCCGCGCAGCTTCATTCCGAATGCGAGATTTTCCCGCGCGGTCAGATGCGGATACAGTGCCAGCGATTGGAACACCATCGCCACATCGCGACGTTCTGCGGGGATGTTCGCCAGATTTTGTGCGCTGATAAGAATGGTGCCGCTGGTTGGCGCTTCCAGTCCAGCGATCAGCCGCAACAGCGTGGTTTTGCCACAACCCGACGGCCCCACCAACGCGAGCAGCTCGCCGTCACCAATGTCGCAGGTCACGCCGCCCACCGCCGCGACAACACTCCCGCCTGCGGCTGGGAATGATTTCGCGAGATCGATGAGTTGGATGGCGCCCACGCGACGATTCTTGGAATGGCCCGGCGGATGTCGAGTTTGTTCCTGTCCAAGTGAGCCGTGCCGCAGTGCGCCTGAAATCACATGACCCAAAACCGTTTTTCAATTTCAACTGATGCCAGCCCGGCCTAATCTGCCGCCGCATCCATGGAACGCATTTTCGCCACGTATCACATCGAAACGCCGCTCGCGGTGGAGCAAGCCGCCGTTACGCTGGCGGGCGAGCAATCGTCCGGCACGTTCGTCGAAGTGCCGGGCGAAACGGCGGAACTCAAACAACGCTTCGCGGCGCGCGTGGAGAAAATCACATTGCTCGAAAGCGTCACCACACCCAGCCTGCCCGGGGCGAAGTCCGCCACGGGAAAATTCCAGCGCGCGGAAGTCGTCGTGTCCTGGTCGCTGGAGAACATGGGCTATAACCTGCCCACGCTCGTCTCGACGATTCAGGGCAACCTCTACGAAATCACGGCGTTCACCGGCCTCAAGCTGATGAACCTCGAACTGCCGCCGTCGTTCGCGCAGCATTTTTGCGGACCAAAGTTCGGCGTCGCCGGTTGCCGTAAGCTTACGAAAGTTGAAGGCCGTCCGCTCATCGGCACGATCATCAAGCCGAGCATCGGCATGTCGCCGCAGCAGACGGCGGACATGGTCAAAGTGCTCTGCGAAGCGGGCGTTGATTTCGTGAAAGACGACGAATTGATGGCGAACCCGCCACACTCGCTGTTCGATGAACGCGTTGATGCCATCATGCGCGTCATCAACGCCCACGCCGATCGCACCGGCAAAAAGGTGATGTATGCTTTCAACGTCAGCGACGAACTCGACGCGATGCAGCGGCATTACGAGAAGGTCGTAAAGTCCGGCGGCACGTGCGCAATGATCTCCCTCAACAGCGTCGGGCTCAGTGGTGCGAAAAAGATTTGCGACCTCGGTGCGTTGGCGATCCATGGCCATCGCAATGGCTGGGGCATGTTGAACCGGCATCCGCTGCTCGGCATCGAATTTCCCGCGTATCAAACGCTCTGGCGGCTCGCAGGCGTGGACCAAATCCACGTCAACGGCATCGCGAACAAGTTCTGGGAAAGCGACGACTCCGTCGTGCGCTCGATGGCAGCCTGCGCGAAGCCGTTGCTCGGCGGCATGTCGGTGTTGCCGGTCGTTTCCTCCGGTCAATGGGGCGGGCAGGCGTGTGAAACGTATCGCCGCACCCAGACCGTTGATCTGCTTTACATGGCCGGTGGCGGCATCGCTGCGCATCCCGACGGTCCCGCAGCCGGTGTGCGTTCGCTGCAAAAGTGGTGGGAAGCGGCGGTTGAGGGACTCACGCTAGAGCAGGCGGCATTGAAATATCCGGAGCTCAAAAGATCCGTCGAAAAATTTGGCAAGAAAGGCGGATGAGCAAACTCCTCCTCACATTTTACGGCGACGACTTCACCGGCTCGACGGATGCTCTGGAGCAATTGTCGCTGGCCGGAATTCGCACGGCGTTGTTCATCGCGCCGCCTACATCGGCGCAGTTGAAGAACTTTCCCGGGCTCCAAGCCGTGGGCGTTGCTGGTAAAACCCGGTCGCTCGCTCCTGCGGCGATGGAGCGCGAACTGAAGCCCGCTTTGCTCGCGCTCAAGAAACTGAAGCCGCGGCACGTTCACTACAAAGTTTGTTCCACGTTTGATTCTGCGCCGCACATCGGCAGCATCGGCAAGGTGATGGAGGTGGCGGTGAAGATTTTTCCAGCACCGTTCATTCCGTTGCTGGTCGCCGCGCCGTCGCTCGGACGCTACACGATCTTCGGTCAACACTTCGCGCGCTACGGCATCGGCAGCGCGGGGGCGATCCATCGGCTCGATCGGCATCCATCCATCAGTAAACATCCGGTCACACCGATGACTGAGGCGGACTTGCGGCTGCATCTTGCGAAGCAAACCAAGAAGAACTGCGCGCTGTTCGACATCCTGAAATTCTCGCTACCGGAAAAAGAATTCCATGCGGCCTTTCGCCAACTGTTCACTGAAAAACCAGAAGTGGTGTTGTTCGACGCGCTGACGGCGGAGCACGTTGCGAGGATTGGTGGGTTGTTGGAAGCCACAGCCCAGCAGCGCAGTCCGCTGTTCTCGGTGGGATCATCAGGCATTGAGGCTGCGTTGGCAGTGGCTTGGAAACAGGTAGGGACATCGCGCTGCGATGTCCGGTCGGCGCAGCGCGCCGACCCTACCAAGCAAGTTTTAATCGGCTCAGGTAGTTGCTCGCCGGTTACCAGCGGGCAGATTGCGTGGGCGCTGAAGCATGGCTTTGTCGAGGTTGCGCTGAATGCGGTTGCGCTCACCAACGCAACTGCCGCAGCGAAAGAAATTCACCGCGCCGCTGACGCCGCAACCAACCTGTTGCAGACTGGCCGCAGCGTCATCGTGCATTCCACGAAGTCTGGCTCGAATCCGCGCATCGCTGCCAAATTGAATGGACGCACGGCGAAGGTTCTCGGCTCGGCGTTGGGGAAGGTTCTGCGCGAAGCGGTGGATCAAACTTCCGTTCGCCGCGTCTGCATTGCTGGCGGGGACACCTCTAGTTACGCGGCGCGAGCGATGGGAATTGAGGCATTGGAGATGATTGCGCCGCTCACACCGGGCGCGCCGTTGTGTCGGGCGCTGGCGCCGGATTCACCCGCCGACGGACTCCAAGTTGTTTTTAAGGGTGGCCAGGTCGGGCCGGAGAACTATTTTGAAATTGTCCGAAAAGGAAAATCATGAATAAGAAAAGACTCGGCTTGGTTCATACGTCGGCCACGCTCGTGCCGGTGTTCGCGGCGTTGTGCAAAGAGAAGCTCCCGAGTGTGGACGTGTTCAACATCGCGGACGACTCGCTCGTGAAAGGCATTCGCGAAGCCGGTTCGCTGACGGCGACGATTTCGCGGCGCGTGGCGAACTATCTCGAATCCGCTGAGCTGGCGGGCGCGGATTACATCATGGTGACGTGTTCATCCATTGGGCCAGCCGTGGAAGCGGGCGCGAAGTTGATGGGCGTGCCGGTGTTGCGCGTGGATCAACCGATGGCTGACAAAGCCGTGGCCGCCGGAAAGAAGATCGGAGTCATTGCCACGCTTTCGACGACGCTCGAGCCGACGGCGGATTTGATTCAGCGCCGCGCGACTATCGCCAACAAGCAGATTGAACTCACCTCCAAGCTCGTGGACGGAGCTTTCGAAGCGTTGATGGCCGGCGACGGCGCGACACATGACGCGAAGGTGGCGGCGGCGTTGAAGGAATTGTCACAGCAGGTGGACGTCATCGTGTTGGCGCAGGCTTCGATGGCGCGTGTGGTGGATTCGCTCGCGGCGGCGGACAAGCGCGTGCCGATCTTTGCGAGTCCTGGCATCGCGGTGGATTACCTCGCCACCGTTTTGAAATGAGCAGCATCTGGCAACTGCTGGCAGTCATCGCCGTCGTGGCTTTGGCCATAGGCTTGCGGTTCGTCCCCAAGCTGCGGGGCTACCAGTTCACCGCGTGGATCATCGCTGCGGTGACGACGGCGATGCTCTTTCCGCAATGGTTTTCCAAGTGGGGCGACTTCGATCTGCAAAACAAATGGGTGAAGCTGCTCGTCGTGCAGACCGTGATGTTCGGCATGGGCACGCAGATGAGCCTGCATGACTTCGCCGGTGTAGTGAAGAATCCTCGCGGCGTGTTCGTGGGCATCTTTTGTCATTTCACAGTGATGCCGCTCGTCGGCCTGGCGCTGACGAGGATTTTTCATTTCGAGCCGGAGATCGCCGCCGGAATCATCCTCATCGGTTCGTGCTCAAGCGGCCTTGCGTCAAACGTCATGGCTTACATCGCGAAGTCCAACCTCGCGCTCTCTGTCACGGTGACCGCCATGACGACCGTGGTGGCGCCTTTCGTCACGCCGTTTTGGGTTAAGTCGCTCGCGGGCGCGGAAGTCACGATGACATACTTCAACATGATGATGGAGATCATCAAGATCGTGATCGTGCCCATCGGCGCGGCATTGTTGCATGATTATCTCAAGCACGCCAAGCCGTCCGGAGCGAAGGTTGTCCTCGTCCTGTCCGCGATAAGCGCGCTGTGGTTGGCTGGAATCGCTGTGGGTGGTTGGCAGTGGTTGGCGGCGAATCTGCCCGGGCCTGCCGTGGTGTGCGTCGGCGTGTTCGGGTTCTTTTGCGCCGCGATCGTGGCGGGCGTTTGCTATCACTGGCTGACGCGGGCGTTTGCTCGAGTCGATTCATGGATGCCGGTCGCTTCGATGGCGGGCATCGTTTACTTCACCACCATCACCACTGCGGCGGGCCGCGACAACTTGATGAAGGTGGGGCTGCTCTTGTTCGCTGCCTCAGCGATTCATAATGCGTTGGGTTACGTGTTTGGTTACTGGCTGAGCCGGGCGAGCGGCTTGGACAAGAATTCCGCGCGTAGCGTGGCGTTTGAAGTCGGATTGCAGAACGGTGCGATGGCCAGCGGGCTTGCCGGGCAGATGAACAAGCTGGCCACCGTCGGACTCGCCGCAGCGATTTTCAGTCCGTGGATGAACGTGAGCGGCTCCATCCTCGCGAACTACTGGGCGAAGCGACCGGTGAAGGACACGAACGGGGCCCCTTAATCATAATCGTAATCTTGCTCTTAATCTGTTCCTGCCTCGGCTGTGGCGAAGAGATTAAGATTACGAGTAAGAGAAAGATTAAGAACCGACAAATTCCCCTCCAACAAACGTCCGATGAATGGCGGCTCGCCTTTCGTGTCTGAACACGACAATCATTTCACATCCATGAAACGAATCCTTTGCCAATTCACATTCGCCTGTGTGCTCGTAATTGGCTTGCCCGCCTTTGCTGCGAAACCCACCCCTAACCCCTCCAAGGAGGGGAACGGTGAAGCGCCCGTTCTCTGGTATCAACAGCCGGCCACGAAATGGGTCGAGGCGTTGCCGGTGGGCAATGGCCGTCTCGGCGCGATGGTTTTCGGTGGCGCGCCAGACGAGCGCATTCAGTTCAACGAGTCCACGCTCTGGACCGGCGAGCCACGCGATTACTCGCATCCGGGCGCGTCCAATCATCTCGCGGCCATCCGGCAGTTGCTCTTCGACGGGAAGCAGAAGGAGGCCGAGGCGCTGGCGATGAAGGAGTTCATGAGTGTGCCGCTACGGCAAATGGCATATCAACCGTTTGGCGATGTGCGGCTGCAGTTTCCGGGCCACGAGAAATTCGCGGGTTATTACCGTTCGCTAAACCTCGATGATGCGATTTCCTATACATTCTATCGCGTCGGCGATGTGTGGTTTAGACGCATAGTGTTTGCCAGTGCGCCAGACCAGGTGATTGTGGTGCGAATTGACGCGGACAAGCCGCTGGTTTCCTTCAAGGTGGGTTTCGACTGTCCGCACACGAACAGTGTCGTTACGGCGGGAGTGAAGGGCGAACTTATTCTCACCGGTCGCGTCCGCAGCAGTCACAACAACATCACGAATACCAACCCGCTCAAGTTCGAGTCACGGCTGCAAGTGCGCGCGGAAAGCGGGACGATCAGCCAAAGCGGCGATCAACTCAGCGTCAGCAATGCGAACTCTGTGACGCTGATTCTTGCGGCGGCTACGAGCTTTAAGAGTTTTCAGGACGCAAGCGGAGATCCGGCAAAGGCATGCGCCGAGGCACTGGCGAAAGTGGAGCGCAAAGACTGGGGTTCATTGTGTTCCGACCATATCACCGACCACCATAAACTATTCCGTCGCGTCTCGCTCGACCTCGGCACGAGCGAGAACGCGAAGCTGCCCACGGACGAGCGGCTGCGCCTCGCACCCAAGTCGAACGATCCCGGTCTCGCGGCGCTTGTCTTTCAATATGGCCGCTACCTGCTCATCGCGAGCAGCCGGCCGGGTGGACAGCCTGCCACCTTGCAGGGCTTGTGGAACGACAGCCTCACGCCGCCGTGGGACAGCAAATACACCTGCAACATCAACACCGAGATGAATTACTGGCCCGCCGAATCGGCCAACCTCGCCGAATGCACGCTGCCGCTCTTCGACGCGCTCGACGACTTGATGATTTCCGGTCGGCGCACGGCGAAGAATCATTACAACGCCCGCGGCTGGGTGTTGCATCACAACTTCGACCTCTGGCGTGGCACGGCGCCCATCAATGCCTCCAACCACGGCATCTGGGTGTCGGGTGCGCCGTGGCTGTGCCAGCATTTGTGGTGGCATTACGAATTCAGTGGTGACCGCGCCTTTCTGAAGCGCGCCTATCCGGTGATGAAGGAGGCTGCGTTGTTTTTTGTGGATTTCCTCATCGAAGACCCGCGCAACGACCAGCGCTGGCTCATCAGCACGCCCAGCAATTCCCCTGAGCAGGGCGGCCTCGTCGCCGGCCCGACGATGGATCACGAAATCATCCGCGACCTGTTCAGCAACGTCATCGAGGCTTCAACCATTCTCGGCACGGACGCAGAGCTGCGTGCGAAGCTCACCGCGATGCGCGCTCGCATCGCGCCGAACCAGATCGGCCAGCACGGGCAGTTGCAGGAATGGCTGGAGGACAAGGACGACCCGAACAACAAGCATCGCCACGTCTCGCACTTGTGGGGCGTTTATCCCGGCAGCGAGATCAACTGGCGCACGACGAACTTCTTCAACGCCGCGCGGCTGTCGCTCATCTGTCGCGGCGACGAGGCGACGGGCTGGAGCATGGGCTGGAAGATCAATCTCTGGGCGCGCTTCCTCGACGGCGACCACGCGAACCTGATCCTGAGCAACCTGCTCCGTCCGGTGGCGGCGCAGGGTGTTTCAACGACCGGCGGCGGCCTGTATCCGAACCTGTTCGACGCGCATCCGCCGTTCCAGATCGACGGCAACTTCGGCGCGACGGCAGGCATCGCCGAGATGCTGCTGCAAAGCCACATGGTGGAAACGCGGAGTGCGGAACGCGGAGTGCGGAGTGAACCGCAGAATTACCTCCTCCACCTGCTGCCTGCGCTGCCTTCATCGTGGCCCAATGGCTCGGTGAAAGGACTGCGCGCACGTGGCGGGTTCGAGGTGGATCTCGCTTGGAAGAACGGCAAACTCACGATGGCAACCATTCGTAGCATCACCGGCAACGCATGCACATTGCGCTGCAGCGACAAGACCAAGTCGATTCAATTGAAGCCGGGCAAAAGCTTCGAGTGGGCTGGATAGTTTTTGGTATGACTTTGGGCCAGCCATGCATCCCCATCCGCTTACATTTGTTCCAACATGGCCAAACTAAAGCCTATGAAACGCGCGCATAACTCCCTTTGGATCGGTTTATCCGTGTTGGTCCTGACGCTCAACCCGGCTGTGGCCGAGACGGCTGCTGCGGTCGCCGCGCGCGCGCAAGCCGCCATTGACGGTGGTAATCCTCCGAGTTGGTGGACGCCAACTTTGCCGGAAAAGGTTCAGGCCGACGTCACGGGCAAGGGCAAGCGCCTTGCTGAACAACTGCAATTGAATGACGAAGCCAAGACGCAGAAAACTGCCGTGCTTGTCGCGGAACATTTTGGCCGCGTGTGGGCGTGGCATCAGGAGGTTGATGAAAAACTCAACGCGGCCTGGCGGGCCTGGGACGGCGCGCGCGACAATTCCAACGGCAAACAAAAAGATGAACTGAAGGCGCTCACTGTCATGACGGAGCAGGTGGACCCCATCTTCGCCGAGTTTGCCCCGCAGATTCAGGGGTTCTTACGTGTCTTGCGCCAGGAGATCGGCGAAGAAAAAACCATCGCACTGCTGGATCGCATCAGCCGTTCGCCGGGGGCCAAGCGCACCTACGATGCCTACTTGGCCATGGTGCCGGAGATGACCGAGCCGGAGAAAGCAATCCTTTGGGACCGCATGGTGCAGGCCCGCGAGGATTCACTGGCGGCCTGGAGCGATGGGCAGATCGTGAAAATCTTCAAGAAATACAAAATCCGCAACGAGTTCTCGATGGACTATTTCGGATACGGTTATCAAAAGCGGTATCAGGCGTGGGTCAACGCGAGCAAGCGTGCCGAAGCGGCAGTCCCAACCAATAGTCCGTCTCGTTGAGTTGGAGAGAACATGCGGTTAAACCATGCTCGGTTGCATCGCGAACCGGCGTGTTGGCTTAACGGTTCACCATGCAATTTCCAACTCCGTTGGAGTTCGTGGGCGCCGGTGTTCTTAATCTTACTCTTTCTCGTAATCTTAATCCCTTCGTCCATGACCCGGAGATTAAGAGTAAGATTACGATTAAGATTAAGAGCGTGGGTCACTCACTGACGAAACGGTATTTGCCGCTGCCAATTGTCGCTGTCTGCGCGACGGGCTTTCCGCCTTCAGTCATTTTGCCGAGTTTGCCCGGCGGGAGCGTCACGGTGGCGGTGGTATTCGCGGGGATTTCGATTTCCCAGATGAATTTGCCGCCGTCCTTGCGCCATTCGCTTTCGATCTCGCCGTAGGGTGAATTGTGCGTGGCTTTGACGTGTGTGAGGTCGCCGACGGGTTGCGGCTTCATGATGATGTGCTTGAAGCCGGGTTGCGCGGGGTCGGCGGCGATGCCGGCGAGGTATTCGTTGAGCCAGATGACGAGGTCGCCCACGAGCATGACGTGGTTGCCGGAGTTCATCGTGGGGTCGGCGGTGTTGCCGTTCCAAAGTTCCCAGATGGTTGTGGCGCCGTTCGCGACCATGTAACCCCAGCCGGGGTAATCCTTCTGGCTCGCGATGGTGTAGGCGAGGTCGGCGCGGCCGTTGTCGGAGAGGACGCGCATGAGGTATTGACCGCCGATGAGGCCGGTGCCGATGTGGCCCTTGGTCTCATTCTCGATCTTGTCCACGAGCCGCGCGAAGACGCGGGCGCGCATGTCGTCGGGCACGAGGCCAAACGCCAGCGGCAACACGCACGCGGTCTGGGCGCCGTTGTCGTAATAGCCCTTTTCGCGGTTGAGGAATTTCTGGTTGAACGCCCCCTTCACGTCGTCCGCCCATTGCGCGAAGTGCGTTGCGTCGTCCGCCTTGCCCAGCAACGTGGCGTAGCGCTGCATCAACTTCAGGTCGTAGTAGAAATAGGAGGTCGCGAGCAACGCCCGGTCGGTCTGGCGCGCGGGGTCCTTCGAGTGGATGAGCCGCAGATCCTCCGGCGGCACGCACCAGTCGCCGTAGTTGTCCTTCGCGATGATGCCGTCCTTGAAATAGCCGCGCATCAATTCCAGCCAGCGCTTCTGGCTATCGTAATGGTCGCGGATGGGCGCGAGGTCGCCAAATTGCCGGTGCAACACGCTGGGCGCGATGATGAACGTGCTGGGCCACGTGACGTTGTCCTTGTAGAGCGGCCAGTAGGCGGGCGCGACGTCCGGCACGCTGCCGTTGGGCTTCTGCGCGTCGTTGATGTCCTGCATCCATTTGGAATAAATCCCCGAGATGTCGAACAAGTAGGATTCCCCGCGGCATTCCTCGGAGCGGTCGCCGAGCCAGCCTTGACGCTCGTCACGTTGCGGGCAATCCGTCGGCATGCTGCGATAATTACCACGCGTGCCCCAGGTGACGTTGCGATAGATCTGGTTGAGCAACGGATTGGAGCAGGCGAATTCGCCCGCGACCGGCAGATCATCATGCACCACGCGCCCTTCGAGCACGTCGAGCGTCGGCTCGCCGGGGAGGCCGGTGACTTCAACGAAACGGAAACCGTGATACGTGAAGCGTGGCTCGTAAACTTCCGCGCCTCCGCCTTTAAGCGTGTAAGTGTCGGTGACTTTGGCGCTCCGTAGATTAGCCAGATAAAGCGTGCCATCGTCGCGCAAGGTTTCGGCGTGGCGCAATTGGACGCGCGTTCCCGCCGTGCCTGAGACTTTCAACCGACACCAGCCCACCATGTTCTGACCCATGTCGAAGATGAACACTCCCGGCTGCGGCTCCGTGATCTTGACCGGCTTGAGCGTTTGCGTGACGCGGATGGGTTCCTGGCACTGCGCGGAAACTTGCAATGCGGCAGCGGCGACAAGTTTCGCGGGCTGCCACTTTGCGGCGTTGAACCCAGCCTTGCTCCAATCACCGAGTTCCATGCGGGCGTCGTATTCTTCGCCGTCGTATTCGCCGTTGGCGCGGATGGGACCGTCGGCGGTGAGTTGCCACGATGCGTCGCTCACCACTTCCGAGACGGAGCCGTCGGTGTGTTCGATGCGCAGTTGGAGCAACAGCTTCGGCCAGCCAGCATTGACCACGCCGCCATACACTTTGCTGCGATCGGAATAGAAGCGCCCGCCACCGAGCACGGCGCCAATGGCGTTCGCGCCGGAACGCAATTGCTTCGTCACATCGTGCGTCACGTAGAACGCACGCTTGTCATATTGCGCGGCAGCCGGCGATAGCACGTGGTCGCTGACCTTCTGCCCGTTCAAGTAAACCTCCGACAAGCCAAGGCCCGAAACGCTGACTGTCGCGCGCTTGATCTTCTTTTCAACGGCGAACTCCTTGCGCAACCAACGCGCCGGTAGCGTGCGATCTTCCGGCACACGCGTTTCGCCCCAGGGCTGCATGCCCACCGGCCCGAGAACTTTCGCCGCGACCCACTTCGAGTCGTCGAAGCCGACCGTGTTCCAGTCCTTCTCCAACGTGCGCGAGACTTTCCAATGCTCATCGGTCGGGAAGACCATCGGTTCGCCTTCGGTGAATTCAATCGTCAGCAATCCGACAGCTCCGGCGGGATTCGGATCGTTCTTGGCCACATCGCCCTTGTTCACCGCGACGAGACCGAAGACGTAGGTTTTGCCGGGCTCCAGCCGCGTGGTGATGTCGTTCCATTTGACCACATGGAAATCATTGCGGGCGCCGAGATCGAAGATGTCCAGCCAGCCGCGGCATTCGTTGTCGCCGGTGTATTGAAAGACCGCGCGCTTGACCTTGCGATTGGCCGGAATCGTTACGACGCGACGGAACCAATTCGTTCCGAGCGGCGCGTTGACGGCGGCATTGCCCTCGGGAAACCAGATCCAAGACGTGCCCGTGAACAGATTCGTTTCATTCGCGCCGTCGAGGCCAATCCACTTCGCGTGCCAGTCGGCCGGCGCGAGGAGGCCCATGCCCCAATACGCCGGCTTGCTCCAAGCGGAAGCTTTGCCGTGCTCGTCCCAGACGCGCACCTTCCAGAAACATTCGCCGTGCGACGCCAGCGGTTTGCCGGCGTAAGACACGAGCACGCTCGCATCTGACACCACCTTGCCGGAGTCCCAAAGATCGGCGGCGCCTTCCTTCAGTTTGGCTTCGCTCGACGCCACGAGAATTTGATACGCCGTCTGGGCGGCGTCGCGCGCATCGGCATCGAGTTGCCAACTGAGCCGGGGTGAGGTGGCGTCAATGCCGAGCGGGTTCACGCGCGATTCGCAGCGCAGCGCGGTGACTTCCGGTGCGGCAATTAGGCGGAGGGCGGCGAGCAGAAGCAACGCGAGCGTCGCAACATGTTTCAGTGAGGTGCCATGTTTCATGGGGCGTGTTTCGAGTGTTTCACAAGTTGGCTTGCACTGGCAACGCCAAGGATTGCCGGTCGTTGCCGGAGCGAATCAAAGTCATGTCATTTCGGCGAACGGACATTCTGGCGGCGGGATTGAACTGGCTTTTCGTGCTGCATGCAGAACACTTTCCACATCTAGTCATGAGCAAAGTTCGCCCAAGCTTGACGTTGCTGTTGCTTACGGCATTCACCGTAAATGCAGCCTCGCCCGTGATCAACAATGTGTCGAGCCCGCACGCGCAGGTCCGCACCGTGGGCCTCGACGAGGTGCAATGGACGGATGGCTTCTGGGCGCAACGGTTCGACGCCTGCCGCACCAACATCCTGCAGAACATGGGCCGTTTGATGGAAGGGACGAACTACAGCCAGTTCTTCCGGAACTTCCAGATCGCCGCCGGACTCGCAGAGGGCCGTTCGCGCGGAGCGTCGTTCAACGACGGCGAGTTCTACAAGGTCATCGAGGCAGCGAGCGCCGTTTATGCGGTGACGCACGACGAGTTTTACGATCGCCACCTTGACCGCGCCATCGAAGTCATCGCGAAGGCGCAGCGCGCCGATGGTTACATCCACACGCCGGTGCTCATCGCGCAGCGCAACGGCGACACGAACGCCTTGCCCTTCCGCGACCGGAACAATTTCGAGGTCTACAACATGGGCCACCTGATGACGGCGGGCGTGATGCACCATCGCGCCACGGGCAAGACCAACCTGCTCGCCGTGGCCATCAAGGCGGCGGACTTCTTGGAGAAGGCGTTTGCTAATCCCAGTCCCGATCTGGCGCGGAACTCGGTGTGCCCATCGCATTACATGGGGTTGATCGAGCTGTATCGCGAGACGGGCGAACGGCGTTATCTAGAGCTGGCGAAAAAGTTTTTCGCCATGCGCGACTTGGTGGTGAAGAGCGGCGACGGCGGCGACGATAACCAAGACCGTGTCCCGTTCGCGGAGCAGACCGAGGCTGTGGGCCATGCGGTGCGAGCCAACTATCTCTTTGCTGGCGCGGCGGACCTGTTCGCTGAAACCGGCGACACGCCGACGTGGGCGATGCTCAATCGTGTCTGGACCAACGTGGTGCAGGAGAAGCTCTACATCACCGGCGGCTGCGGCGCGTTGCACGACGGTGCCTCGCCCGATGGCGGCAAGGACCAGAAGCACATCACGCGCATCCATCAGGCTTACGGGCGCGACTATCAACTGCCGAATGCCACGGCGCACAATGAAACCTGCGCCAACATCGGAAACGTGCTGTGGAACTGGCGCATGTTCCTGGCGAGCGGCGAGGCGCGATTCATGGATGTCGCTGAACTGTCGCTCTACAACAGTGTGCTCTCAGGCGTCGGGCTTGATGGGACGAATTTCTTCTACACGAACCCGCTGCGAGTCACCGATCCGTTGCCGGTGGACTTGCGCTGGTCGCGGACGCGCGTGCCATTCGTGAGTTCGTTCTGCTGCCCGCCGAATCTCGTCCGCACACTCGCCGAGCTGGGCGGTTATGCTTACGGCAAATCCAGCAACACGGTTTGGGTGAATCTTTACAGCGGCAACACGCTGACCACGACGCTCGATGGCGCACCGCTGAAGCTGTCGCAAGCGACAGAATACCCGTGGAACGGTCGCGTGCGTATCACTATGAACGAGTGCGGTTCTGCGCCATTTGCCTTGAAGCTGCGCATTCCGGGTTGGGCCAAGGGCGCGACGGCGCGCGTGAATCTCGGGCTGGCGACCGAAACCTCCAGCCCCGGAACTTACTTCGAATTGCGCCGCAACTGGAAGGCGGGCGACGTCGTGGAACTCGATCTCGACATGCGCACCGAGTTGATCGAGGCCAACCCGCTGGTGGAAGAAACGCTCGGCCAAGTCGCGTTCAAACGCGGGCCGGTGGTTTATTGTCTGGAGTCGATTGATCTCCCCGCGAAAACCCGCGTGCTGGACGTCGCGGTGCCGACGGATGCGAACCTGCTCGCACGCTTTGATCAGCGTTTGCTCGGCGGCGTGGTCACGTTGGATGGCACCTTGCTCGCCAAGCCAGCGGCGAGCTGGAGCGGTCAGTTGTATCGTGAGGTTAAGGCGGTCCAGCCCAAACCCGTAAAAGTGCGGTTGATTCCGTATTTTGTTTGGGGCAATCGCGGCAAGTCCGAGATGAGCGTGTGGCTCCAGCGCCAGTGATTCAGCTGCCGGTCAGCTTGCGAACCGTCGCGGCCAACGCATCCAGACTATAGGGCTTCGGCATGAAGTCGTCGGGCTTCATCAGCGCAGCATCAAAAACCGCCGACGTGACCGTGCCGCTGACGAGCAGGAATTTTTGCGCCGGGTGGATGGCCCGGCACGCCTCCATCAGCTCGAGCCCGGTCATCCGGTGCATGGAGTAGTCGCTCACGATGATGGCAGGCGGCGGCGTGGACTTCTTGTATTCCTCCAACGCCAGTTCGGCCCCGCGAAATCGCCTGACTTCAAATCCCATCGCGCGCAACGCGGCTTCGTTCAGGTCGAGCAGCATCGGTTCGTCGTCCACGACATAGGCGACGGGCTTGCCGGTGGCGGAAGGCGGATTCATCACCCGGGAATAAACACCTCTTGTTGGAATCGTGCAAAAGAAAAACCCGCGGTTGCCCGCGGGTTGTAAAGCGTCAGACGGATCTTATGCGCCGTCGTCGCCGATGGCTTCGACCGGGCAGCCTTCCTTGGCTTCCTTGCAGCGGGCCGCTTCCTCGTCGTTGCTGGGCTGCTTGTAAACGAAGGAGTAGCCGCCATCGTCATTGCGCTTGAAGTTGTCAGGCGCGGTTTCGCGGCACAGGTCGCAGTCGATGCACTGGTTATCGACGAAGAAGTTGCCGCCTACGTTTTCGGGGTATTTGTTTGCTTTATCAGCCATAAATTTTACGCGTTGCGTTGTGCTTCAATAAAACCGTTCGCCGCCCTAAAAGGCAAGTTTCAATACCGGCTAATTGACAGCCGGACAGCGCGGCGCGCAAAGAAAAACGGGCAGGCCTTGCGGCCCGCCCGTCTCTGAAACTGCCTGCGGCGTCAGTTATTCTTTGACGTCGAGGTTGTCGAAGGCGTGCTGCAGCGCGACGAGGTCTTCGCCGGGCTTGAGCGAGTCGAGGATCTTCTGCTCTTCCTTGATCTGCTCGTCGCTGTAGTTCGCGGCCTTGATGGACAGACCGATGCGGCGCTCGCTGCGGTCGATCTTGATCACGCGCGCGGTGACTTCCTGGTCGGGCTTGAGCACGTTCTTGATCTTGTCCACGCGCTCTTCGCTGATTTGCGAGATGTGCACGAGGCCGTCGATCTCGTTGGCCAGGCCGATGAACGCACCGAAGCTCGCGAGCTTGGTGACCTTGCCGGTGACGAGGTCGCC
>JBEGQI010000259.1:0-30236 GCA_041181065.1 Verrucomicrobiota bacterium | reverse complement strand
ACCGAGCGCTACCAGCGCGGCGGCGAGCACTTGTAGATTTTGGTTCATGCCAATAAAAAACGCGGATGAGGCCACGCCCCATCCGCGTCTGAAAATCTCACCTCACTGCGCCGCCACAATCGTCACGCTCTCGATGTGCATGCGTTTCACGGGGCGGTCGCCGGGCAACGTCTGCGTGGTGGCGATCTTCTCCAGCACGTCGTCGCCCTTCACCAGCTTGCCGAACACGGTGTATTGCTTGTCGAGGAAGCGCGGGTCGCCGTGGCAGATGAAGAACTGCGAACCGGCGGAATTCGGGTCGTTGGAGCGCGCCATGGAGAGCACGCCGCGCGTGTGCGGCTTGGCGTTGAACTCGGCCTTGATCTGGTAGCCGGGACCGCCCGTGCCCCACATGCGGGCCTTGGAATCATCCTTGGTCAACGGATCGCCGCCTTGGATCATGAATCCCTTGATGACGCGGTGAAAGCACGTGCCGTCGTAGAAGCCCTGCTTGGCGAGCTTCTTGAAATTCTCGACGTGACCGGGCGCGACGTCCGGCCAGAATTCGAGGGTCATTTCTCCGGCGCTGGTGGTAAGGATGGCAACTTCGCTCATAAAATTATTTCTTGGTGTCTTCCTTCTTGCCGGCTTCGGCGGGGAGGATGTTGGCGGACTTGATGTAATCGAGGTTCGGGAATTCCTTCTTCAAGTAAGCATTGCCAGAACCTTGGATCGCGCCCTGGTTTGGGCGTTCGCCGGTTTCGCTGTTGATCTTTGTCACGATGTCCATGCCTTCGGTCACTTTGCCGAACGGCGAGAAGCCCTGGCCGTCGAGGAATCCATTGTCGCCGTAATTGATGAACAGCTGTGTGGTGCGCGTGTTCGGGCCGGCGGTGGCGAAGGTGATGTAACCGGGCTTGTTGCTGGTCTTCACCGGATCATCGGTGATGTTCGCAGCGCGCCATTTCGCGGAAACGGCGGGGTCGCCATGGATGCCAAATTGCACCATGAAGCCGGGCACGACGCGGAAGAAAGCGATGTCCTTGAAGTAACCCGATTTGACGAGGTTGTAGAAACGATCCGCGCCGTTGGGGGCGAGCGCCCGCGTCACTTCGACCGTGAACTTGCCTTTGGTCGTTTCGAACTGGGCTTTGAAGGATTCAGGAGCTTTCTCAGCGAGCTTGGATGGATCGTCGAAGCTGGGCGCGACCGGTTTGGCTGCTTCCTTGGCTTCGGCCTTGGGGGCTTCCTTCTTTTCGTCTTTCTTGGCGTCTTCGGCCACGGCGACATTGAACCCGAACGCGAGGCTCATGGCGCTGATTAGTAACAGATTTTTCATAGGCGCGGCGACGATTCCACAGAGCCCGGGCGTTGTCACGCCCGGAATCGCCTTCCGGCGTTGGGATTCTGTTTTGGAAAAGATTCTTGCCGCGCATCCAATCGCCTGAAAGCTTCGGCGTGCAATGCAATATCGCAAGCTTGGCAACACAGGTCTGGAAGTTTCGGTGCTCAGTTTTGGCGCTTCATCGCTCGGGGCGGTCTTTCACGCAATTACCGTCGACGATTGCATCAAGACGGTCCATGCGGCGCTCGACGGCGGCATTAATTTCATCGACGTCTCGCCGGCCTACGGCGGGACGCTGGCGGAGTTGAACCTTGGGCGGGCGTTGCAAGGGGTCGCCCGCGACCGTTACATCCTCGCCACGAAGATCGGCAGCTACAGTGAGGCGCGAAATGATTACGACTATTCGCGCGCCAGCACGGAGCGCAGCGTGGAACACAGCCTCGTGCGGCTGGGGGTGGATTACATCGATCTTCTCCAGATCCATGACATCGAGTTTGCCGATCACGACCAGGTCGTGAACGAGACGCTGCCGACGTTGCACCGGTTGAAGGAGCGCGGGTTGGTGCGCCACGTCGGCATCACAGGTCTGCCGTTGAAGATTTTTCCGAGCATCCTGGATCGCGTCGGGCCGAGTGTGGTGGAGACGATCCTTTCGTTCTGCCATTACGAACTGAATGACACGTCGCTGGCCGACATGGTGCCGTATCTGAAATCCAAGGGCGTCGGAATCATTAATGCATCGCCCACGGGCATGGGTTTGCTGACGCAGCGCGGCGTGCCGGCGTGGCATCCGGCCAGCAAGGCCGTTCAGGATGGCTGCCGCCGGGCGGTGGAACATTGCAAGGCGCGCGGCGTGGACATCGTGAAGCTGGCGGTTCAGTTCTGCGTGGCCAATCCAGACATTGCGACCACGCTCGTCGGCACGGCGCGCCCGCAAAACATCCGCGACAACATCGCGTATGCGAACGAGCCGATGGATCAGGTGTTGCTCGCCGAGGTGCTGGAGATCCTGAAGCCAATCCACAACCACAACTTCACGCGCGGTCTGCCGCAGCATCGGGATCCGATCCTGGCGTGAACGGAGCCTGCCCTGTGAACGATTCGACGACCCAGCGCAGTTCTGAAACCGCGACGGGTTTTGTTTTTCGTTCGCCGCTGCCGACGTCATATTCGAATTTCATTGGGCGGCTCATCTTTCGCTTCCTTTTTACCATTCAAGGCATCGGTGCTTTTGCGCTCATCACCGTCGGGGTCTTGATCTCCAAGTTTGGGCGGAATTCAAAAGTGCTGCGCCCGTTGGTGCGGCGGGAAATCGCGCGGGCCGGAACGAACCTGTTGCCGATGTTCTGCTTTCTGGCGGCGGCACTTGGTTTTTTGGTGATCGGGCAGGTCGTATCGTGGTTGAGCCGCGTGGGGGCGGTGAATTATCTGGGCGTGGTCATGGTGGTTGTGGTGGTGCGCGAGCTGGGCCCGCTCATCACAGCGTTGCTGGTGCTGGCGCGCGTCGGCACGGCGAACGTCGTTGAACTTGGCACCGCACGTGCGACGGGCGAGGTGGAAGCATTGGAAGCGCTCGGTATCGACCCGGTGCATTATCTCATCGTGCCGCGCGTGGCGGGCATGGCGATCGGGACGTTTGCGTTGACGGTTTACCTTATCATTGGCGCGCTCATGAGTGGTTACCTCTGGGCGTTCTTGCAGGACGTGCCACTGCGGCCGGATCAATATTTTCAACAGCTTGCGGCGTCGTTGACGTGGGTAGATTTCGTGCTGCTGGCGCTGAAAACGGTTTCATTCGGCAGCGTCATTGCGATGGTGACGTGTTATCACGGGCTCGCGCAGCCCTTGCGGTTGGAGGAAGTTTCACGCGCCACGGTCCGGGCGGTGGCGCAGGCGGTCATCGGATGCGTGCTGCTAGATGCCGCGTTCATAATCATCTATCTGGCCACGGCATGAGTGCAATAGCGACATCCATCCCGGCAATCGACATGCGCGACTTGACCGTCGGCGCGTTGAGTGATTCGACCAATGCGGTGGCCGAGAACGTGACATGGCGGGTGGAGCAGGGGGATTTTTGGGTGGTGGCGGGTCTGCACGGGGCGGGGAAGAGTGATCTGCTCATGCTCGCGGGTGGCGTGATGGCGCCGTTGGCAGGCAGTTATGAATTTCTGGGCGAGGGCATGCCCATCTTTTCCGATGAACGGCTGGCGCATCGGTTGAAGCTGGGTTTGGTGTTCGACGGCGGAAGGTTGTTCAATCATCTGACCGTCGCCGAGAACATCGCGCTGCCGCTCCGTTACCATCACAACCTCGCGGCGACGGAGGTGGGTTCCACGCTGAGCACGTTGCTCGAGTTGACGGAACTGACGCCGCATGCGCGGGCGTATCCGAGTTCGCTCGGCCGCAACTGGCAACGTCGAGCTGCATTGGCACGGGCATTGGCCATGCGCCCGGAAGTGCTGTTGCTCGATACGCCGTTGACCGGACTCGATTCGCGGCAGCAGAACTGGTGGCTGGCGTTTCTCGGGCAATTGTCCCGTGGCCATGCGTTCTATTCCGGCAAGCCGGTCACCATCGTCGTGACGGCGGCCAGCCTGCGGGAATGGCGTGGGCACGCCCGGCAGTTTGCGTTGCTGGATGGGCGGAGGTTTTCCGTCCTTGGCGATTGGGCGAAGCTCGAGCAGAGCGATGAGCCGCTGGTCCGGGAGTTGATGGGGCAGACGAACGTTTGACCCGCGCACTGAAATTTGAAACCGTGATTTGGAACTGACATGGCATTGCAAGATCTCACCCCGCAATTGCGCACGCGCCTGAGCCGGATGGAACGGACCGTGGGCTGGTTCGTGTTGCTCGCGACAGTGCTGCTGGTGGCGGGCTTTTGCTATTACATCTACAACACCGCTGCGCGCAAAGGCTGGTTCCTGCAGAAGGCCAAGTTCTTTACGTTCACGGACAGCGCGACGGGGTTGAAGGAAGGTGATCCAGTGATGCTGATGGGTATGCCGGCAGGGCAGGTCACGTTGATCAAGCCGATGGATCCCTATTCGCCTTACAATATCTACGTCGAGTTTGAGCTGATGGATCCGAACTACGGTTACATGTGGACGGAGGGTTCACGCGTGAAAGTGGGATCCGGCTTTCTGCAGTCGCGCCTTTTGGAGGTGACCAAGGGCACGAACGGTCATGCGGTGTATATTTCGAATCCGATCGAGGAAGCGACGAGGGAACGCGCGAAGGAGTTGATGGCCTTGGGGAATTGGAGCGTCGCCGAGGATGTTTATGACGCCAGCGGCAAAAGCGTGTTGATTCCTGCCCTCAAGCGTCCGCTGGATGCCGAGCAATTGGCTCAAATTTTCACCGGAGGGCGAACCAATCTCTGGCTGGCGAACCTGAAAGAATCGCGCAAGAAGTTCACCGGGGTCTGGAACGATCAAGCTGGGCATTATGAACATGTCACCCGGAACACGAAGTATTGGCTGCTTTCGGATGAGTCGCCCGCCGTGACGGAGCGGTTGGAACGTGTTGCCGATCAGGTGGAGAAGGCGCTGCCGAACTTCCTGCGGTTGACCAATCAACTCGCGCAAATCCTCGATAATGGCGTGCATGTCACGTCGAATTTGAATGGGGTGGCGCAGACAGCCCTCCCTGCGGCAGAAAATCTGGCGGCGATTTCGGCCCAATTGCGCGGCCCGGGGGCCTTGGGAGAATGGGCTTTGCCGCCCGGCGGTCCGGCGCAGTTGGCGACTGCGTTGACGAACGCCAATACCTTGCTGCTCAACACCGATACCAACCTTTCATCGCTGGTTGGGGAGTTGAGCCGCTTGCTCGAAAACCTTGCGGGCATCACCAGCAATTTGAACAGTCAAGTTCAGGCAAACACGAACCTCGTCAAGGAGGTCTCCGATGCCATCGTTCATACGGACGATTTGATTCAAGGGCTGAAGCGGCATTGGCTGTTGCGGTCGGCCTTCAAGACCCCGAAAACCAATGCCCCTCCGGTTGTGCCAGAGAATGGCATGCGCGCGCCGAACGATCCCTTCCAGAAATGATCGCGCCAGTGGTTTTTCGGCATCGTTCCGACCGGAATCGGGCTGGCATTTGGCTTGGGTGCTCGTGTCAGGTTTTCTCCGGAAGTTTTGTTTGACACCCTTTGGATTCGAAGCCTAAATACAGCTAGAGTTTTTGCCGTCCACACCCAGTTTGCATTGTTTTTATAGTAAGCCGGAAATACTTATGAAAAAGATTCTTGTGTCTATCGGGGCCGTTGCGCTTGGTGCGGCAACAGTTCACGCCGAATCCGCAGCCGGCATGTCGATGAATGACAATTCACGGGTTTGGAGTGTTGCAGCCTCTTTGCGGGGTTTCTACGACGACAACTACACAACCTCCACCAAGGGTAGTGAGCGCGAGACTTTTGGGATGTCAATCTCCCCGTCCATTTCCGTCAAGGTGCCGATGGATCAGACGACATTGGGTTTTCGTTATATTTATGGAGCTACGTGGTATGCGGATCGTTCCAGCTTGAACTCCACGAATAGCCCGTGGGATCAATCACACGAATTCGAAGCCTTGTTCAGCCACTCTTTTTCCGAGCGCAACACCCTTGATATCAGTGATTCATTTGTGGTCGCCCAAGAGCCCGAATTGTTGAATGACTTGGGCAACAATTACCGCACGGCGGGCAACAACATCCGCAATCATGGTGAAATCACCTTCAATGGTGGTTTGACCCGCAAGCTGAGCTACGTGCTCGGATACCAGAACTATTACTACGATTACGAGAATAGTGGCGGGAACTTTTTTCAGCCGAGCTTGTCCGGCTTGCTTGATCGCATCGAACACGAGGCGCTCTTCAACTTGAGGTATCAGGCCAGCCTCAAGACAGTGCTCGTTGGTGGCTACAATTATCGGCAGGTCGATTACACGAGCGATGAATCCATAGCTTTAGTGGGGCTCACGCCTGTGGATTCCACCATCCGCAATAGTCGGTCACACATCATTTACGCTGGAATTGACCAGAATTTCACAAAGGAAATTACTGCGACCTTGCGCGTCGGTGCTCAGTTCACGGACTATTACAACGACCCGAATAGCAGCAAATCCACCACTCCTTGGGTCAGTGGCAGCTTGGCCTACACTTATGCGCCTGGTAGCAACTTCCGCCTTGGGGTTTCTCACATGTTGAACCAGACCGATGTTGTCGCGCCAGACCCGGTCACGGGCAGTGTCACGACCGATCAGGAATCGACCGTTATTTTTGGCAATTTGACCCATCAGTTTACTTCGAATCTCAGCGGTTCACTTCGCGGTCAGATTCAAATTTCCCAGTTTCAAAACGGATTGTATGATGGTTCGAGTGACACGTTTTACGATGTCGGGGCAGACCTGACCTATCGGTTCAATAATCATTTCTCAGGTCAACTCGGGTATAATTACAGCACGCTGACTTCCGATATTGCGACCCGCGATTACGACCGGAACCACGTTTACATCGGCGTGACCGCTGCGTATTGAACGATTTAGACTGATTGAATGTCACACTTGGGGGCTGGACTTGTCGCCTAGCCCCCGATTTTTTTCACTATGGACCCACTTAAGACCGCGCCAACGCAGGAGAACAAGCTTCACTTTCTCGATTATTGGCGCATCATTCGCATCCGCAAAACGGTCATTCTTGCGGTTTTTTTGTTGGTGGTAATCACCGCCACACTCGTCACCTACGTGCTTCCCAAGCATTATGAGAGCAAGGCGAGCATCAAGGTGGATCGGGCCTCGGCAGATATCGCGGAGATGTCCGGCAGGAGCATGTCGGGCATTTACGATCCTTACTTTATCCAGACTGAATTTGAGGCCATTCGGTCAGAGGCAGTGCTGACCAACGTCGTCAATCGGCTCGATTTGAACAAGCGTTGGGGTGATGATTACGCGGGTGGACAGCGTTTACCGTTGGCGAAGAGCTTGGAAATCCTTCGGTCCCATTTGGATCTCCGTCCGGTCCGTAACACCATGTTCATTGAAATCGGTGTCGTCATGGGCAAGCCGGGCGACGCTGCTGAATTGGCCAATGCCATCGCTGAGGCGTATCGCGATCACCGACTGGCGGAGATTCAACGTCAGTTGGAGGGCGGGATTCGGGTTTTGGAACAGCGTTTTAAGGATCATCAGTCAGAAATAAAGAAGGTTTCAGATGAGGTTGCTGACCTTCGGGATCAATTTCAGGTAAGCGATCCTTCCGGTCCAAGCGCGCTCGAGCCCATGAGCACGCTAGACTACAATACGGTTTCGTTATTGAGCGGGCAATTGGCTCAGGAGCAATCTGCGGTCGACCGTGAGGTGAAGAAGCTGGATACACTGAACGGAATGAGCCCAGAAGATAGGCTCTTGGCGATCCCGTCAGTAGAGCCTGACCCCCAGCTCAACGAGTTAAACAGTCAGCTTAACCTCGCCAAACAGTCGCTGATTAAGACAGCAAAGGATTTCGGCACAAACAACCCGGCGTATCAAAGTGCAGTGCAGTTGGTGGACCACCTTACGATTGAGGTCAGTAATCGGGTGGTTGGGGTCATGAATGGTTTGAAAACACGCGTGCTTGCGCAACAACAGGGGGTCGCTTCTTTGAGCAACCGGCTTGCCAGCGCAAAGAGCACAGATATCGCCCGTGCGAAGGTGACGCGGCCGTATTGGGAGAAAAAGCGCGAGTTGGACCAGCTGCAAACGTTCCAAAAGTTTCTCGATAACCGCATTCAGATGGAGACGGTGGACAAGACTCTGCCTCGCAGTGCCATGGTTACCATCATGACGCCTGCCCGTCCGGAGGACAAACCCATCAGCCCCAAGGTTACGCTCAACATCATTCTTGGCGTCATTGTTGGATTGGTGGTCGGTGTTGGGCTTGCCTTCTTTATTGAATACCTCGACACGAGCGTGAAGACCATTGACGACGTGGAGCGTGCCCTCCAGGCGCCGGTGCTCGGTGTGATCCCACAAAACGTCGGGTTGCTTATGAAGGAAGGGGCCGAGAGCCCGCACGCGGAGGCTTACCGTGTATTGCGAACGAACATTCTTTTCTCCCGCAAGGACGAAAAGTTGAACTGTATGGCGGTCGTTAGCGCGGGGGCTGGTGAGGGTAAATCCACCACTGTGTTCAATCTGGCCACCATTTTCGCCCAAAGCGGCAGCCGGGTGGTTGTGGTGGACTCTGATTTGCGTCGTCCCACGCTGCATAAGATGCTGTCGGTTACAAATTCAATCGGGCTTACCAACTACCTGCTCAAACAAAATACGCTTGAAGAAGTCATCCAGACCACGCCCATTCCGACACTGGACTTCATGGCCAGCGGCAAGCTGCCCAGCAGTTCGTTGGGTATATTGAGTTCTTCTCAGATGAAGGATCTCATCAACGAGCTGAAGAACCGCTACGATTTTGTGTTCTTCGATTCGCCGCCGATCATGGGCGTCAGTGACGCGTCAATCCTTGCCAGCGAGGTGGCCATGACGATTCAGGTAATTCAATATCGTCGCTATCCCCAGCCGATGAACATCCGCGCCAAGCAGATGATCGAGAAGGTCGGCGGCAACCTGATAGGCATCGTGCTGAACAACATCAACATGTCACAGGACGAGAGCTACTACTACTACAGCGGCTACTACCACGATTACTATTACACTCGCAGCGAGGATAGCGACGATAAGGGTGCTCCACCGCAGGGTGGGGGTGGCGACCAAGCGAAGGTTGAAATCAAACAAAAGTATTGATTAAACTGGCGGTCCGAAATTGCGAAGGGAACAAAATGGATTTGACGAATCTACTTAAACGAGTGACCGGCTGTGCCGCCTTGGCTTGGATGCTTGCACTCATGACGGGCTGCGCCGGCACGGGGCAATATGCAGAACCAGTTTTGGACCCGAAGACTGCCGTTGAGGCCAACAAATTCCATATAGGTGACTTGGTGGTTGTCAATTTCTCGGGCGTCACAGACCTCACGATTCCCCAGCACGAAGAGCGCGTTCGTGAGGAAGGGACAATCACGCTTCCGCATATCGGTCCGGTGAAAGCCGAAGGATTTACACCAGGCCAACTGCAAGAGGACATTCGCCGTCGCTATGTCGGCGCCGGAATTTACACCGCCAACCTAGCTGTCACTGTCCGGGCTCCCACCCGCTACTTTTTCGTCGGTGGAGAGGTCAAGGCATCTGGCCAATACGAATGGCTGGAGGGAATGAACGTTCAGAAAGCTATCCAAAAGGCGGGGTATTTCACTGAATATGCCAAGCGCAGCAAAATCCGAGTTACGCGTCAGGGAGTGAAACCGTTCACTGTGGACTACGATGCGATCATCGAGCATCCCGAGCGCGACGTTTGGGTGCTGCCCAATGACACGATCACGGTTCCGAAGAAGTCCTGGTGATTCGATTTAGGATACTTTCAGGAAAGCAGGCGGGCTCCGTTGTGGATGCCCGCCGTTTTCCTTTCCGGGTCGGTCGTGATGTCGGACAAGACCTGGTGGTTGAAGAACAGGGGGCATGGAATCGGCACTGCGAAATCTCATTCGACAAGGTGGAAGGATTCATCTTGTCGCGTTTGGGTGATGCGTTGGTGGTTTTGAACGGTCATACCTGTATGGAGCCCGTCCGATTACACAACGGAGACATCATTGAAATTGGCGCTTGTCGCCTGCAATTCTGGCTGGGCGAGGTGAAGCAACGGGGCTATCGGTTCCGGGAAATCCTCGTGTGGCTAGGCATAGCGGCGGTCACGCTATCACAGGTGTTCTTGATTTACCGGCTGATCCGGTAACTGACTTGGGCGGCTGGCGGGTCAGTGCTTTCCTGGGCCAGCACTGATGGGCAGGGAAATATGCACTGCACCGGTGTGTCCCGGGACTGGGGCGGGGATTTCCAACTTACCGCGGTGATTTTCGATGATCTTGCGTGTTACGGCCAAGCCCAGCCCAACCCCCGGGATTCGGGTGGTGAAAAATGGTGTGGTGGCTTCCTTTTGTGATTCAACCGTGAAGCCTGGGCCGTTGTCTTCAACTTCGATTTTGATTTCAGGAGAATTCGCGACGCCCGCTTCACAGCGGATTGAGACCTGGGGGTTGGCCGGGTTGGATTGAAGCGCGTTGAGGATGACTTCGCTCAGCGCGTGCCGCAGCGCATGACGGTCACCAGACACAGTCAGCGATTTGTCGGCGCACTCCACATTTACCTTTGCCGCTTTGCCGGCCTGATACTTCTTGGCTTCTTGAAAAGCATCTTCAATCAGCAGGCCAACCGGAATGGACTCGCCAGCTGAGGCAACGCCACCTGCCAGATAACGCATCTGGTGCACCAAGCGGTCAACGCGCTTCACCCCTTCGGCCAAAGCTTTGTCCAGCGCCGCGCGGAACTCCGCGTCTTTGAAGCGTTCAGAAATGAGCTGCTGATGGACGGAGATGGGCACCATCGCGTTGCCGATTTCGGCGGCGAGACGTTCGGCCATCGAACGGATCAGGCGGAGATTCTTGGTTTCGATTTCAAGTCGCTGCAGTTGCTCGATTTGTGTGCGGTCTTCAACCATCAACAGTGCGGAAGCGGGCACGGTGGCGTCGCCGCGGGTGATGGGGACGATGGTGACTTGATAAACGGCGCCGGGAACATCCTCCGGCATGTGGCGGAAGGGAGAAACAGCCGAGCCGGTCTTGAGCACTTGAAATACTTTGGAACCCAAGGCGGGCGGCAGATCGCTGAAGTCCAGTTCGCCTGCCCGGGCGCCCGTCTGGCCAAAGAGCTTGCGCGCAGCCTTGTTCGCATGCACGACTGCAAGGTCGCGGTTCACCACGACGCAGGCGCTGCTCAACTCGCGCATTACGTCGGCCAGCATGCTGTGGTTGGCAACCACCTGATCGTGCAACCAGATGTTTTTAACCGCGAGGCCCACCTGTTCGAGCAGATGGAAAATCATTTCCAACTCGGCGTTCGCGAGCGGTTCGCCGGTCACGCGTGTGTCGAACACGGCCACGCCAATCACGCGTTCGCGATCAAGGATGGGCACGGCAACCTGTGCTCCGAGTATTTCAAACTCGCGCTGGGATTCAACATCCGCGACTTCAGGGTTGTTGCGGCGGAGCACCCGGCCAAGGCGGCTGGCGTGGCTGCCGATGCCTGATTCGGTGGAGAGTTTGAGGTTGGAAATGAGGTCGGAGGACAGCCCAATGGCGCAGCCGCATACCAGTTCGCGCTGGTTGGTTGCTTCAGATTCCCCCATCAACGGGCCAATGGTTGGCCGGAGAAAGATGGCAGAACGGTTGACGCCGGTGATTTCACGGATCAATAGCAGAAACTGTTTCAATAACGCATCCGCTTTCAGCGAATGAGTCAGGATCGCAGAAAAGTCGCGCAAAACTCCAAGACTGTGGGAGGCGGTGGCGGCTGCTGTGTTTGAGAGGGTTGGGCTGTTAACGCGGGTTGCTTCAGGTGCCGTGTAATGTGCGGTCTCGAACGGGCGGCTTGGAGTTGCAGTAATGGGGTGACTCGTTGAAGAACTAAAAAAGGATTCTAAAACGGTGCTGAGCAGTCGCGCCCGGAACGGCTTGCTCAAGACGTGGCGGACGCCCAACAGGTAAGCCTCTTCTTCCCAGTCCGCCTGGCGCGGGCCGGAATAGACGATCATCGGACAGCGCGGTGCGCGGCGTCGGAGTTTCTCAATGAGCCAGATCCCCTGAACACCGCTGAGTTCCAGGTCCATCACGCAAACATCCGTCAGGCTGTGTGCGAGCAGAGGCTCAGCCTCTTCGGCACTCACCCGATGCACGATACGATATTGCTCTGGATTCAGCCCCGCGCGCATCGCATCGGCTAGTTCCGGATGGGGTGCGAGCACCAAAATTGTCTTCATTCACTAATCTTCCCGCGCGACTGGTCGCGCCCGATTTGGTTTTGATTGGCACCAGTTCCGGTGCCGTCGAACGCATTGAGACGATTCCGCCGCACGGCGGCAGTAAGCGGCCAAATCAACTTTCGGTCAATGCAATCCTGCCTTCTGAATACAAATGAACAGAGGTTTCGCCAATCAGGGGGGGCCCGCGACAGTCGGCGGGGAAAATCTTGGTTGCAACCTAGGGACTTGCCCTCGGTCTAGGAGGGAGACTACGGTGCCCTAATAACTCGCTCAAGAAGTGGTGATGAGTTTCTCCCAAAGTGTTTCGTTGAGGAGAATTTTTTGCAGGAATTCCTGGCGATCCTCGGTCGGGGTAGCTGTCGGGTTGATGGGCATCCGAATGATGAATGTTGTGCCTTTGCCTTCGTTGCTTTGCGCCTCAATCCGGCCCCCGTGATGGTGAACGATGAAGAAGCACGCCATCAGGTTGATGCCGTATTCTGACGGAATATCGCGTCGCACGACAAAAGGATCAAACAGGATGCGGAGTGCCTCTTTCGGTAGGCCCAGACCGTTGTCTTTCAAACAGATTTCCACTTCGGGCTGGCCGGAAGGAGCATTCGGCACGTGTCGTCCGGTTAAAGTAAGGGCTGCGCCGTTGGGGAGGCTGGCGAGTTCGTCGCGTAGCAGCAGTTCGAATAGACGGTGAAATTTGTGGAGGTCCGCAGCGATCTCCGGGAGGTCTGCCGGAATCTCGTTGGTCACGCTGATTCTCTTTTCGGCGAGGTTGGAGGTAAGTTGTGCGATTTCTTGTGCCACCGTATTGCGGACGTTTGCCCGCAGGCCTTGGGTTGCGTTTGGCTTTTCCGGGGCGGACCACAGATCCTTCAAAAGGCTGGTGATCTTGTCGAGTTGTGTCTGGGCGTTGAGATAGTAGGCCTTCCAGAAGTCCGGGTCGCGCAGTCCCTGGGAATGCAGTTTCTCCTCCTCAAGTTTTGCGGGGGCAAGGTCGAGAAACGTCTTCACCGCTTGCAACGGATTGCGAATGTGGTGGCTCAAGCCTTGCGCCAGCAAGCCGAGGCTGACAATGCGGTCGGCAATCATCATGTTGTGGATGACTGAAAGCTTTTCCTTTAGAAGCTGATCGCGCTCTTGTTGCACGATGAAGAACTCAAGGGCTCGTCGCAGGTTGGTGTCAAGCTGCGGCGGATCCCATGGTTTCATGATGAACTTATAGATCGAACCCGTGTTCACTGCGGCAATAGCGGCTTCCATGTCGGTATACGCTGTGACCAAGATGCGGATGATGCGCGGTTGAAGCTGGCGGGCGCGTTCGAGGAGCCAAACACCTTTTTCGCCGGGCATGCGTTGGTCGGTCATCAGGACCCCGATCTCGTCTTTGTGCTGTTCGAGCAGGGCGAATCCCTGCTGGGCATTCGGCGCGGTGAAGATGCGGAAGCTCTCGCCGAAGGCGCGGGCAAAATTCTTCAACGACTTCTCTTCATCATCCACGTAGAGGATCGCGTATTTTTTGTAGTCGTAGTAGTTGTCCATGTGTGGTGATGTCAGTTGGTGTCAGCTTCTGGTCGATCTTGCGGGAAATCGAGTGTGAACTCGCAGAACTGCCCGACTTCGGTTTTGACTGCAATGGTCCCGCCAAACTCTTGAACAATGCGGTAACAGATGCCCAGCCCAAGGCCCATGCCCTGGCCGACGTCCTTCGTGGTGAAGAAGGGGTCGAAAATCTTGTCGAGGTTCTCCGGCTTGATGCCCGTTCCATTGTCACGCAGGATGATTTGAGAACGACCGTTCTCCACTTTTCCGGTGATGGTGATGGTGGGATGGTCTTGGTTGAACGACTTCGCTTTCAAGGCGTCCAAGGAGTTTTGCAACATGTTGGCCAGGACCTGGATCAATTTGTTTTTGTTTCCGTGCACGGTTTGTTCCGACGGAATGTTCTGCACAATTTCTGCGAACCCTTGCAGGTCGCCCGCGAAGAATCGGAGCGCAACGCGTGTGACGTCACTCACGGACACTTCCTCGCTCGTATCCAAGCCGGGATGAGCATACGTGCGAAGGTCCGAGACGATGGTGTGGACGCGTTTCACGCCATCTTCGATGTCGCCGATGATCTCGTCAAATTCCGGACGTTCGGTTTCGGGCAGATGCTTGCCCTTGTTGCGCAGGGCATAAAGACCGGTGCGGGCAAAGTTGAGAGGGTTGTTCATCTCATGGATGATGCCGGCACTCCAGACACCGAGCGAGGCCTGCTTCTCCTTGGTGATGAGCTGGTCTTGTGTCTGACGCAACTCGACGAGCGTCTTTTCCAATTCGGATTTTTTCTGGCTGAGCTGCTGGTTGCTGCTTTCGAGTTCTTCCTGCTTTGTGCTCAGCTGCCTGTTGCTTTCTTCCAGCTCGCGGCGGTTCACATCCAATTCGAACCGCAGCGCGAATTCCTTGAAACGGAGCCGATTGTAAAAATAGATGCCAACCATGACGAAGGTCCCGCTTACGAATAGGAAGTAGAAGTTGTTGAAACTGACGCCTCGGTTGGGAACCAGGCTGGCGGGAGGAACCCAGTAATGCAACAAGCACGCACCAACATAGAGTAGCGAGGTTTGCGTAAACACAATGATCGTATCACGGAACGTCCAGCGCAGCACGAGCCCTGCTCCCAGCAAGACGAGGTAAAGCCCGGCGTAATAGGGCGATTGTGCTCCCTCAGTCAGGTAGATCATTACGCTGATGAAGAAACTGGGCAGAGCAGGGAGAATCAGTCCGAGCGTCTCGTAGTTTCTTGCCCCCAGCGGCGTTCTGACGAACCACCAGATAAACAGGAGAAGTGCAGAGCAAATCAGGCGTAGGCCAAGGAATAGTTTCCAATAGTCCGGGTATACCATCAGGTCCAACGTCATGCCGGCCGGCATGAAGATGAACGCCAGGATGCACGCCGCGCGATAGTTTTGGATGCGCACAGCCCGTTCGTTTTCGGCGAACGCTTGGAGTATTCGTTCGTTTCCGGGTTGATTGACGGTTGGCTCCAGCATGTCAAGGTTTCCGGATTTCCAGGAAGATGTTAACGCCCGTCTCCCGATCACTTCGGACCATGGCATTTTCGCGCACTGCCGCTGGCGGTATCAGGCGCTTCATCGCTTTGGCGTCGCGGTAGATGAGATGCCAGTCCACGGCAAACTCCATCCACCCTCGACAGGGGTTGCTTGAATCCACATTTGTAACGAGGACCAATCCACCCGGTGCAACAAGGTTGTAAAATACTTCCACCAGTTTTTCGCACACCGCATCGTTCAAGTAGTCGAACAATCCCGCGCAGTAAACAAGGTCAAATCCGGCCGCAGTCTTCAAGGCGGCGGATTTGGCGGCGTCCTTCAGCACCTGTGTCACGGATTTGTGCATCATGCGGACTGTGGTGTTACGTCGGTGTTGGCGGGCCAGCGCTTCGAGCTCGCTGCCGGTGCTTTTGATGGTCTCCTCGTTGAAGTCGAGCAGAGTGAAATCAATCTGACTGGCAATCTCGTGTTGGCGGATGAGGTCGCGAATTTCCCACGCCGGGCCGCAGCCGAGGTTGTAGACCCGCAATCTGCGCCCCTGTGCTTGGGCGCGGCAGGCCTCTTTCAGCAGGGTGCTCGTCAACATTTCCAGGCGCTGTCGGTGCGCAACAACCGGTGCCGTATCCAGAAAATAAGTGTTCAGCAACTTGGCGAAGGTAGAGTCTCCTTCGTATGGATCGCGCGCCATCATGGCTACCATTTCATAATCACCGGCATAACCAAGTGGCTTGGCAAACGTTCGATGCATGAAGGGTGCACAAAGGACCAGTGGGTGCAGGATGCGCCGGGCGTAGGCCGCATGTTCGGCCACGCGATTCGCGGGGACAGCCAGTGCGACCGCTTCAAAGCGTTCGAACATACGGTGTAGCAACGGCAAACTAACGGGACGGAGCTGATCCAGGGCTGCGCGTTCAGACTGTGGTGTGGGCTGGCCGAGTTCTGTTTCCAGTTTGTCGGTCCACAGCCGGATTTCGCTCAGCAGGTCGAACATGTCGGCGACGACAAGTCTGAATTCCGGGATGATATGCGCCCGTTGGCTGGCTTCGGAGATGAATGTGTTGAACTCCTGCGCCAACGTCGGGGAGGTGCCGTTCACTTCGCGCCAACCTTCATCGCCCAGCGTCACTTGGTAGGAGACTCCGCCGCTTTCGGGAATGGTAGTTTTCACCACGGCACGCCCTGCGTAAACCGTGATGCCCGCCAGCATCAATTCGAAACTGGTGAGTGTTTCCGAGGTTTCAATGACGATGGATGGACCGTAAACGGAAAATGCCGCCTCATAGCGGGAGACCCGGCGGATGACCGCTGTCTCGGAGGTGCCCGCGCGGGTTTTGAATCGGATCAGGCTTTTGCCCGATCCGGACTCAGTTGATTCGATATGGCTCGGCATGTTTCGTTGCAACTTCTGAAATGAATCCAGGACGGGGGTGGGCAACCAACGGATGACCGCGCCATTTCAGTCCTGATCTATTCAACTGCCGCAAATCTTTGGCCAACTATTGTCCTGAGGGGAAAAGTTTCTGGCCAGCGTGGCATTTTGACTGCTTGAGAACTCGCATGCGCGTCGGCTAGTGCTCCGGTCAGGTGGTAAACCCGTGTTTGGGTTCCCGGAAGCAGGGCAACGCTGTCTCAGGTTAATACAATCCGTGGCTGAAAACTCTCATCCGGAGTTCCAGCTCCAAAATAGAATGCCATGAAAAAACAAAAAAAACAGTATGTTTTAGGGACGAACTTGAAATGCGCCGTCTGTGCCATTGCCATTTCTGCAGCCATGGCAAACGTCACTTTTGGCGAAGGCTTCAGAAATCCGCCGCCTGATTCATTCAGTCTCGGCAGGGCCGGCGGTCGAATTACACACATCGACGATGCGGCCGCCGTCCAGCAGAACCCAGCCAATTTGGTCGGATTGACCAACGCGCAATACGAGTTCACTCCCAGTTTGATTTACATCCATGTCGAACATGAGTCGGAACTCGGCCTCAAAGCAGAGACGACTGACGCTTTGAAAGTGCTTCCCAACGCATACTTCGCCTTGCCTCTCTTTGATCACAAGGTTGTTGCTGGCATTGGTTTGACTGTCCCATACGGACTCTCCAATGAATGGAAAAAGGACGGCTCCTTTGCCAACCCGCTTGGCTTGCGTTACCAATCGCCTTGGTTTGCCGAACTCAAAACCATAAACGCCAATCCTGCGGTGGCATTTCGGCTCAATGATAAAGTTTCGGTGGGCCTCGGAGTGGACGTGATGTGGTCGCAACTTACTTTCAAACAGTTTTATCCGTGGGCGATCTTCCCGGGCAGCGTCGGCACCGAGCCGGACGGCAATGTCGAGGCCAAGGGCGACGGCTTTGGTTTCGGAGGCAACGCCGGCATCACTTGGCAGGTGGCAGATCATCATCGCCTCGCCCTCACCGTTCGCACGCCTATCAAAATCGATTACGAGGGCGATTTCACCGTCGACAACATCACGGCCACAGCGGCTGGATTCGGTGTCACGCCGAAGAGTGATTTTGATACGAGCATCAAGTTTCCCACCATCATTGCAGCCGGCTACGGCGTTGAACTTTCGGACAAGGTCCGCTTGGAAGTGGCCGGCGAGTGGGTGCAGTTCTCCAACTTCAAATCTCTGGATATCGGTGCGGGAAACAATGCCGTCCTCCTGCCAAGCACCTCGATCCCCGAGAATTGGAATGACACTTTCACCGTGGGCTTGGGTGGCGATTGGAAATTTGCCGACAATTGGGTGATGCGCTTCGGCTATCAGTTCTATGAGTCGCCGGTCCCGGATTCGACCATTTCGCCCACAATTCCAGACGCGAACCAGAACGTGTTCACAGTCGGGCTTGGCTATCATCACGGACGTCACTCGCTTGAAGTCGGCTACGGTCTCGACTTCTACGACGAGCGAAAGATTTCCAACAACCTCAACCCGGCTTTCAATGGCACTTACAACATGACGGTGCACTTGTTCTCGGCCGCGTATCGGTTGAATTTCTAAAACATAGATGCGCAGCCCGGCGGGGAATCATTTGAGCCTCCCGCCGGGCTGCCATTTTGGTTGTTCGTCCGCACGCATCTCCTATCATCAGGCGTGCCTTTGAGCGTAAGAAACGGAGTTGATCAGGGTGGGCTGGCGTTAAGCCTGGCGCGCATCATGCACAATGATCCCGCGTCGGCCATGCTTGTCCTCGATGCGCACTCTCGCGTCTGCTCGCATAGCGCCAGCGCGCCTGCCTTGCTCGGGATCTCGCCGGAAAAGCTTTCTGGAATCGAACTGGACGTTCTGCCGCGGCAGTTACGCGATGCTGTGCACAATGCCATCCGGTCCGGCGGGACCGCCAGTGGCACCGAATTTCTGCGCCGCACGGATGCGTCCGCAGCGAACCTTCGCTTCACCGTGCTTCCACTGACAGTTGGAGAACATGGGGGGCAAGTCGCCGTGCTGATTCAGGACATCAGCCTCGCGCAGCAACTCGAAGACGACATCCGCCAGCTTGACCGTCTTGCGAGCGTCGGCACGCTTTCCGCCGAGATGGCTCATGAGGTCAAGAATGCGCTCGTCGCCGTGAAGACTTTCGTCGAACTGCTCTTCGAAAAAAATCCCGGCAACGAACTCGAAGGCACCGTGCGCCGCGAGATGAAGCGCATCGAGGACATTGTCAGCGAGGTGCTCAAGTTCTCGCGCAACGCCACCCCTGCGCTGCAACCCGCGTCTATCCATACCGTGCTTGAACGCACATTAAGGCTGGTGCGTCCGCAGTTTGCGGGGCGGAACATTACCCTCGTCACGCGTTTTGCCGCTGTCCCTGACACCGTCAATGGGGACGAAAACCATCTGGAGCAGGCGTTCATCAACCTGCTCCTAAACGCCGCCGATGCCATGCCAGGTGATGGCACCATTACGCTGGAGACGGATCTTATCGCTGGCAATGGCGACGCGAACTTCAGCGGGCGACGCCAATTGCGCGTCATCATCCGCGACTCCGGAACGGGCATTTCTTCAGAAAATCTTTCGCGGCTTTTCGAGCCTTTCTTCACCACCAAAAAAACGGGCACCGGTCTGGGCTTGGCCATCACGCGCCGCATCGTCCACGAGCATCACGGCATCATTCGAGCCGAGAGCGAACCGGGCAAGGGCGCGGCGTTCCACATCTTCCTGCCGGTTGCTTAGCGAGGCCCCGGTTTACAACTCATCCTCGCGCTCAGCGTAGAAGAGCTGCCATGCGCGGTCGTAGTCCGCTTCCGGCACGAGCACGTGCGCTTCACGACTGAGGTCGCCGTCGTCGGGCTCGGCAGGATCGGTGAACTCATGTGTCGCGGCGATGCCATGTTTCTCCAGCATCACCACCAACATCTCCGCTTTGACAAACTGTCCTGTGAAGAAACGCTTCATGCACTCAAGATGAGGCAGAGACCCTGCCTTGGCGAGCCGTGCGCTGTGCCGACGCAACCTCCATCTGTGAAAGCCAGGGCTGCTGCTATTGAGTAGGGGGCAGACTGTCCTGCGGCGGCGGGCTGGTTGGGTTATTGAGAGGCGGGAAAGGGTCGCGGCGCGGTGGGCGTTGCGGGTTATTCGGGTTGAGCGGCAAATCACCGTTGCCCAACCGTTGGCGTTCGCGCAGGCGTTCTTGGAATGGTTGTGTGTTGTTGTCCGCATTGCCGGGCTGGCGCGGCTGGTTTTTCAGCAGCTGTTCGAACTTGCGGCGTTGGTCGGATGTGAGTTCGCTCCGGATTTTCTCGTGGACGCTCTGGAGTTCCTTCCGAAGTTCCGGGGCCACGCCGTCCCAAATCTTCCGGCTCTTGTCCTGGCCTTCGCGGATGATTTTCTCGACGCGGTCGTGTTGCTCGGGAGTGAGTTGAAGTTCATTCCGGGCGCGGAGCAGGAATTCCATCCGCATCATCTGCGGCGGCGTGACATTCACGGGGGGCTGGTTGGTGCGAACGACCACCTTGGGCGGTCGATTGCCGTTGGCAGTTGAAGTGTTCTTCACCAGCAACCCGCCGGTGATGACGCCCGTGGCGAAGATGACCATCGTCGCCAAGATGACTTTCCAGGAATTCACTGGAGCGCGTCCGCCTCCTGCGTCACCGCAGCGAGGACGGTTTGTTCGAGGTCATCGGAAAGATTGTTGGAGGCCGTGTCGGAATGCTTTGGCGCGACCATGGTCCAGACGCTGCACAGGATGGCGACGGCGATGCACGGCGCGGCTGCACGCCACAGCGCTCCGGCCCAGACAGCCCACGCATCCGGCACCGGCGCCCGCAGGAGCGCGGTCATGATGCGTTGCTCGAAGGCGTAGGGCACGGCGTCCGAAGGCGGATGGGCCTTCGCGGCGGCGAGCAGTTTGCGTTCAAGTTTGCCGGGTTTCATACGTCAGCTTTCCTTTCAGACGGCCCCGCGTGGGGCGTGGTTACAAATACTTTTCCTTCGCGATTTTAGCCAGAATCTTCCGCAATTCCGCCCGGGCGCGAAAGGCACGGACTTTTACCAGCGGCACGGACCAGCCGGTCAATTCGGCGATTTCCTTCACCGGTCGGTCTTCGATCTCCATCAATTGGATGATCATCCGGGCCGGCGGTGAAAGTTGTTCCAGCGCGCGGTCAATCAATTGCTTGGCCGCTGCCGCATCCTCCGGAGCGTTATCAGGATCGGCGGCGAAACGATCCAGCCAGTCGTCTTCCGGCTCGGTCAGGTCGGTGAAGCTGGATTCACGATTGCGTTGATGGGCGCGGAGAAAATCATAGCAGGTGCGGACGGCGAGGCGCATCAGCCAGTGCTCGAACGGCGCGTCGCCGCGAAAGCTGCCGAGCTTCTGGAATGCCTTCATCCAGATTTCCTGGACGATGTCCGCGATCTCATCTTCGCGCCGGGCGTAACGGCGCGCCGTGCCGAAGATCCGCGGGGAGTATTTCTTCACGAGCGGCTCGAAGCTCGCAGCGTTGCCTTGCAACACTGCGGCGATCAACTCCGCATCGCTGGGTTCCATGTGCCGATTATGCCCGAACGGTCCGTTCGCCCAAAGAGCAAAGCCACCGCGCGAGCAGTGGTTTTGGAAAAATGCCGGTGGCGTTATGGTTTCTCCGGTGGCGGACCATTGCGGGGAGCGGCGCCTTCTGTGGGCGGTGGCAACGGTTGATTGCCGTAAGGAAGGTGTTCACCTTGCATACTGTCTGGTCCTTGCCCTGGGCGTTGGCCTGGAAACCGTGCCGGCATGTTGCCGCCGAGTGGGCCGTCTTTGATCTGCTTGATTTGCTCTTCGGAGAGCGGTGGTTCCATTTTGGCCAGTGTGTGGGCGCGGAGGACGGCGAGTTCGGTTTCGATTTTGGCGGCAGCGTCGAGTTTTTTGCGAAGTGCCTCTTCATCCAGTTTGCTGGCGATGCCGGCTTCGAGCGCGGCTTTGCGGGCTTCACGCGCCTGCTCTTCGAGGGCGCGGGTCTTTTCCTGGTTGGCGCGGCTCGCTTCCAAGTAGGACTGGCGTTGTTCTGGGGTCAAGACAGCCATGACGGCGCCGAGATTGCCTGGCCCAACACCAGCCATTCCAGGCTGGGCTCCGTTGGGAAATTGGCGGCGGGCCAAACCTTGTGCTTGGGCGTTGGCGGGAAGGACTCCTTGCTCGCGCAGTTCACGCAACTTTGCCTGCCGTTCCTCCGGCGTCATGTTGCGGAGTTGCTCGCGCAGTTTTTGGCGGTCGGGTTGGGTGGCTGGATCGACGGGTTTCTTGGGCTCGTCCTGCGCTTTGATGGCAGTCGGCAGGAGTAGCGCAGCGATCGCACAAGCAAGAAGGAACTTTTGTTTCATAAACGGCCTAAAGTTGGATTGGTTACTAACCAAAGTGGAGACGCGTTAGCCGAGTTGATGGTTACAGGGAACCAACTGGCTCAGGGCCGTGTGATCTGGAGCACCTTCTCAAACTCAGCTGAAAAATCCTTCAACTGCGCCGTGATCTTGGCGGGTTGCTCGATGAGGCGGTTGAGCATCTTTTCCGCCATCTCGGGCTTGAGCTTGGCGAGCTCGGCGGCGGCCATGACCATCGACAGGTTGTTGTTGATGTCATGCCGCATCGTCGAGAGTTTCTTGTTCAACTCCGCGATCTGCTCGGGGGTCAACGTCACTGGTTGTGCAGGCAGAGGCATGGGCAGACGATTTGAAAATCTACGGCCAAAAGCAAGCCGCAAGGCGATCGCTCCTCAGTTTGCGATGGCTTGATGGCTCTGGCGCGCTAGATTTCGCCCGTGCAACGCATCGGCATCTACGGTGGTTCATTTGACCCCGTGCACCTTGGGCACCTGCTCGTCGCGCAGGCGGCCATCGAGGAACTTGGCCTTGAACGACTGTTCCTCGTGCCGGCGGCGTTGTCGCCCTTCAAACAATCTGCCCCGCCAACTTCCGGCGAAATCCGGGCGCAGATGTTGCGACTGGCATTTGCGGGCCGGACGAATTGCGAGGTGGATGAACAGGAATTGCGGCGCGAGGGGGTGTCTTTCTCGGTGGACACCGTGCGCGGATACGCGGCGCGGTTTCCGCAGGCGCAGCTGTTTTACCTGATTGGTGCGGACAATGTGGCGGCTCTGCCGCAATGGCGATCGGCGGAAGAGCTCGCAAAACTGGCCGAGTTCGCGGTGATTCCCCGGCCGGGTGATGCGCAGATTCCGTTGCCGGCGCCGTTTCGCGGGGTGACGTTGCGCGGCTGGCCATTGGGGGTTTCTTCATCCGAAATACGCGCCCGGGTCAAGGCGAGCAAATCCTTCGCGCATCTGGTGCCGTCGGTCGTCGCCGAAGTCATCCGCAACAATCCGCTTTATCTCTGAGCGTCCCTGCGCCAAGCTGCCCTCGCAATCGAAGCAATGGACTCCAAAAAACTCGCCCTGCTTTGCCGCGAACTCGCGGACAACAAAAAGGCTGAAGACATCGTCGTTCTCGACGTGCGCAAGATCTCCTCCGTGACGGATTACTTCGTGGTGGCCTCCGGCACGAGCGAGCCGCACCTGCGCGCCATCGTGAATGAAATCGCGGACACGCTGCGCGAAAAACATGACATCACGCCGAGTGGCAAGGATGGCACTGTGAACAATGCATGGGTGGTGCTCGACTATTTCGATGTGATGGTCCACGTCATGCGCGCCGATGTGCGGAGCCATTACGATCTGGAAGGGCTTTGGAACGACGCGCCCCGCATCAAGCCGCGGGCGGCAGCCAAGACCGCCAAAAAGAAAACCGCGCCGAAAAGCTGAGTTCACGGCGCGGTTCGGGGAGATTCTCGTTTCTGGCTTTAACCGCCTTCAGTCTTGGGCGGGATTTCCGACGAGGCTTTCACCATTTCATCGACGATACGTTTGAAGTCTTCCAAGCCGGGTGCGGGAACGATGATATTGTCCCGGCGTCCGCCAACGTCCTCGGTGATGCGCAGGAACCGGCCGCGTGGATTTTCTTTCAAGGTGAAGATGAAGGTCTTGCGTTCCACCTGAATCTTTTCCGTCTTCAGTGTGTCCTCGTTCATCGGGGGGCGGGGAGCCTGCCCGTAAGAACGATTCCCATAGGGCGATGGTCGTTCGTTTGAGATCATATCGCATTTCCCTTGGAGGCGCCTTTGCCCCGGGGATGGGGCAACATCGCGCAACCGTTATTGTTGTCAACTTCTGAATTGGGGCGGGCGGACAAAGCGCGTCGTCTCTGGCTGACGCCCCATGCTGAACAGGTAAACCACCAAACCGCCGAGCACGAACAGGTTGGCCACTTGTGAGGCTGCATGCCAGTGCTTGAAGGATGTGGCCGCCGCCTCACGCCGCTCTGGGGTGTAGTAGGCGGTTGGCCGCGCGTATTTGATGGCGTGCAGTTCGCGCATCTTCGGCAGCAGCGCAAATTCTCCCAGCAAGGTAAGCCCGAGAATTACCAGCAACATCGCGAGCAAAGATTTTCGGCCGCGCCGTTCCTGATACATCCATTCGATCCCCAGATGCGCTAACGCACCGATGCAGCAGATGAGCTGGAACTTGAAGTAGCGCGCCACGCCGAGTTGGGCGGCGGCGCCGATGAAGTAAGTCTGAAATCCGGCGTTGGACTCGCCCATCTTTGCTACCAGCGATTTCATGTCGGGCGAGAAGGGCAGGGTGCCGGCAGCAAAGCTGAAATACACCGCACCGCCCAGCCAGATGGCAGCGATCAACAGGCCGACAGAACGGAGAACACCCGTCATCCGCCCAAGCTAGGCGGAATCGGCGGAGCATCCAAGCGTGGGTTATTCACTGAAACAAAGACGCGGCGGAAGCCAAAGCCTCCGCCGCGTCTGGGAATTCGAGATCAGGCCGATGGACTCGGGGAAGTGTCCGTGGCATTCGATTCAGCGGCTGCAGCGGCTTCGCCTACAGCCTGAGCTTCGGCTGCGGTTGGAATCGCATCCTCAGGCTTGGCTTCCACCACGGTTTCCGTGGCGGAAGCTCCGGCTTCGGCGGGTTTGCCTTCCGTCTTGGCCGGTTTCGGCGGTTTCGGCACGGGCTTCTTCGCCGTTTCCAAAAGACCGGTCGTTGCAAACTCGATGACGTGCCCCTGATGAACCAACCAATGCAGGTCCGATACGACTGCTGTCTGTTCGGGCGTCGGTTCAGCGGGTGCCGGCTTGGCTTCCGGTGCGGGTGCGGCGGCGCCTTCCGCAGCTGGTGGCGGCACTGGGATGGGTGCGACGGGCGTTGGAGCCAACGCTTCGACGAGGTCGCGGCGCGTGCACTTCTTCTGCGAGTTGATGAACTCGACGATCTTTTTCACGCCGTCGGAGACGGGCGTTGTCTCGAGGTCGAGATACTTCGGGCGGGCGACCCAAACGTGCGTCACGGTCTTGTTGACTTTGAAGAACTGGAGCCCGTGCAGCGAGAACTGCTGGCTCAACGTGGTCGCGATCTGGAGCGGGAACCGGCGTTGCTGTTCGACGGCCATGCGATAGACGCGGGCCAAACCTTGGCAACGCAGATTGCGCGCGGCTTTGCCGCTGATGGTCACGGTCTCGACCGGCTTCACGATGTTCGCGGCATGGACGGCGCGGAAATGATTCTGCACGTCCTCCATCGTCGCGAGCTTCGGCGCGTCGGGAATGTTGAGGCAGACGTATTCGGTCTTCCAGCTTTGCTCTTCGATCCACTTCGCGACGACCGCTTCATCCTTCACGATCTTCACGCGGGACTTGAACATGTCGAACGGCATGCGGGAAAACCGTTGGGAGTGCAGTTCCTGCAGCTTCTTCTGGTAATCGTGATGGTTCGGCGGGCCGAGGATCACGCCGCTCATGCCGCACTGCGCGACGAAGGTGTATTTGCCCTTGGGCGGATCGGTCTGGGTGCGTTCAGCCTGGTAGAACGTGGCGAGATGATGCGTGAGAACGTGCTCGACTACTTCGTCTTCGGAAAGCCACAGCGATTCATCGAGCGCGCAGCCGAACAACGGTTGTGCAGCTTTGCCCTCGGCGTTCTTTTTCGTCGAGAAGGTCGCGGCGTGACGTTCAGGTTTTTCCAAAATCATCAGCGCGATCTGGAACAGCGGATACGCCCGGCCGGTCATCTTGATTTGCCGTGCGAGCATGTCCACGCCGTTCGTGTCGGGAATCAACGAGAGATTCACCTCCGGCAACGGCTGCGGTGCGGGACGTTCTTCGCGACGCGGACCGCCGCGATCATCCCGGCGCGGGCCACCAAAGCCGCGGCGTTCTCCGCCCCGACGATCACCGCCCGGGCCACCCGGACGCGGGCCACCAAAACGAGGACCACCCGGACCGCGCGCGCCTTCAGGTCGCGGGCCGCCGGGGCCGCGGGGTGGACGGGGACCGCCTTCCCGGCGTGGGCCGCCACCGCCGAAGCGGGGTCTGCCGCCGCGACGGTCGTCGCGGTCGGAGGTTTCGTCGCGCCCCTCGTATTTTGCGTAGCGGTTGGCCGTGGTCGGCTCTTTCGCCCAAGCAGGCGCGAACAAGTTGTCCAGATTGAACAAGTCGTTCTCGTTTTGGTTGCTCATGTTAATGACGTCAGGCGTGGGTTTGGCACGCCTCGAAATGAATACAGTTTGAGCATGACGGGCGGCGCAGGGGTTGGCAAGCACCGCTTGTCCACAAAAACGGTTGACTGTCGAAGGATTCCGCCGACCTTGGCGTCCATCAGCCATGCAACTCCTGCCTCTTCACTTCTGCCGGGCGCTCCTTCTTGCGAGCGCGGGACTTTTTCCTTCCCACGCTGCGGACTGGACTCAATTCCGTGGGCCTAGCACGGACGGACGTTCCGCCGAGCGCTGGGCCATCAAGTCTTACATTTCCTCGAACAGCCTTGCCCGCGTTTGGAGCATCAAGGCAGAGACGGGCTTCAGTTCGTTCACTGTCGCGGACGGAAAAGCGTTCACCGTTGTGGGGCGGCAAATCGACGGCGTGAAGCGCGAGGTGTTGGTGACATTCAACGCGGCGGACGGAAAAGAACTTTGGTCCACGCCCTTCGGTGTGGCGCGTTACGACGGTGGCGGCGACAATGGTGAGGATGGGAACAAAGGTGGCGATGGCCCACGCTCAACTCCTGCGGTGAATGACGGGCGGGTTTTTGTTTTTGGCGGTGCGATGAAACTTGTCTGCGTCGATGAGAAGGACGGCAAACAACTCTGGGCGCAGGACATCATCAAGGATTTTGGCGGCAAGAATCTTCAGTGGCAAAACGCTGCTTCGCCTTTGCTGGATGGCGGGTTGGTGTTCGTCGCAGGCGGTGGTTTGGGCCAGTCGCTGCTGGCCTTTGATCAAAAGACTGGAGCGAGTGTTTGGAAAGCACAGGACGACGGGATTTGTCATGCATCGCCAGTTGCTGCGACCATTCAAGGTGTGCGGCAAGTGATCTGGGTCACGAAGAAGGGTTTGGTCGGAGTCGCGCCCAAGACCGGTGTTGTGCTGTGGCGACAGGATTTCCCGGCGCGCCATGTAGCGGCTTCGCCCGTGGTGGATGGGGATCTGGTTTACTGCTCTGCGGGTTATGGTGCCGGGGCGCAAGTGATCCGCATCAAGAAGGAGGGCGACGCGCTCACGCCCGAAGTGGTTTGGAAAAAGCCGAACCAGTTGATGAATCACTGGAGCACGCCGGTGGTGAAGGACGGTTATCTTTACGGCTTGTTCGGCCATGCTGCCTACGGCACTGCACCGCTCAAGTGCATCGAGTTGGCTACCGGTGCGGAGAAGTGGAGCAAGCCCAACTTCGGTCAGGGCGGCGTCATCCTCGTTGACGGTCACCTGCTCGCGCTTTGCGATTACGGCGAACTCTGCATCGTGAAGGCGTCGCCTGAGGGCTACAAACAGGAGGGACTCTTCCAAGCCATCGGTGGCAAATGCTGGTCCACGCCGGCGTTCAGCGACGGAAAGATTTTCCTGCGCAGCACGACGGAAGGCGTTTGCTACAACGCCGCAGCTGCGAAGTGAATCAGCCAAGTTTCCGGGACGCCTCGGCGTCGAACGCGAAGTAATCGCACGTCAACTCTTCCCCCGCCGCAATGTCCCGCAGTGCGATGGTCGTGACCGGCGCCTTGGCATCGGCCAGCGCGCCGGTGTTCGGTTTGAGCGAATGATTCATGAAGCAGGCGTGGTCACCGCTCAGCACCCAGTTGCCACTCGCCGAATCGAGGAACGCAAACCACCGCAGATGACGTTGCGCTTCTGCTGGCAGCGCCGCGAATTGCGCTGCTGAATACGCCCGGTCAAATCCCGATTCGCAGCGCCAGACGGCGGTGCCGCGGGCGATCGGTTCGACGGCGAACAATCCCATGCCGTGGATCTCACTTGGCTGCACGCGCGTTCGGATGAGCATCATGGCCACAGTGTAGCGGCGGACGCGGGCGGGCGGAAGCATGCCGGGGACCTTTTCTCCGGAGCTTGGTGCTTGGAATTGGGAACTTCTTTTTGCCACAGTTATCCCCTGTGCGGGAAACCCTTCGCAACTGGACCGAAAGCCTCGAAACGTTCGTCCTCGAAGTCATCTTTGAGGAGCGGCGCGGCTTTGCGGCTTCCCTGACCCGCGGCACCTTGTTCGCGTTTTCGAAGGTCTTTGCCCTGGTCATCAAATTGCGGCGCTTCCTTTATGACGTCCGCATCTTCCGTGACTCCACGCTCGGCATCCAAGTCATCACCGTCGGCAACCTGACCGTCGGCGGCACGGGCAAGACGCCGGTCGTAGAGAAGTTTGCGCGCGAATTGCAGGACGCCGGTCGCAAGGTGGCGATCCTGTCGCGTGGCTATCGTTCCAAGCCGCCGCCGTTTCCCAAACGCTTGATGAACCAGATTCTGCTCCGCTCCGACAGCACGCCGCCGCGCGTGGTCTCGGATGGTAAATCACTGCTGCTCGATTCCGAGACAGCGGGTGACGAACCTTACATGCTGGCGTCAAACTTGAAGGACGTCGTCGTGCTTGTGGACAAGGACCGCGTGAAGGCCGGTCGTTATGCCATCGAGAAATTCGGTTGCGACACGCTGCTGCTCGACGACGGTTATCAATACTGGAAGCTGGCCGGGCGCCGTCGGGACATCGTGTTGATCGACCGGCAGCAGCCCTTCGGCAACGAGCACATGCTCCCGCGCGGCACGTTGCGCGAGCCGGCGACTCACCTTTCGCGGGCTGACACGATCTTCATCACCAAGAGCGACGGGAACACCAAGGAACTGCGCGCGCGCATCCACGCGTTGAATCCGAACGCGGGCATCATCGAATGTGTGCATCATCCGATGTATATCGAAGACCTGTTCACCGGCGAGCGGCATGACATCAACATCATCAAAGGCAAACGAGTGGCTTCGTTCAGCGGCATCGCGCAGCCCGAAAGCTTTGAGCAAAGCCTGGTGAAGCTGGGCGCGGAACTGGTCTATTCCAAGCGGCACGCAGATCATCATCGGTTCACCCAGCAGGAAGTGTTGAACGCCATCAACCGCAGCAAGAAGCGGCAGGCGGAAATCATCGTCACCACGCAGAAGGACGCCGTGCGTTTTCCGAAGATCGACCGGCGCGATCTGCCGATCTTTTTCATGCGCGTCGAAATCCGCATCCTCAGCGGAGCCGAGGATTTCCGCGACTGTGTGCGCAAGATCTGTTTCCGGTGATGGACTTCCTGCTCTACGCCATTGTGCGGCCCATTGTGGCCCTGTTGCAGGCCCTGCCGTTGCGTGTCGTGGCGCGATTGGGCCGGGCGGGCGGCGCACTGGCCTACTGGCTCGACGCGCGCCACCGGCGTGTGGCCGTGAACAACCTCACTCGCTGCTTTCCCGAAAAATCGGCCATTGAAGTGCGGGCGTTGGCGCGGGAGAACTTGCGTCGCATCGGTGAAAACTTTGCAAGCGCGGTGAAGACAGCGGCGATGACTGCGGAGGAACTGAAACCGCACGTTGAATTTGTGGTGCCTCCGGAATTCCAGCCGCCCAAAGGAGTCGTGCCGCCGAGTGTGGTGGTAGCCATTGGCCACTTCGGCAACTTTGAGTTGTATGCGCGCTTCGGTCAGTTCTGCGGCGCTTTTCAAGGCGCTACCACCTATCGTGGCCTGCGTCAGCCTTCGCTGAACCGCTTGGTCCAATCCATGCGCGAGAAGTCTGGGTGCCTGTTCTTTGACCGCCGGTTCGATGCTGAAAAACTCAAGGCCGCGATGAACCAACCTGGCATGATGCTTGGATTACTTTGCGACCAAGCGGGCCGTGCCAGCGGATTGCAGATTCCGTTCCTCGGTCACAATGCCAGCACGAGTCCGGCAGTTGCCGTGTTCGCCCTGCGCTACAAATGCCCGCTCTACACCGGCATCTGTTACCGCACCGGCCTGGCGCATTGGCGCATCGAGGCGGGCGGGCAGATTCCAACACACGAGAACGGCGAACCGCGCAGCGCCGAGGCCATCATGCGCGACGTGAATGCCGCCTTCGAGTCCGCCATCCGGCGCGACCCGGCGAACTGGTTCTGGGTCCACAACCGTTGGAAACGCGGTGTGCCGCCCGCATCAAGTGGGGGGCCG
>JBEGQI010000258.1:0-10589 GCA_041181065.1 Verrucomicrobiota bacterium | reverse complement strand
TCGCCGACGCTCTCGAAGCCAGCGTCGATGAAGCCGTGGACTTCTTCGGCAGCCTCAACGAATCCAAACCCGCCCAACGCGCCGTGGCTGCGCTCAAACTTTTGCAGGACGTCGGCCTCGGTTATCTTGCACTCGGCCAGCCCATCAACACGCTCAGCGGTGGCGAAAGTCAGCGGTTGAAACTCGCTGCACATCTTGCCGAGTTTGTAGTCCCGGCTTCAGCCGGTCCCTCAGCCAAACCGCCTAAAGGCGGGACTACGAACGGAATCCTCTTCATCTTCGACGAGCCCACCACCGGCCTGCATTTCGAAGACGTCCGCGTGCTGCTCCAAGTCTTCCAACGCCTCGTGAACGCCGGTCATTCCGTCCTCGTCATCGAGCACAACCTCGACGTCATCAAATGCGCCGACTGGGTCATCGACCTCGGCCCCGAAGCAGGCGCGGACGGCGGGCAAATCGTCGCCACCGGCACACCCGAGCAAATCGCCCGATGTGCGACCAGCCACACGGGCGCATTCTTGCGGGAGGTGTTGTCATGAAATTGCTCGAAGACTCCATCCAGATTCACGGCGCGCGCGAGCACAACCTGAAGAACCTCTCGTTCGCCATCCCGCGCGGCAAATTCGTGGTCGTGACTGGCGTTAGTGGTTCGGGCAAGAGCACGCTCGCCTTCGACCTCATCTTCGCCGAAGGCCAGCGGCGCTTCCTCGATTCGATGAACGCCTACGCGCGCCAGTTCGTTGAGCAGATGGCGCGGCCCGATGTGGATTTGATCGAGGGGCTGCCGCCCACCGTCAGCATCGAGCAACGCACCACGCGCGGCGGCGGCAAGAGCACCGTGGCGACCGTGACGGAGATCTATCACTTCGTCCGCCTGCTCTTTGCGCGCCTCGGCACGCAGTATTGTCCCGATTGCAACGTGCCAGTCAGCCCGCAAACCCGCGACGAAGTAGCCGCCCAGCTTCAACGCGAACTCAAGCAACGCGGCGAACTCCGCCTGCTCGCGCCGGTCGTGAAACGCCGCAAAGGTTTCCACACGGACGTCGCCGAATGGGCTGCCAAGCATGGCTACGCTGAAATCCGCGCCGACGGCAAGCTGCGCCCATCGAGCGAACAACTGCGCTTGGATCGTTTCAAGGAGCACGATGTGGAGATCGTGGTGGCGACCATTTCCACAGCGAAACAACTACGCGAGGGAGTCCATGCGACGCTTGAGCTCGGCAAAGGCACGCTGCTGGCACTGGACAAGCGCGGGCGTGTCACGGTTCACAGCACGGAACGCGTCTGCCCGGAATGCAATCGCGCTTTCGAGCCGCTCGACCCAAAGAATTTCAGCTACAACTCACCCGCTGGCTGGTGTCCGAAATGCCGCGGCTTCGGCGAGCTGTTCTACATCCCCGACGTCGAGCGCGGAGCGAATGCTGATTCCATCGAGGAAAGTTGGTGGAGTTGGGCCAACGAGCGCGAGGTCTGCCCCGAGTGCAACGGCGCGCGACTCAATCCCGTGGCCCGTGCGGTGCGTTTGGTAGGGACGTCGCGCTGCGACGTCCGGGCAGCGCAGCGCGCTGCCCCCACCATCGAAACCTTTTCCGCGCTCGACGTCGCTGCCGCCGCCAAGCATTTCGCCAAGCTGAAGCTCGATTCCCGCTCCGCCGCGATCGCCCGCGACATCCTGCCGGAGATTCGCGAACGCCTCCGCTTCCTCAACGAAGTCGGGCTCGGCTATCTCCAGCTCGGCCGCGGCGTGCCCACGCTTTCCGGCGGCGAAGGCCAACGCATCCGGCTTGCCGCGCAATTGGGATCGAATCTCAGCGGCGTGCTTTACGTCCTCGACGAACCGACCATCGGCTTGCACGCGCGCGACAACGAGCAGTTGCTCAACACGCTCGAACGTCTCCGCGCCCGCGGCAATTCCGTGCTCGTCGTCGAGCATGACGAAGACACGATGCGCCGCGCGGACCACATCATCGACCTCGGCCCCGGCGCGGGTGTTCACGGTGGACAAGTCGTGGCGAGCGGCACGCTGAAGGAGTTGATGCGCCACAAAGATTCCATCACCGGCCAAAGTCTGCGCGCGCAGGAGGCGAAGCACTACCCGACGCGCGGCGAGCGACGTCCGATTGGCAAGACGCCCGCCTTGGTTTTGCATCACGCCGCGAAGAACAATCTGCACGATGTCACGGTTCAGTTTCCGCTCGGACGATTTGTTGCCGTCACCGGCGTGAGCGGTTCAGGCAAGAGCACACTCATCCGTGAATGTCTGTTACCGACGCTCACCGCGGCATTGAAACAGCGCAGCGCAAAACCGACGAATCGCAAGGCAACGCACGTCACCGGTCACGAAAGCATTGCCGCCGTTTACGAGGTGGACCAGACGCCCATCGGTCGCACGCCGCGCTCGATCCCCTCCACCTACGTCGGGTTCTTCGACGACATCCGGCAACTCTTCGCCCTGACGCCCGAGGCGCGCATCCGCGGTTATTCCGCGAGCCGCTTCTCCTTCAACAGCGCGCAGGGCCGTTGCCCCGAGTGCGAAGGCGCAGGTGTCACCAAGTTGGAGATGAACTTCCTGCCACCCGCGTTCGTCCGCTGCGAAACCTGTCAGGGCTCGCGCTTCAACCGCGAGACCCTCGACATCGAATACGCCGGCAAGAACATCGCGCAGGTGCTGGAACTCAGCGTGGAGGAAGCGCTGACGTTCTTCGCCGCGCACAAGAAGATCCACCGCGCGCTGCAAGCCTTGCACGACACCGGCCTCGATTACGTGAAGCTCGGCCAGACCAGCCCGACGCTGAGCGGCGGTGAAGCACAGCGCGTGAAGCTGGTTTCGCACCTGCTCTCCGGCTTGCGACCCGGGCCGGACACCATCGGCGCACGAGCCGCGAAGCATGCTTCACGAAATCTCTTCATCCTCGAAGAGCCCACCATCGGCCTGCACATGGCCGACGTGCGCCGGCTGGTGGAAGTCATCCAGCGACTGGTGGACGCGGGCCACACCGTCATCGTCATCGAACACAACCTCGATCTCGTGGCCGAGGCGGATTGGGTGATTGATCTCGGTCCCGAAGGCGGCGGTGGCGGCGGGCAGATCGTTTGTGAAGGCACGCCAGAAGCGGTGGCGCGGAACAAACGCTCGCACACCGGACGCTTCCTGCGTAGCGTTTTGCATCACGCATGAGCGAGCCCTACGAGGAATTGTTGAGCGGCGAGTGGCATTTGCGACTCGGCCCCGGCGAACGTCACGAACGCATCTGCGCGCGGCTCCACGAAATCATGTTGGCGAGCGTGGCGAATTATCCCGCCACCAAGCTACTGCCGCCGCGGATGAAGATTCCGCTCAATCAATATCACACCATACGCCCGGACCTCGCATTGGTGACGTCCGCCAACAATCGTCTCTGGCTCGCCGTGGAAATCGTCAGCGCCGACGACCACCGCGCCGACACAGTCATCAAGAAACAAATCTACGAGGACATGAAAGTGCCGCGCCTCTGGATGGTTGATCCGCGTTACGACAACGTGGAGGTTTATTTCGCGAACGAGTATGGCCTGGTGCTCGGCGCCATTCTCGCGGGCGACGAAATCTTGACCGAGAAATTGCTGCCGGAGTTTCAGTTGACGGTGCGGGAGCTGTTTCTGGCCTGAAAAAACATTGCGCGTGGCGCCGCAGTTGGACACAGTTTGCGCCGCTTTCGGTGGAGAGGTGGCAGAGTGGTTTAACGCGCACGCCTGGAAAGCGTGAATAGCTGAAAGGCTATCGGGGGTTCGAATCCCCCCCTCTCCGCCAATATCCATTTCATCCCTGTAAATAAAGGCCAAAGCCCACTTCCGACGGCTGTCCAAAACGGAAAAACGTAATCAAAACGTAATCAAAAACTACCAATTTGCCACTGCAGCTCACTATCATTCAAGATGCTGCACCAACGTTCAAAAGGATAGGCAGTCTTTTTGCATCCCCCTCCAAGACACCTGACTCGAAATTCAAAACCGGTTTCCGCCCCACTTCCCCTCACCCACCCTCATGCAATCTCCCTAACAATATTGCTGATTCGCAACATTTTTCAGATCACCAACACCCCCCACCTAACCTCATTTTTGGGCAAACAGTATACAACCGCAGTATCAGATTATTGAAGCAAGTCCTGCGTAGGTTCCTAGGGTAACCTTGGGATTCATAATGATCAGAGGCACGTTAACCAATTGAGGCGTCACCCTCGAGCCATGGCCAATAGGATCAGTGCCCGCACACGCTCCGAAATCCTGCTGCAACAAAACTGCTGGGCAGAGAAATGAGTCAGGCTCCCTCAATGCATTAGACTTGGATGGAAAAGCCGACTTCGTTACTGATATGAGATGGTGAAGGCACGTCCTTGGACGGATTAAACCACAGAAGAAACAGTTCACTCCGCTGGCGAAGCTTGGATCGACGCAGCTGTAATGGTGGTGACGCTTGAGTTGTTCCAGCTCGGTTCGGAATAGGGGTGGCGTTTAATTCTTGCGGATGGTTGGTCGCGAGCAATCAATCTTACGGGGCGCTGTGTTTAGGTTCGAGCCCGCTATTCGAAGGGCGGGGCATTCGAGCAACCCCTCTCGGCCCAGCACTTCAATCGGTCGACGGTTTGTCTCGCCGAACAACAATAAACCAAGAGCTTTTTGAACCCCGATCGGCACCCATGATGGTCATGGATTTGCCCGCTGGCTGAGTTGTGATGCAGACGGGCTTCTCGTTGCTGAAAGCCGTGACAGTCCTTTTGCTTGGCTCGCTCAAGTCAATTTCAACCGCCCGCTCCTTGCTGAGAGTGATTCGGGCTTTGGTGCCCGCCGCCACCTCGACCTTCTGCCGTTTGATTTCCCAGTAGCTCTTCCACCGGAAGGCAGCACGAAGCGATCGGGAGAGTTTTGGGCCGATGGCCTTGGCCCCGGATTCTGGAGGTTTGCCCTCGTCGTTGCCGCGGATGAGTTGGACATAATAAGTGGTCTTTTCCTCCTCCCCGCCCACGGCGATGCCTGGCGCAATTAAGGCAAACGCGAGGAGCAGCATCAGGCGTGGATTTGGCAGGGTGCGCATACTGAATAGACGACTAGTTGCGACCTTATCATTCAAACTTCCTCCTTTGATTTCTGGGCCATGGTTGCCTCTGCGCGAAGCAGGTCGTGCAGGGTTACCAAGCCGACAACTTCACCCTCTTTTCGATCCAAGACCAAGACGACGTGCGTATCGGACTCGATGAGCAACATCTGCAACGCAGCAACCGTTTGTTCCCGCAGGCACGTTGCAGCCGACGCAAGTTCCGGGTCGCGCTTCTGCAATAAAGCCAGTTCCGCCTCCTTTCGCGTCAGCAGGCCCATCAACTTGCCCGCTTGCACCACGGGAAACTGTTGGTAGGGCGACTCATCCAAGAGTCTCCGCAACGAGGCGGCATCAAGGCTGCATGCGACTACCGGCGTGAAATTCGCAATGGCCGACACAGGCAACTCCTGCCAGCTCTGCAAATCGCGCGGCGGGCGGACGTGTTCCAGACGATGGCCGTCCTGGGTGAGCAGCGCGTCGTAAAAACTCTCCTGATTCATTTTCCGGCTGATGGCCTGGCTGACCAGGGCGCCAATCATGAGCGCCGGGACAAGGGCGAATTCATGCGTCATCTCGAACACAATCAGGATCCCCGTCACCGGCGCGAAGACCACCCCGCCCAAACAAGCGCTCATGCCTACCACAGCGAGGGTCACGGTATCGGCGCGGGAGATATGCCATTCGAGCCCGACCAGACCCGCGACCAGCACGCCCATCATGCCGCCGAAAAAGAGCGTCGGCGAAAAGATGCCGCCACAGCCACCGAAACCGTAGCAACAAAACGTTGCAACGAATTTCGTGACGAGCAACACCGCCGCGAGTTGCCAGCCGAGATCGCCCGCCAGCGCACTTGATAAATCGTCATATCCCAGACTGAACACGCCGAGATGGCCCGTGCACCAGAATACCAGCGAACCCAGGATCCACGTGAGCAATCCGCCGAACGCCGGCATCAACCACGCGGGAAACCACTGGCTGCGCTTGGTGCGCCGCCGCAGCCCCAGCGAAAGCCGTTGAAAATAGACGCCCACCACGCTGGCCAGCGCCGCCACCACGGGTGTAAGGACATAGGCCACCCAGGTTGGCGACTCAACGCCGGTCAACGTGAATGCCGGCTGCTTGCCAATGATGCCATGCACCACAAATGCGCCAATCACCGAGGCGAGCAGGACGGCGCCGAGAAAGCGGCTGTTCAGGTCACCGATGATTTCCTCCAGCACAAACGTCGTAGCAGCCAGTGGCGTGTTAAACGCCGCCGCGAGCCCGGCTGCCGCACCGGCTGCGGCTGGGGCGCGCCGGCTTTGTTTTGCTTCTCCTGCCAGCGCGGCCAGATTCGATCCCACCGCTCCGGCGAGCTGCACGCTAGGGCCTTCGCGACCGAGGCTCGATCCGCCGCCGATGCTGAGGATGCCTGCCACAAATTTCACCCAAATAACCCGGAACGGCACGAGGCCAAAATCTTTCCAAAAACGCCAGCTTGAGTTGTGGAATGCCGCTCCCCGCCGCCTCGCGGCAAAAAGAATTCAACAGCCATCCGACGATCAGCGATGAACCGATGATCAGCACGAAGCTGCCGGCATAAAACATGGCGGGCGACTGACGGGACAACCGGACAAAACCCAGGTGGAAAAACCAATTCATCCCCAGTTGAAACGCAACCGCGGAAGCGCCCGCGCCCAGGCCATAGACACAAGTGGTCAACACCGCGCGCCAGCGCGGCGGCAGTCTTCTTACCAGCGATTGAAGCTGGAGGAGCAGTTGTTGCACGCGCAGCCACCAGCCTTGCAGACGCAACCACAAGTCGCGTCGGCGTTGCAACCGGTTCAGGAGTTTTTGCAGCCGGGCATTCACGATACGACGCGCTGCCAGAGGTCCGAGTGCAACAAACCAAAATTCCCCAGCCGCCGGGCCGAGAGCTTAAACCCTCCAGCCTTAAGGTAATCGTCCGGCGACGTGAGCCGCGTTGCGGACAGGGCCGTGACGTGCCGGAAAAATTGATACATCAGCGTCAGCACCACACGCCCACGCCAACGCCGCCAGCCGCGCTCCGGCTGGCGAAAATCCGCCAGCAGCCAATGTGCGTCCGCCGTCGCACGCGCAGCGATCATCGCCACCAACTCCGACAATTCCTCGGGCCGGAAGCAGTCGAGGAAAAAATTCGTGACCACCAGATCGAACCCGGCTTGAGGCGGACGCCAGCTCAGGACGTCGGCTTGCACAAACTGGACGCGCGCCCGTTCGCAACCGCTTAATTCGCGCTGCGCCACTTCGATCATGCGCGGGCTGCGCTCGACACAAGTCACCTGTGCCTGTGGGTTCATCCGCAAAAACACCTTCAGGAACCGGCCCGGTCCTTCACCCAGCAGCAGCGCGTGACGGCAACCGGCCACGTTGGGCAGATACGCTGTCCGGCAGCGTTGCAGAAGACTTCCAGCCAGCATGAACTCCATGGTCCGGTAGAATGGCGCCAGCGTATCGAAGCTCATGGCCTTTGAGTGGAGAGCTTCAGTGCGGAGCGATTCCACCAAAGGCACGCCACGACTCCACCCACAGCGTAGGCCGCGACATCCCACGCGTCCGCCGTCCCATGGTGGAACCAATGCGGCCCGATGAATTCACAGATCAACGACCACACGGCGAGGTGCATCAGCATTTCAGTCCAGGACGGCGTGCCGTCATGTTCGCGCAACCCAATGAGCCGTTGCGCCCACAGCACGACCGGCAGTGCGGCCGGGATGAGGAGGAGATCATTGAAGTGGCCGTGCAGGAATGGCGAGGGGATGAAAGGCATCAACAACCAGCGGTTGACGACATAGGCAAGCGCCGCCGTGACAAACAACTCATCCCGCCAGTATCCGAAGCGGCTCATAGCAATGCCCACATTGCAAAGCCGGTGGCGATTGCGAGCAGCAGTTTTAACATCAGCACCATGTTCATACTCTAGTCAATGTCGCCGGGACGCACCTCTGGCGGCTTCCCCACGTCGCGCTCAGTGAAACGACTAGACGAGTGTAGGTTTGCCGCGGCATCACTTCGACTGTAAAAATCCGCCTTAAACAGGCGCGCGCATTGCCACACACTTTCCGGCTACCTATGCTGTGATACGCTCCGAACACGCGGGTATGAACAACATCGAAATTATCGTCTGCCTGGTGCTGCTGTTTATGGCCGTGCCAGACTTGTGCCGCAAGCTAGGGCGGCCGGCGCTGGTGTTTTCAGCGTTTGTCGTTTTCGGTTTCCTGCTCGGCCCCCTGGCCAATCCTCAGGTCCGCACGATGCTGGAGCAAGCTGGGCAAGTCGGCTTCCTGCTGCTGCTGTTCGAGGTGGGGCTCGAGATCGATCTGCCGAAGCTGCGCGATTTTCTCCGTCCGCTGCGTCACGCGTTTGCTTGGGCCCTGCTGCAATATCCGCTCGCATTTGGTCTGGGACTGCTGGCTGGACTGGACTGGTTGCAGGCACTTGTGGCTGCGGCCGCGCTCACAGCCTGTTCCGTGGGCATGGCGTTCCCGGCCTGGAAAAGCTATCCCGGTTTTGCCGAAGCGCCCAAACAGTCCCTCTTGCACGTCATGGTCGCGCTCGAAGTGATGGCCATCGTTGTTCTGGCGATTGAAACGACCGTGCTCAAAACCGGCTGGAGCTGGATTGTCCTGTTGAAGCTCGCGGGCATCGTGGTGACGATTTACCTCATCGCCCGCTTTGCGACCCACTTGAAAACATTGTTCCAGACGATCTTGGAACGGACCACCCACTGGCGCATTCACTGGCTCGTGCTGCTGGTCCTGGGCGTGTGCGCCATTGGCGAACGGCTCGGTCTGGACGCGGCGAAGACTGCCTTCTTCCTGGGCCTTGCCATGAGCCGCGCCAAGCATGATGGTCTGTCGTTGGAGGAATACATCGCGCCAATCAGCCACCGGTTCCTGATTCCCGTCTTCTTCGTCGCACTTGGGTTGCGGATTGACTGGCATTGGCTGTTCGACGTGACGGCGCTGCTGGCTTTCGGTTCGGCCGGGCTGCTTTTGGGCGTGCGGGAAATCCTGCACCGGCGCTGGCTCAAGAGCGGTGGTGATCAGCGCGCATTCCTCCTTCTCTGCCCGAACCTGACCATCGTTGCGTTGGCGGCCAAGGCGATGTTGGACTATGGCACCGACGCCAGGCTCACCGCGTGGCTGGTGCTGACGGGCTTGTTCATGACCATCCCGTCGTTGATGCTGCTCCCGGCCGGTGAAACGCCTGTTTCTCACTCAACTACGAATGACGTGAAGCAAGCTCCGCCAACGTCTGGCGCCACAGTTGGAAAGCAGGTTCCCTAGAAATGAAATGGTCTGAATCAACTGCTCAGCTGGCTGGCATCGTTGAGCACTCCAACGACGCCATCTTCAGCCGCACACTCGACGGCACCATCACGACTTGGAACGCCGCCGCAGCGCGCATTTTTGGCTACCAGCCTACCGAGGTCATCGGCCGCTCCAGCCGCAGGCTGCTGCCGCGCGGCCACCGCGATGAGTTTCATCAGTTGATCAGGCGCATCCGCCGTGGCGAGGTGATCGAGCACTTTGAAACGGACCGGCTGCGCAAAGATGGTCGCCGCATCCGGGTGTCGCTCACGCTGTCCCCCATCCTCGACCACGAGCGGCGCCTCGCGGGCTTTTCCACGATCGCCCGCGACATCAGCCAGCAGATTCAGATGCGGGACGACCTCGCGCGGCACGAACACGAACTGCAGGATCTTTTCGACGAAGCCTCGGTGGGCTTGGTGCTGCTGGCGCGCAACGGCAAAATTCTCCGGGCCAACAAGGCATTCAGCGAATTGCTTGGCTTGAAACCGGAACAGATGACCGGTTGCGGTCTGGCCGATTTCCACGCCGACGCCGCCCTCGTGAAACTACTGCTGCGGCGGTTGGCTGCGCGTCAGACATTGCACAACTTCGCCACGGAATTCGTTGCGAAAGACGGCCAGCTCCGCCATGTGCTCGTGGATGCCAACGCCCTCTGGGACAAGGGGCGCTTCGTGCAATCGCGCTGGTTCGTGCGCGACATCTCCCGGCGCAAGGCGCTTGAGCACGAGCTGCTCGAACTGAGTGAGCGCGAGCGGCGCAGCTTTGCGCAGGAACTCCACGACGGGCTGGGCCAGCAACTCGGCGGGGTGGCGTATCTCAGCAACGTGCTCCGCGAAAAACTCGCCGAGCGTGGCGCGCCCGAAACCCGCGACGCCGACCGAATCTTCAGCCTGGTCCGCGAATCCATCGAGCACACGCGCCGCATCTCGCGCGGACTCTCGCCCATCCGCCCCGAGCCCGACGGCTTGATGGTTGCGCTCGGTGAACTTGCCCTCCAGACGAAGGAACTCTTCCGGGTGCGCTGCCGTTTTCAATGTCGCAAGCCCGTGCTCATCGAAGATGCGACTCTGGCCGGACACCTGTTCCGCATCGCGCAGGAAGCAGTGAGCAATGCGCTCAAGCACGCCAAGCCACGCGGCATCAGCCTGCGCTTGAGTCGCACGCGCGATAAGCTCACGCTG
>JBEGQI010000257.1:0-3760 GCA_041181065.1 Verrucomicrobiota bacterium | reverse complement strand
TGGGCCCGATTGTCCGCCGCCCCACATGCCTGCCTAGCGACAGCCCTATACGTGCAGTAAACCTGGCTGGCTGAACTTCAAGGGCAAAGCGCCTACCTCGACGGATCGAAGCCCGGCTTGTGCGCACCATCCACAGCGCTCGCCACTACACCCAACGCCTCGGCCCGCACCACGGCGCCGATCAGTTTCATCTCGACGCGGCTGTTGACGACAGGAACGTTTCGCAAATCGCTGGCGATGATCGTGGGCAGCACATCCAGCAATCGCTCTGTTGGCAACAAAACCGCCGGCGGCGGGCGCATCACATCGAAGGCGATGATGCCTTGCACGTCGTCGCCGAGGTATGCCTTTAAGTCGTGCAACGCCACCACGCCAACCAGCCGCTGCTCGGCATCCACGACAGGCAGGTAGTTATTGGACCCGACCAGAAATCGTTGAGCGATGTCGGCAAGCATAGCGCTTTCGCGGACCGGCTGGATCGGCGGTTGCATCAAATCACCTACAGTGACTTCGAGGGAGGCGCCGCCGTGGTCGCTCTCGCGAGCGGCCAAAGCATCGCGCTGGCGGAGCACGTCGGTGTATATGGATTCGCCATGCACGCGTCGCGCGGCGATAACCGCAAGCACCGTTGCGGCCATGAGCGGCGGCATGAGGGAGTAGTTGAGGGAAATCTCGAAGATCAAAATCATCGCCAACAAAGGGGCGCGCGTAGTTGCGGCGAGCATAGCCCCCATCCCCACGGCAGTGAATAGCGCCGTCGGCAGGCCGTGCGAATAGCCCAGTTGATGCAACGCCAGACCGAACACGGCGCCGAGCGTTCCACCGATGAACATCGTCGGCGTCAACACACCCCCAACCGCACCGGAACCGACCGTGATGAGCGTGGCCGCGAGTTTGGCCGCGAGCAAGCCGACGAGGAACCAAAGTGGAAAAGATTCCTGCATGAACTCTTCATTCAAAATGCGGTTAAGCACCACGGAGCCGTTGCCGCAGACGCCAGGAAATTGCGTCGCGATCAAGCCGACACCCAAGCCGCCAAACGCGAGCTTGAATATGAGCGGCAGTTTTAATCGGGTGAAGGCGCCTTCCGTCACGCGCAGCAATTTGAGGAACGCACCTCCCATCGCGCCGCAAAGCACACCGAGCGGGATGAACCAGAGCAGTTCAGTGAGGCGGGTGAATTCAAATGCCGGCACGGAATACCACGCGTGGATGCCGAAAAAGGTTCGGGACACGAGCGTCGCAGTGACCGAAGCCAGTGCAAGCGGTGCGAACTGGTTCATCGAAAAATTGCCGACCACGATCCACGCAGCGAAGACCCCACCCGCGTGGGGCGCGTTGTAGGCCGCCGCAATACCCGCGGCGGCACCACACCCGACCAGCAGCCGCAGCCGATAAGGCGGCCAATGACACAGTTGTCCCCACTTTGAAGCCAGCATCGCGGAGAGTTGCGTGATGCCGCCTTCGCGCCCGATGGATGCGCCGGAACCAATGCTCATCAGCGACGCGATGGACTTCACCACCCCCGCACGAAACGGCAACCGGCCATCGCCCGCAACCACGACTTCAAGCAGGTTGGTGGTGCCGTGTGTCTTGAGCAACTTGCCGCCCCAGTGAAAGACAAGCCCGGCCGCAATGCCACCCAGCACCGGCGTCACCAGGCGCATTGGCCACTCCATCTCTTCCGCAACGACCACAGGATCGCCGAGGTTGTGAAGGAAAAGCCACTTGGCAGACTCGATGCCATAATAAAACAGGAGATTTACGAGGCCACCCACGACACCAACCACTGCAGCCATGACAAGATGGAACGCCTCCTCGCTGAACTCGAACCGGTCTCGTAGCTGAAGCAGTCGCCGCCAGTCGCGCCGCAACCACGCACGCAACCGTTGCAAGATACCGTTGACCATGCCTGCGCCCACGAAATGAACCTACATCAAACCCAGCACGAGAGCGAGTGGGGCGCCCGACGGATTTGCAAATTGGAATTCGTCGGTTCCGCCCCTACACTGCGGCGCAGATGAGCAAACGCTTTTACATCACGACGGCGATTGACTACACGAACGGCGCGCCCCACCTCGGCCACGCCTACGAGAAAGTCATCACCGATGTCATCGCCCGTTCCCGGCGCAGTCTCGGGCAGGAGGCGTTCTTCCTGACGGGCATCGACGAGCACGGCCAGAAGGTCCAGCAAGCGGCACAAGCTGAGGGCAAGACGCCGCAGGTCTATTGCGATGAACTCGCTGTCATCTGGAAGGCGCTCGCTGCGAAGCTGGATTTGTCCATCGACGATTTTATCCGCACCACCGACGCGCGGCACAAGCAAGTCGTCGGCGCGATTCTCACGAAGCTCAAGAACCAGGGTGATCTCTACAAGGAACCATACAAAGGCTTTTACTCGGTGAAGGAAGAGACGTTCCTCACGGAGAAAGATCGCAATCCCGACGGCACTTGGGCCGCGCAATGGGGCCATGTGGTCGAGTTGATCGAGGAGAACTGGTATTTCAAGATGGGCCAGCATCAGCAGTGGCTCATTGATTACATCGAGGCGAATCCGTCCTTTGTTCAGCCCGATTATCGTCGCAACGAAGTCCTTGGATTTTTGAAATCCGAAAAGCTCGCGGACCTTTGCATCACGCGCCCCGCGTCACGTTTGAGCTGGGGTATTCCCCTGCCCTTCGATCCGGAATACGTGACCTACGTTTGGTTCGATGCATTGACGAACTACATCACCGTTCCCGCTTCTCTCGGCGATCCGACGGTCTGTAACGCACTCGGCCTATCAACCAACAACTCTCAACCATCAACTTCCCTGTGGCCTGCTGATGTTCACGTCATCGGCAAGGACATCGTGAAGTTCCACGCTGTCTATTGGCCCATCATGCTCCATGCGGCAGGCGTGCCGCTCCCGAAACAAATCCTCGCGCACGGCTGGTGGCAGAAGGAAGGCGCGAAGATCAGCAAGAGCACCGGGAACATCGTAGATCCCATCGCGGTCATCGACGAATGGGGCCTCGACGCCTTCCGCTTCTACGTCCTGCGCGAGCTCGACATCGGCCCCGACGGCAACTGGACCGACGCCGGTTTCAAAGCGCGTTATCAAGCCGAGCTCGCCAATGGCCTCGGCAATCTCGTGAACCGCTCGCTCTCGATGCTGAAGCGTTATCGCAACGGCGTCGTCCCCGCGCCAGCCAACGACCTTGCCGCCGATGCCGCCAAAGCCATCGCCGACGTGAAGTCGCAACTCGAGAAGAACGAGCTGCAAGGCGCGTTGCAAAGCATCTGGGCGTTCATCACGCGCGCGAACCAATACGTGGACCAGACCGCTCCGTTCAAGCTCGCGAAAGACCCGGCACAAGCGCAGCGGCTCGACGAAGTGCTTTACAACCTCTCGGAATCCTGCCGCGTCATCGCCGTGTTGCTGTGGCCGTTCCTTCCGGCGAGTGCGACAAAGATCTACGAGCAACTGGGATTGACCGGCGCGCCGAATCAATTTGCGGCGGCGGCTTGGGGTGGATTGAAACAAGGCCACGCCATTGGCTCCCCTGCTCCGCTTTTCCCGCGCAAAGACCAGTGATAAGCGTTGGCCTCACGGCCACGACCAAGCAAACGGGAAACGCAAGCGGTAGAACTGCCGTGGTCCATTGGCAGGCACAGTGATGCTCTGCGTGGCATTGGTGCTGGTGAAGTTTTGCACCGGCAACCAACTGGTCAGATTCGTTGAACCTTCGACAAATCCGTTCAGTCCGATGGGCACGTT
>JBEGQI010000256.1:0-5986 GCA_041181065.1 Verrucomicrobiota bacterium | reverse complement strand
CGAGCGGCCAGAGTTCCTGCTCATTCACGCCGCGCATCAACACGGCATTCAGTTTCACGCGCTCGAACCCGGCCGCGACGGCGGCACGGATTCCTGCGAGCACGTCGGCCACGTTGCCGCCGGTGACGCGGTGATAAACTTCAGCGCTCAACGCATCGAGGCTGACGTTGACGGTGCGCAGGCCGGCTTCGTGCAGCGGGTGCGCGAGCGACGCAAGTTTGGTTCCGTTCGTGGAAAGACCGATGACTTCGACGCCGGGGACGGATTTCATGCCGCGCACGATGTCCAGCAAGTCGCGGCGCACGAGAGGCTCGCCGCCGGTGAGGCGGAATTTGCGGAAGCCCATGCCTGCGGCGACGCGCACGACGTGGATGATCTCCTCTGCCGTGAGATGATCGGGGGTTTGCTCCCAGCCCTTGTAGCCTTGCGGCATGCAGTAAAGGCAACGCTCGTTGCATCGGTCGGTGACCGAGATGCGTAGGTAATCAACTGTGCGTCCGAAAGGATCCATTTACTGCTGTTGTTGCGACTTCTGCTGATGCGGATCGTCGCCGCGCAAATGTGCCACAGCTTCGCGGATGGCGGGAGCGAGAATTTCGAGACACTCCGCGACGGCAGTTGGCTTGCCGGGCAGGTTCACGATGAGTGAACGCCCGCGCGTTCCGGCCGTCGCACGCGAAAGGATGGCGGTCTTCACTTTGGCCAACGATTGCATCCGCATCGCTTCACCGAAGCCGGGCAATTCCTTCTCGAGCACGGCGCGTGTGGCTTCGGGCGTGACGTCACGGGGCGTGATGCCGGTGCCGCCAGTGGTCACGATCAAATCGCACGCTGCTTCGTCGGCTAGTTCACAGAGCTTGTTGGAGATGGTCGTTAACTCATCCGGCACGATGGCGGCGATGAAGGTGGCCTGTGCGCCGAACGTCTCGCGCAAGTTGCGTTCGATCTCCGGTCCGCTGCGGTCGGCGTAAATGCCTGCGCTCGCCCGGTCGCTGATGGTGATGCGGCCAATCTTCACAGCTTTACTTTCTCAACGACACGCACGTTCTTGATGCGCATGGTTTTGTCCACGGCCTTGCACATGTCGTAAAGCGTTAGGGCCGCCACGCTCACACCGGTCAGTGCTTCCATCTCGACGCCGGTTTGCGCAGTTGTCTCAGCGACACACCGGATTTCAATCGCGTTCGCTTTGACGCGGAAGCTGACCTCGACGTGGCTCAAACCCAACGAATGGCAAAGTGGAATCAACTCCGCGCAGCGCTTTGCGGCCTGAATGCCCGCAATCTGCGCCACGGTCAACACGTCGCCCTTGGGCAACGCGTCGCGTTTCAGCGCACGAATGGTTGTGGGCTGGCAGATCAGCTTTCCCTCCGCCACCGCGCGCCGTTGTTGAACCGGCTTGGCCCCGACGTTCACCATGCGCGCTTCGCCCTGTGGATTCAGGTGCGAGAATTTGGGCTTTCGTGTCATTGGATGTTTTGGCGGTTCACGGTTCGGTGGAGACAAAGTCCAGTCGCGTGCCTCGCGTGAGTTTGCCACAACCGCTGCGAATCCGCACCAGCGCGTTCGCCGTCGCGAGCGAGGTCAAATCACCTGAGCTACGCCACGGCAGGAGCGTGAGTTGCGCGGTGCCGGCAATGAAGTTCAACCGCGCGGGCCAAAGTGTTTCGCGCGCGTTGGCTTCGGACGCGAAGTCATCCGCCAGTTCGCCAGTCATGAAGCCGCTTTGTTCCAAGCCGCCGCTGAGCCCCAGCAACGCGGCGCTAACGTAGAGGTTCAGGCAAACAAAGTGCGCGAGCGGATTACCGGGAAGACCGAAAGCCACCGCGTTGCCGCGAGTCGCGAAGATCAGCGGTTTGCCCGGACGCGTCGTCGTGCGGCTGATGCGGAGGGTATAACCGAGGTCAGCGAGCAGGGCGCGGGTGAAATCATGTTCGCCGACGCTCGCGCCGCCGGAGATCAGCAGCAGATCAAACGCGGAGTGTGGGGCGCGGAGTGCGGAATCAATAGCCGCGCGATCTTCGCCGACGCGAATTTGCCGGGGCGTGATGCCGCGTGATTGCATGAACGCGCGAACGAGCGAGGTGTTGGAGTCGCGGATCTGGCCGATCTGCGGTGTTTGCTCGGGCGAAACGATTTCGTTGCCAGTGGCGACGTGCAACACGCGGGGCCGCCGCGTGACCAGCGGTTGTGTGTGGCCAATGCTCGCGAGCAATGCCAGCGCGCCGGAACTGAGTTTGGTTCCGACGCCAACCAACTCCGAGCCTGCGCAGGCATCTTCGCCACGAAAGCGGATGTTGCGCTCGCGGTCGCGCTCCTCGATGTGGAGCGTGTCGCCGGTCACGCGCACATCTTCCTTCATCACGACTTGCAGCCCATCGCTGGGAAGCGCGCCGCCCGTGGCGATCTGGACGGCTTCACCGGCTTGGAGCTTGCGAGGCTTCCAATCGCCGGCGCGGATGCGGTCCACGATGCGAAAGCTTTTCGACGGGTCGTCGAGGCGAACGGCGAAGCCATCCACGGAGGAGCGGTCGAAGGGCGGTTGGTCTTCCGGCGCCACGACAGGTTCGCGCAGCGTGCGCCCACGAGCCTCGGTTAGCGGGACGCCTTCTGGTTCAATCGCGGTGCAACATTCGTGAATGAGCGCGATCGTTTCATCGACAGTTGCAGGTTGCGTGTGGGTGACGATGGAAGCATTGGCTGGCGTTGGATCTGCGCAAGCGGTCAGCGGGATGGCGCGGCGTTTCCAGATGGGCACGTCTTGCTTGAGGCGGTCCATGAACTCGGTGACGAGGGCGAATGCCTCGGCGCGATGCTTGCCTGCAACGCCCACGTAGATGGCGGTTTCGCCCACGGGGATCACTCCGAGGCGATGAATGACGCGGGCTGCGATGCACGGTTGCGCGGTGGAAATTTCTGAAAGCAGTCGCCGGATTTCCTTTTCTGCCATTGGCGCATAAGCCTCGTATTCCAAGGCGGCGATGCCCGCGCCGTTCTCGGTTCCGCGCACGACGCCCCGGAATTCCACCCACGCGCCATGCTCTGCCATGGGCGGCGGAACTTGGCTCGGAATCGGACTGTTCGTGAGCTGGATTTCGATTTCCATGCGTGTGATTCAACCGCCGGAGACGGGCGGAATCAACGCCACTTCGTCGCCTTCGACGAATTTGGTTTCGGCGGTGGCGTATTCCGAATTCTTGGCGAGCCGCACGGTGCGACGATGCGTGGCGAGATTTGGAAACTGGTTCAGCAGCGCGGCCCAGAGTTGTTCAGCATCCAGCGGCGACGATGCGGGCAAATCCACTGACGCGCAACCGGTCGCATCTTTCAGTTGGGCGAAAAACAGCACGCGCATGACGATTCAGGCGAAAGCTTCGAACAAGAGTTTGCCGCCCGCAAACACCAAAACGGCGGCCAGCACGCGGCTGAAGGTGGCGTTGCTCCAGCGGCGCGCGCCGAAATGTGTGCCGAGCAACGCGCCGATCACCGCCGGTAGAGTAAGCCAGAGGAGCGGACCGGCGTGCGTGATCTTGTCCCAACCGGTGCCGATCAGTCCGGCGATGGAGTTGAGCACGATGAATCCCGCTGCGATGCCGCCGGTGGTTTTGGGTTTTACCCAGCGGAGCGAATAGAGCAGGGGACTGAGGAACACGCCGCCGCCGATGCCGGTCAAGCCGGCGAGGAAACCAAGCGCGGCGCCGATAATCAGCGCGAGTGGCCAGAAGAATTTGCGCAACGAAAGTTCCTCGTTCTGCCAGCGCGCGCGCAGGAGCAGCACGATTCCCGTGGCGGACAGCACGCAGCCGAGCACAAGTTTGTAGGTCTGCGCGCTGACATGAACTTTGGCGCCCAACATGGCGCACGGCACCGAGACGACGGCGAATCCAATGAGCACGCGCCAGTCAAAATGCCCTGCGCGATAAAACCGGTAGCACGCGACGCTGGCGACGAGGACGTTCGTCACCAGCACGGCGACGCGAGCAGAAGCGGGCGCGACGCCGAACAAAGCCAGCGCCGCAAGGTAACCCGTCGCGCCGCCATGACCGACCGACGAGTAAAAGAACGCGACGGCGAACACTGCCGCGAGCAGAAGAATCCAACTGGAATGAGTCAGTTCAAGCATGCACGGCGAGAGGTTCTGGAGCCATTGTTTTTGGGCGAGAGTTCGTTCGCTCCGGGCAAAGGCGATCGTGTGGTCCGTATGTGGGGGAGTTGTTTTTCATGTGCAACACGGTTCATTGCCCGACGCGGTGAGTATAGCGAGGTGTCGCTGGGCGACAATCGTTGCGCAATGCAAAACATCAAAAAATTTTCTGCGTCGAAATGAGAATTGCCACTGGGTGGCGACGGGGCGTAAAGTTGCCACATGCTACAGACGGCGCCCAAACCAGCACCGCCTCAATCGATGTCAGTTCGTGATCTTTGCCTTCAGGCCCACCGCATCATGTTATTGAGCCGGGTCCTGGAGGAGAAGATGGCGAGTCTTTATCGCGCCGGCAAAATCCATGGTGGCGTCTTCATCGGCCGTGGGCAGGAGGCGTTGAGCGTTTCCATCGGACTGCATCTGCGCAAAGGTGATGTGTTCGCGCCGAGCATCCGTGACATGGCCGGGCGTCTGGCGTTCGGTGAACCCGTCATCGATGCGGTGCGCACGTATCTCGGATCACCGCTCGGACCGATGCGGGGTCGCGACGGCAATGTGCATCGCGGCCGGCCGCTCGAAGGGCTCCTGCCGATGATCAGTCACCTTGGCTCGATGGTTTCCGTGGTGAACGGGGTCTTGTTTGCCCGCCGCATGAAGGGCATACGCGAGGTGGTTGGGGCCACGTGCCTCGGCGATGGCGGCACGTCGACGGGCGCGTTCCACGAAGCGATGAATCAGGCAGCGGTTGAGAAACTGCCGCTTGTGATGGTCGTCGCCAACAACCGTTATGCTTACTCGACGCCGAATGACCGACAATTTGCCTGCCGTTCGCTTATGGACAAGGCGGTTGGTTACGGGATCGAGGGCGTGGAAATCGAAGGGACCAACATCGTGACCTGTCTCGACACTTTGGGAAGAGTCATCGCCCGCGCCCGCAGCGGCGGCGGCCCCCAACTAGTCATTGCCAACCTCCTACGACTTTGTGGCCACGGCGAACATGACGATGCGAGTTACATTGATCCGAAGTTGAAGGCCGCGAGCATCGGGCGTGACTGCCTGAAAGTCAGCGAAGAGATGTTGCTCCAGGAAAGCTGGGTGAACGCGGCAATGCTGGCCGACTGGCGGGCCGAGGTGGTTCAACAGGTCGAAGCCGCCGTCGCGACGGTGCAACGCGAGCCGGCGCCAAATCCATTCAACGAAGATTGGTCGGCGATTTCTTCCAAGCATTTTGGGGATACACATCCCGAGGCCTGAGCGCATGAGCATCACCTACATTGACGCTATCCGTGAAGCGCAGGCCAAGGCGCTCGCCGACGATCCGCGCGTGTTCATATACGGGCAGGACGTGGGCAAGTTCGGCGGGGCGTTCAAGGCCACAAAGAAATTGCAGGAGGAGTTTCCCGGGCGCGTGCTGGATGCTCCCATCAGCGAAGATGCCATCACCGGACTTGCGGTTGGCGCGGCAATCGAGGGCATGCGGCCCATCATCGAGATGCAATTCGCAGATTTTTCAACGGTCGCATTCAACCAGGTCGTGAACCAGGCGGCGACGCTGTTTTGGCGGACAAATGTGCCGTGTCCGATTGTCGTGCGGCTCCCTTGTGGCGGCACTTCTGGCGCCGGGCCGTTCCATAGTCAGAGTCTTGAAGCCATCTATGCGCATTATCCCGGCCTGATCGTGATGACGCCGGCGACGGTTGAAGATGCTTACAGCATGTTGCTGGAAGCGGTGGCGATCGATGACCCGGTGATTTACTGCGAACACAAGCTGCTCTATCGCCATCTCAAGGCTGAGAAGCTCCCGACTGAAGCCATGCCCGTTGGCAAAGCTCGTATCGCTCG
>JBEGQI010000255.1:0-11137 GCA_041181065.1 Verrucomicrobiota bacterium | reverse complement strand
CCAGACCGCAACTGCCGCATAAGTTCCATTCGTAGCATGCCGCTCTTCCAATACAAAGCTCTTGGCGCAAACGGCGCGGTCGCCACCGGCGAAATCGAGGCCGCCGGACGTGTGGAGGCGTTTCGCCAGATGGAAGCGCAGGGGCTGCGCCCCATCAACCTCGCCGAAGCGAAGAGTGGAGCCAGCAAGGCCGCAGCGGCAGCAGTAGCGGCCAAGCCTTTGTTCGGCGCGAAGAAGATCACCGCGCGGATGCTGGAGAACTTCACGCGCCTGCTTTCCAGCCTGCTCGCAGCGGGCGTGCCGTTGAGCCGGGCGCTGGTGATCCTGCACAAGGAGACCACCAACCCGACGGCCGCCGCCAAGTGGAAGGAAGTTCACGACTCGGTCGTGGACGGCGCGACGCTGGCCGATTCGATGGCCAAATCCCCGGACGTTTTTCCGCGCGTTTATGTCGCGATGGTGGAGGCCGGCGAGACGGGCGGGTTCCTCGACGTGGTGCTGTCGCAGATCGCCGACTTCCAATCGCGCGAAAAGGAACTGCGCGGCAAAGTCTTCGCCGCGATGTTCTATCCGGCAATCCTCGCCGTGCTGGCCATTTCTGTGTTGGTCTTCCTGCTCTGCTTCTTCATTCCGAAGTTCATGCCCGTGTTCAAAGGGCTCGGCGGCAATCTTCCGCTCATCACGCAAATCATCATCGGTGTCAGCGATGTGATTCGGAACTACGGCCTATTCGTCTTGGTGGCGGTCGTTGTCGGCATCCTCATGTTCCGCACTTGGGCCGCGTCGCCTGCTGGTCGCCGCCAATGGGAAGCTGCCATTCTCAAGATGCCGGTCGTCGGACCACTCGTCTCGCAATACGCCATGGCCCGTTTCTGCCGCATGCTTGGCACCCTGCTCGGCGCGGGCGTCCCGCTTATCAACGGCCTCAACGTCGCCCGCCGCTCGCTCGGCAATCAGATCCTCGTCGATGCTGTCTCGAATTCGATCGACCGCGTGAAGGAAGGCAAATCGCTCGGGCCTTCGCTCTCGGATTGCCGTTCGCTATTCTCCGGCCCGGCGTTGGAAATGATTTCCGTTGCCGAGGAAAGCGGTCGCCTCGACCAGGAACTCGTGCGCATCGCCGCCGATACCGAGATGGACCTCGACCGCAATCTCAAGACCGCAGTCGCTTTGCTCGAACCATTGATGCTGTTTCTCATCGCCGGTTTTGTCGGCACTATTTTCATCGGCATGTTGCTGCCGGTGTTCGAACTCTCACAACAAATCAAATAACTCGCTTATGAAAATCCAGATCAACCCACACAAACACCAACGCGCGTTCACCCTTGTGGAAATGCTGCTGGTGCTCGTCATCATCGGCGTGCTCGCAGCCATCGTGGTGCCGAAGCTTGCGGGCCGTTCCGAACAGGCGCGCGTCACCGCCGCACAATCGCAGATCGCCGCGTTCGGCACGGCGCTCGATGCGTTCGAGGTAGACAACGGTTATTACCCCAAAGGCAAGGACGGCCTGCAGGACCTCGTCCAGACGCCGCGCGATGCGCAGAACTGGAAGGGCCCTTACCTGAAGCAGGAAATCCCCGCCGACCCGTGGGGCAACGCCTACAACTATGAATGCCCGGGCAAACACAACACCAGCGGCTACGATCTGTATTCCGCTGGTCCCGATGGCCGTGCTGGTAACGAGGACGACATCAACAGTTGGACATCGTCCCAGCCGAAGAAGTGAGTGAGCGATGCTTTTGCGTGCGCGCAATCTGACTCTGCAAGAGGACGTGCGACGGGCTGTTCCCGCCGCCTCCGGCCTCTTGTGGTTGGTGGTTGGTGGGCCGGGGCGTGTCGTCAAGACACGTTCCGGCCTTGACCGCCGCGCGTTCACGTTGATGGAGCTGTTGCTCGTTCTTGCGCTGCTCGCGATGGCGGTGGCCGTGGCCGCGCCGTCGCTCTCAAGATTCTTCCGCGCGCGCGCGCTGGATTCCGAGGCGCGTCGGCTGTTGTCGCTCACGCGTTATGCGCAGAGCCGCGCGGTCTCCGAAGGCGTGCCGATGGTCATGTGGTTTAAACCGGATGAAGGCACCTACGGCGTCGAGGCGGAATCCACTTACACGGAGACCGATGAAAAAGCCGTCCAGTATGAGGTGGATTCCAGCCTGCAACTCGCATTGCCGCCGACTTCGCTCATCACGACCAAGCCTTGGAAGATCACGACGCAGATCGCCGGCGAACAACCGGCCATCCGCTTCACGCCGGACGGTTACGCCGCGGATACCAGCCCAGTCTGGGTGGCGGTGAAACTCGCGGACAACACGGACATCGTCTGGCTCGCGCTGGATGAGAACCATATCAAGTATGCGCTGCAAACCACGCAACCGCTCGCGAATCCATAGCGCGCAAGCCGGCTTCACGTTGGCCGAAGTGCTCGCCGCGATGCTTTTCATGGCCATCGTCATCCCGGTGGCCGTGGCCGGTTTGCGGGTCGCGGCACTTGCCGGCGAGGTCGCGAACCGCAAAGCCGTGGCCGCACGCGTCGCGGACCGCATCTTGAACGAGATGATCGTCACGGGTCAGGCTGCGAAGAGCGCGCAGTCCGGCAAGGTCACGGAAAGCTCGGTGGATTACACCTGGAACTTGAACCTCGAATCGTCCGGGCTCGACACGCTGCGACTGGCAACAGTAACGGTGAGTTTTCCGGCGCAGGGACAGAATTATGATCTCAAGTTGAGCACGTTGGTTGCGACAGAGTGATGCAAATCGCGATTCACAATCCGAACATGGTGACGGTTCGCCTGAAGCGAATCGAGGCGAGGGCTTTCACCCTGCTCGAAGTCCTGCTCGCGTTGCTCATCCTCGCGATGGTTCTCGCCGTCGTTCATGCCATTTTCCATGGCGCGATCACCTTGCGCAATCAAGCCGACCAAAAGTTCGAGGAGTCCATCCCGCTGCAACACGCTGTTTCTCTGATCAAACGCGACTTCGCGAACATCACCGTGCCCGGCGGCACCTTGTCTGGCATGTTCCAAACCACGCTGACCACGGGTTCCTCTTCCACGACTGCCGCGCATGCCGGTCAGCAAGTCGGCCCCGTGATCTACACCGCGTCCGGCACCCTCTCCGACACCGACACCTGGTCCGAGATGCGCAAGGTCACCTATTATCTGGTGCCCTCAACCAACTTGGGGTCCGGCCTCGATCTCGTGCGTTCAACCGTCCGCAATCTGTTGCCGGTCACTCAGGACGATTACTCAGACCAACGGCTTTTGGGCGGCGTGGACAATGTGACCTTCCAATATTACAACGGCACGCAATGGATGGACACTTGGGACTCGACCGCGACGTCGTCGACCAGCAGCACCACCAACAATCTCCCGACCGGCGTCCGCATCCAGATCGCCATGGCCGCGGAAACGGGAAAGATGGCGCCTGATCCGATTGAACTCGTGGTGCCGATCTCCGTGCAGATCTCGACCAACTCCGCCTCGACGACAGGAGGTAGCCAATGAGGTTAGATCGCACCGCCCGCAATCGAACCGCACACGGTTCCGCGCTCATCATCGTTCTCTGGGTCTGCCTCGGGATCGTGAGCGTGGCCCTTTATTTCGCGAACTCGATGAGCTTCGAGATCCGCTCGGCTGACAACCGCGTCTCTGCGTTGCAAGCCGAGCAGGCCATCGCCGGGGCAGCGCGCTACGCCAGCAACATCCTTTACAATCTCCAGACGCCCGGCCTCATCCCTGATGAGAATTCCTACGAACGCGATGGCGTGGCGCTCGCCGACGCGCGTTTCTGGTTCATCGGTCGGAGCGACCAGCAAACGGCCATCGAAGAACCCTGGTTCGGTCTCGTGGATGAATCCTCCAAGCTCAACCTCAACACCGCGACTGCAACGATGCTTCAATCGCTGCCCCGCATGACGCCGCAACTGGCCGCGGCCATCATCGACTGGCGCGACTCGAACAGCACGGTCTCTGAGAACGGCGCCGAAGATGAAACCTACCAGCGCCTGACGCCGCCATACCGTTGCAAGAATGCGCCGTTCGAATCCATCGATGAACTCCGCCTCGTTTATGGAATGGACTCCGAGATCCTTTACGGCGATGACGCCAACCTGAACGGCGCACTCGATGCGAACGAGAATGACGGCGACAACTCCGCCCCGGACGACGACCGCAACAGCGTGCTCGATCCGGGCATCCTCGAATACGTCACCGTCTGGAGCCGCGAACCCTCGACGACGCGGACGAATGTCAATGACCGCAACGGCCTCGCCATCGTGTTGCAAAATGCATTCGGCACCGGACGCGCGAATCAAATCCTGACGCAGCTGGCCGCCAGCGGCGCGGGCGCGGGCGGACCGGGCGGCGGTGGTCCCGGTGGCGGCGGCACGCAGCAGACGAGCTATACCAACATGGTGCAGTTCTACCTCGACAGCCGCATGACACGAAACGAGCTCGACCAGATTGCCAACCAGATCGTCGCCGCGCCCCAAGGCACCAACTACGTCGATGGACTTGTGAACATCAACACCGCCACGGAAGCGGTGCTGCAATGCATCCCGGGCATCGGCACACAATACTCCTCCACCGTGGCTGCCTACCGCCTGGGCAACGCCGACAATCTCAAGTCCGTCGCGTGGCTCGTGGAAGTCATCGGCAGCGATGCCGCCAAGCAAGCCGCACCTTATATCACCACGCTCAGCTACCAATTCACTGCGGACATCGCGGCCGTCGGTCATCACGGCCGCGGTTATCAGCGGACCAAGTTCGTATTCGACACCAGCGACGGATCGCCGCGCATCGCGTATCGGCAGGACCTCACCCATCTCGGTTGGGCCCTCGGCAAGACCGCCCGTGAGAACCTGACGCAGGTCGCCAGCAATAAACAATGAACATCAACCTCCAAAATCTCAACCCGCGCAACCGGCAGCCGGGCTCGACCCGCTTGGGTCTGGCCTTCGACGGCAGCCGCCTCGATGTAGTGGAAGTCCGGCGCACCAACGGCTCGGTCGAGATCACCCAGAGCTTCAGCGCCACGCTCTCGCTGGATCCGCTGACAAACGCGCCCGAACTTGTTGGTCGCGAAATCCGCAAGGCACTCGACGAACACGGCATCCGCGAACGTTGGTGCACCGTCTGCCTGCCGCTGAGTTGGGCGCTGACCCTCACCACGAAACTTCCCGACCTCGCGCCGGAGGACGTCGCTAGCTTTCTCCAACTCGAAGCCGAACGCGGCTTTCCTTACGGCCCTGACGCACTGATCAGCCAGAGTTCGCAGTTCAAGGTCGGCAAAGAATCTTGGGCCACGCTCATCGGCGTTCCGCTCAGTCACATCACGCGCCTCGAAGAAGTCCTGACAGCCGCACAACTGCGGCCCGCGACCTTCTCGCTCGGCATTGCCGCGTTGCAACCGGCCAAGCTGACGTCCAGCGACGGCGTGCTCGCGCTGGTGCCCGGCGAAAGCAACATCCGCATGCAACTCACCGTGGGTGGCGGCATCGCCGTGCTGCGGACGATCGAAGGCGCCTTCGAGATGAACGGCCCTGAGCGTGAGATGCAGGCTGACCACATCGCCCGCGAAGTGCGCATCACATTGGGTCAGTTGGCGCCCGAACTCCGCGACGACGTGAAACTCGTCCGCGTGCTCGGCAAAAGCGACGACGCCGACGAACTCGCCGAAGTCCTCGGCCCGCGCATGCACGCGCAGGGGCTGAAGTTCGAGCACGAACGCACGCATCCGCAAGGTGAGTTCGGCATCAAGCTCCCCATCAACACGCCCGTTTCCTCCGCGCTCGCCCTCGCGATGCGTCACTTTGCCGCCGGCGAGAGCGATCTGGAATTCCTGCCGCCAAAGATCAGCGCTTGGGAGCAGTTCACCTCCAAATATTCCTCCCCGCGGCTCGTCACTGCCGGTGCTGCCGCTGGCGCTCTGGCTGCGATCGTGTTGTTGGCCTTCCTCGTCCAGCAATCGCTCCTGTGGTATTGGGGCCATCGCTGGCACACCATCGAAAAACGAGTCTACACGCTCGAAGATACCCAGACGAACATCCGCAAGTTCCGAGCGTGGTATGACGCTTCCTATCGCGAACTCGCCATCCTACGTCGGCTGACGGAGTCGTTCCCGGAAGATGGATCCATCTCGGCGAAGCAGATCGAGATCCGCGACCCGAACAAGCCCGGTGAACTGCTCACCATCACTTGCACCGGCACCACGCGTTCGCGCAGCGCGTTGCTGAAGGTGCAGGACAAACTGCGGCAGGTGAAGAACGTGTCCAACGTCCACACCGAGACCGAGCGCGGCAATTCACCGATGGAATTCACCTTTAACTTTCAATGGAGCGAGGGCCAATGAACTTTGATCCCAAAAACCGGCAACATGTCCTGATGGCGGTGACACTCGTCGTGGTGGCGTTGTTCGTCGGCGAGAAGGTTCTCTTCACGCCGCTCTGGAACGCGTGGAAGAACCGTTCCGCGCGCATAACCGAACTCAAACGCAAAGTCCATGAAGGCGAAGTCCTGATCCAACGCGGCGATTCGCTCGATTCCCGCTGGGCGGATTTCAGGAAGAACGCGCTGCCGTCCGATCCCGCGACCGCCGAGAGCCAGATGTCGCGCGCCTTCGAACGTTGGACGCAGTCGAGCGGCGTCAGCATGACCTCGTATCGTCCGCAGTGGAAACGCGCCGGGGATGATTTCATGACGCTCGAATGCCGTGCGGACCTCGCCGGGGACATCGGGGAAGTTTCCCACTTCCTTTACGAACTCGAGAACGACCCGCTCGGCGTCAAAGTGGATAGTGCCGATCTGGCCACACGCGACACCGACGGTGCGCGCATCACCCTGACCCTGCAAGTCAACGGCCTCCAACTCCTGACCAAAAACCGATGAACGCGATGCAATACTTGCCAGCACAACTTCGTTTTCCGTGCGACCTTGGCCGCATGAGAGACCGCGTCACCCAGCTCGCGCTCGCCGCACTCACCAGCGCCCTGCTCTGCGGGAATTTGTTGGCGGATGACACCAGCACTACGACGATCGCCGCTGCCGCGCAACCTGCCGTGAGCAACGCGCCGGTCACAACCAATCTCGTCAGCGCCAAGCCGCCTGTGGCTGCGCCCAAATCTGCCGAGACCAAATCAGATTCCCCTACCCCGAAGGAATCGAAGTCCGCCGCCGCTCCGACGAAGACGGATTACAGTTCATTCCGCGTCGTGAGCGACAAGAACATCTTCAACGGCAATCGCGGTTCCGGTTCCGGTGTGCGGTTCACCTCCACGCGTAGCAGCACCGGACAGCGCTCGGTCATGGTTGAGTGGTTCAACCTCGTCGGCACGCTGGTCACCAGCCACGGCCCGACTGCCTTCTTCGACGGTTCTGCGACTGATTTCCAAACCACCTTGAGCGAAGGCGAGAGCATCGCTGGGTTCAAGGTGAAGGAAATCCTGCACGCCGGCATTTGCCTCGAACAAGGGACCAACACGCTCGAACTCGCCGTCGGCAGCGGCATGCGCCGCGAGGATCAGGGATTGTGGAAGCACTCCGATTCCGGGATGAGCTTCGCTTCGAACAGCAGCCGGAGCAGTTCGGAGACGGAGTCGCGCAGCAGCGACAGCAATTACAGCTCACGCGGACGGCAGGATTCTTCCGGTCGCTCCAGCCGCAGCGGCAGCAGCCGTAGCAGTTTCAGTCGCGGGAGCAGCAGCGAGCCAACCCAGAGCAGCAGCAGTTCATCGACCGTCGGCAATCCGTCAGCCGGCGATGTGGATGCCGTTTTGAAACGCTTGATGGAACAACGTGAAAAGGAATGATTTTATGAAGAAGCTTGGAATGAACATCGCAATGCTGGCCGCCGTCGCGGTCGCGTTCAACGTGTCCGCGCAAGACGCGCCGGACAACCAGCCGCAACCGGCCGACACTTCCGGAGCGCAGGATGCCGTCGTGATGCCGGTGCCGGTCACCACTGAATCGATGGACACCGGCGCAGCGACCGTTGGCGGAGGCAACGCCCAGCCCGCGGAAAGCGAGACGCGCCCGCCGGAATCCTTCGTGAAGGAAGGCACGAGTTCGCCGCGTTACGTCGCCCCGATGAAGCGCGACACCAACTCCGCCGCGCCAACCACCGCATCCATCCGCACGCCCGCCACGCCGACAGACAAAGTGGTCAAGGACGGCGAGAAAGGCATCCTCATGAACTTCCGCAACGCGCCGCTCGACATGGTGCTCAGCCATCTAAGCGACGTCGCGGGCTTCATCGTCATTCCGAAGGTGGACGTGAAGAGCAAGGTCACCGTCTGGAGCAACCAGCCGTTGACCAAGGACGAAGCCGTCGAGCTGTTGAACAAAGTGCTGGCCGAAGAAGGTTACGCCGTGCTGCGCGACAACCGGACACTCACGATCGTCACCCAGTCCGACGCCAAACGGCGCAACGAGACGCCCGTCAAGATGGGTTACGAGCCGACCACGATCCCGAAGGACATGCAGGTGGTCACGCAGATCATCCCGGTGCGTTTCATCAACGCCGTGCAGCTCGCGAAGGATTTGCAGCCGCTGATGCCGGCGCAAACCACAATGACCGCCAACGAAGGCGGCAACGCGCTCGTCATTACGGACACCCAGCAGAACATCCATCGCCTCGCCGAGATCATCAAAGCGCTCGACACCACGGTCTCGAGCCTGTCGTCGGTGAAGGTGTTTCAATTGAAATATGCGGACGCGAAGACGGTGGCGGACATGGTGAAGGAAGTGTTCGCCAACTCCGGTGATACCAGCCGGTCCGGCGGCGGCGGGCGCGGGCGATTCCAATTCGGCGGCGGCGGGCCCTTCGGCGCCATGTTTGGCGGTGGTGGCGGTGGCGACAACAGCAACAACGGCGGTCGCCCTGGTGCTTCGAAAGTGGTGGCCACAGCCGATGACCGCAGCAACTCGCTCGTCGTCAGCGCGCCCGATGACTTGATGCCCACCATCGAGCAACTCGTCGCTTCCGTCGACACGAACGTCGAGGACGTCACCGAGATCCGCGTCTTCCGCCTCAAGTTCGCTGACCCGCAGGAGACGGCTGATTTGCTGGCCAGTCTTTTTCCGGACACGACATCAAGCCAAAATCAACGCGGCGGCGGCGGCTTTTTCCGCGGCGGACCGTTCGGCTTTGGCGGTGGAACGGACACCTCCGGTTCAACCCAGAGCGACCGTATGAAGAAGCAATCCAAGGTCATCGCCGTGCCGGACAAACGCACGGGCTCGGTGGTTGTCACCGCCGCGCGCGACACGATGGAACAGATCGGCAAGATGCTGGAGCAACTCGACGCCGATCCGGCCCGCAAACAGAAGGTGCACGTTTACACGTTGGAGAACGTCGATCCGACCGTCGCGCAACAGCAGCTTGAAGCGTTGTTCAGCGGCCAAAGCACATCCAGCTCGTCGCGCAATTCGAGCGGGACTACGGGCACGCAGTTGAACACCCGCGCCCAACGGCAGAATCAAAACACGGGGACACGCACTTCCGGCAGCAGCAGCTTCGGCGGCAGCACCGGCTCAAGCGGAACTCGTTCCTTCGGCAACTGAAGCCCAACCACTCAACAGAACATGAAATCATTTTCTATGAAATCCAACTTCAAGCAGCAGCTCATGATCAGCGCCGCGTTGGTGCTGGCCGGGCTCGCGTTCCAAGGCAACGTCGGCGCGCAGGGCTTCGGCGGCTTCGGTGGTTTTAACCAGGCTGGCGGCAACCGCACCTCGACCTCTTCCCGGTCATCCACGGCGAATTATCCCGCCAGCACCCAGCTCGGCACCGCCACCGTCACGGTGGATCCCGAAACGCGCCGCGTCTTCGTCGTCACGGACGACCAGACCGCGGAATACGTCAAGGAGGTCGTGCAGGACCTCGACCGCCCCACGCCACAAGTTCTCATCAAGTGTGTCTTCCTGGAAGCGACCTACACGAAGGATTCTGACATCGGCGTGGATGGTAATTACAAGCACAGCATCAGCGGCAGCTCGCTGAACCCGCTGAACGGCACGGGCACAGGCGGAACGGCTTTCGATCTCGCGGGCCGCATCGCCGGCGGCGTGGCCACCGGAGCGGGTGGTGTTTACAGCCTCGCAGGACAGGACTTAAACGTCACGCTCTCGGCCCTCGCCAAGGCCGGCCAGACGGAAATCCTCTCGCGCCCGTCTATTCTCGCGCGCAACAACCAGCCGGCCACCATCAGCCTCGGCCAGCAGGTGCCGCTCATCACGAACACGCGCTTTGACAACTTCGGCAATCAGATCAACTCCGTGAGTTACCAGAACGTCGGCATCAACCTGAGCGTCACCCCGTTCATCACCAGCGACAACACCGTCGAGATGGTTGTGAATCCCGAGACGTCCGAACTCGCCGACCGTTCGCAATGGGTCCCGATCTCCGGCGGCGGCACGAACAACGCCACCACCGTCAGCGTTCCAGTCATCAATTCGCGTTCCGCCGACACCGTGGTCGTCGTGCCCGACGGCCAGACGGTCGTCATCGGCGGCTTGATGCAGAGCAAGACGTTGAACTCCGAGAGCAAGGTTCCGATCCTCGGCGACATCCCGCTCGTCGGCCTGCTGTTCAAACACAAGGTGAAGAGCAACGGCAAGACAGAGCTGATGATCTTCATGACGCCACACATCGTGCGCAAGCCGACCGATCTCGTGAGCCTGACGTCCGGCGAACGCAGCAAGGCAACCGTGTTGCCCAAGGCGTTCACCGAGCAGGACCTCAATCGTTATCTCGACAATCTGCCCGCGCCCGACAACGCTAAGCCGAAGAAATGACGCATCGCGCCCGTCCAGTTTATCTCGTTCTGCTGGCCGTCTGGGTGCTGGTCGTCATCTGGCAGGTGGTCGAACACCGCCGCGTCGAGCGCATCGCCCGAGAGACATTGATCAATCGCTCCAAGGACATCTCGAGCACGGTCGGGCTGGTGCTGCGTTCGCAACGTCGCTTCGGCATCATCTCGCAGGACCGCCTTGAATCCGCGCTCACCGCTCTGATCAAACCGGACGAACTCACGGGCATCACCATCTTGAACCCGCGCGCGGAACGCGTTGCCGCCGCGGGAACGCCCATCGATCTGGAACTCAAGGGACTGGTGCCGACAGGCGTTCACTGGGGGCACGACAGCGTC
>JBEGQI010000254.1:0-10830 GCA_041181065.1 Verrucomicrobiota bacterium | reverse complement strand
TATTGGGCATCCATGACGAGCACGTCCACGCCGCGCAAGAATTCGATGAACTTGCGCGACTGGCTGGCGGCAAATGCTTGGCGAGAAATCTCGTCGGTTGCTTTACCAGCGCTCTGGTGTTGCAGCCGGTGGGGGGGTTCGTTATCCGGGAAGAAGGCGATTGAGCCGTCTTTCGTCGTTAGGCGGTAGCCGACACAGATGCCGGGATGATTCGCGAAGTAAGCCTGCACGCGGACATCGCCAAGCTGGAAGTCGAGATCGCGCAATTCATCGATTTGGACGTTGCTGGGCAGCTCTTTCAAGCCAACGGGAAAGTAGGGGCTTTCCATCTGGCTGGACAACACCTTGAACAACCCGCTGCGCGCGCCTTCGTAGCCGAGAATGCGGATGCGGCTGTCCTGGAGGTAGAGCGGCTGGAAGAACGGGAGGCCTTGGATGTGATCCCAATGCGTATGCGACAACAACAAGTTCACGCGCAGTGGCTGGTCCTTGAATTCACGGACGAGTTCACGTCCGAGCAGACGCAAGCCGGTGCCAGCGTCGAGAATGATGATCTCGCCGCCCGCGCGGACTTCGATGCACGAGGTGTTGCCCCCGTATTCGACCGTGCCGGGACCGGGGGTTGCGATGGACCCGCGCACGCCCCAGAACTTCAGCCAGGTTTCAGTGGCGGTTTCATTGTCTGGAGCTGTGATGACTTGCGTTGAAAACGAGGTGCCCTCCGCAAGGCGGTGCAGCAATGAGGCGAGCGTGGGCATCTCGAAGGGCTTGACGAGATACTCATCCGCGCCGGCTTCAAATGCTGCCTTGCGGTCGCTTTCGTAGGCACGGCCCGTCGTGACTACGATGCGGGTGGCGTGGAATTGCGGGTCGGAACGCAGCGCGCGACATACTTGAAAACCGTTGCCGCGCGGCATCAGTAGATCGCACACGACGACGCGGGGCCGATGTTCGCGGGCCAGTTCGATTCCCTGTTCGCCGCTGTCGGCATCGAAAACACGCCAATGGTTGGCTTGGAGAAATTCACGCACGAGCGCGCGATAGTCGGCATCGTCATCAATGATCAGAGCAGAGCGCATGTGCATTGGGAACTCAGCCACAAACGGGGGGAAAACTCAAGCCGGTCGGCGAAGAGCGGGGCGCGTAAACAAATCCCGGCAGGATACACCTTACTGCGATATCGGTTTGGGTTGAGGTGGAATATTGATGCGCTGGCCGGGTTTCAAACCATTGATTTGCATCCCTGGATTGGCGTTCAAAATCGCATTCACGGGAATTCCGTAAGCAGTCGAGATGGCGCCAAAGGTGTCGCCAGACTTGATGACGTAGACACGATTCTGCGGTTTGGCTTCCGTTGCGGATGGCGGTGGCGGTGCGTTTGGGTCAGGTGGCACGGTCTGGCCTAGCGCCTCGGCGGTGGCTTTGGCCTGCTCAAGTTCCAGGCGTTTTGCGGCAATGGCCAGTTGTTCCGGGGTTAGGTTGGAACCGCCTTTGAGTCGGGCGAGTTCCTGCTGTGTGAGCTGGTTGATCTCTTGGATCGCGCCGACGGCTGTGGGGTCGCCGGCCGTGGCGGCCTGTGCATATGCCTCTCGGAAATTTGGATCATGCAGTTCTTGGAATAACTCGAAGCGCTTGGAGCCCAGCGCGAGTTTGATCGCTGAACTGCGCTGGTCCAAAAGTGACCGGCGCAGGTCTGTGGTCTTGGGATCGAGTTCGTCGAGCGCGGCCAGTTTTACATCAATCGGATCGCAGGCGCGGAATAAGGCGCGGAATTCCGTGGCGGTGGTCTTGAAATATTTGAGTGAGGCCAGGTCGGCCCGGAGGTCGGTGGCGGTTTGCGAGTAACGCAACAGAAACTCTTCAAGCTGTGACGGCGAAAGAATCTTGGCCATCTCCGTGCGAGATTGTTCGCGGATGGCGGCGATTTCAGTGGAAGTCGGTTTGCGGCCTTCGGCGGCGGCCAGCGCTTGTAATTCCTCCATGCGTTGCTGCGATGTGCTGACAATGTTGATCAAGGAGCGCTTTACGCTTTCCGGGAGCTGTCCCAGCACGGGACCGTCGAGTGAAATCCCGGCCCGGCGGCGTTGCGCGAACGAGGGATCCTTGGCCTCCCAATTGGGTCCCAGCAATCGGGTCAGCGTTGCTTTGCGCTCGGCTTCAATATCGTAAAGCCTTTTATCCGAGGCGGCGAGTTCTGCTGCGGTTGGGGTCGCCCGCCACGAAGCCGCTTCGGCGCGTTGGATCTCCTCCGCACGCTTCTTGCCGTAGAGGGCGCTGACGTCGGCGATGATGATGTCGCGGATCGTTTGCTCCGGACAATTCACATCGCGCAGGTTCGCGATGTAGGTGGCGTAGTCGCTCGATTCGAGCTGGTCCCACGTGAAGAATTGTTTGCGGACGATGACTTGGGTCCGGGCGGGGGCGGGGGCGTCCTCGCTCTCGGGCGCGCTGGCGGGCGCGGGTTTTCGGTCGTGGAGCCAGAAGGCCAGCAACACGACGTTGACGCAGGCAGAAACGATGAGCAACGCGCGCCAGCGCATACGGTGGAGGCTATTTAGCGGCAATCGCTTCATCGGGCAATGTTAATCAGGAAAACACCGCGTCACCGTTGAAGTTTCGTCTCGCACCCGAGGCGGTTTGTCGTTTTACTCCGCGCCGCATGACAATGAAGGCATATGCACGCGCCGGGGTGGACATCGATCTCGGCAACCGGGTCAAGGCCACGCTCCCGCAAATGCTCGCCGCCACGCACCGTCGGGAAGTGATGGGCAAGGTCGGCGGGTTCGGCGGTCTCTTCGCGCTCGACGTGAAGAAATACCGCCAGCCCGTGCTCGTCTCCTCCGTGGACGGTGTGGGCACGAAGCTCAAGATCGCGTTCGCCATGGACCGTCATGACACCATCGGTCAGGACTTGGTGAATCACTGCGTCGATGACATCGCTGTGCTGGGTGCGGAGCCGTTGTTCTTCCTCGATTACCTCGGCACCGGCAAGTTGGAGCCGCACGTCTTCACCGAGGTGATCAAAGGTTTTGCCAAGGCATGCGCCGAGAACAAATGCACGCTCATCGGCGGCGAGACGGCGCAGATGCCGGGCTTTTACCAGAAGGGCGAATACGACGTCAGCGGCACCATCGTGGGCGTCGTGGAGAAATCCAAGATGCTGAACGGCCAGCGCGACGTGAAGCGCGGCGACGTGGTGATCGGCATCGCTTCGTCCGGCCTGCACACGAACGGTTATTCCCTCGCGCGAAAGATTTTCTTCGAGCAGCTCAAGCTCAAGCCGAAGTCCCGCGTGGCGGATCTTGGCAATACCATCGGCGACGAGCTGTTGAAGGTCCACGTCAGCTACGGCCCGCTTGTGCAGGCGTTGTTGAAGAAGTTCAACGCCGGGAGCCAGCGCGGCGTCCGTGGTTTGGCGCACATCACCGGCGGTGGCTTCGTGGACAACATTCCGCGCGTGCTGCCGGCCAAGCTCGATGTCGTCATCCGCAAAGGCTCGTGGGACATGTTGCCCATCTTCCAGATGATCGTGGACAAGGGCGGGGTGCCTGAGGCCGAGTTGTATCAGGTCTTCAACATGGGCATCGGCATGACGGCCATCGTCGCGGCTGACCAGGCGGATGCCGTCATGCGCGCCATCAAAGCGACCAAGCACAAGGCGTGGATCATCGGTGAGGTTGTGAAGGGCAGCGGTGAAGCGCGTGTCGTGTCTTGAATTTTTCTACCCAAACACTTTTTGAAAGGTAAGCTCCGCGTCGCATGAATCCTCACGTCATCCTTTGGATTTACATCGTGCTGCTGGTGGTGGGTGGCCTGATCGGCTTCTTCAAGGCCAAAAGCCCGGTCTCGCTCGTCATGTCCGTCATCTTTGCCGGGCTCTTGATTCCGTGCGCGTTGGGCATCGTCTTCAAGGATTACATGGCCGACGTCTTTCTGGGCGTGCTGCTGGTGGTGTTCGGCATGCGCCTGGCCAAGACCAAAAAATTCATGCCTGCCGGATTGATGCTGGTGGTGACGCTCGTCGTCCTCGCCTTGCGCCGGCTGCATTGAGCTTCGCCACGTTCCCGTTTTATGAACCTGCTGCCCTTCGGCGCCTTGCCGCCCTATCGCCCGCGTCGTTTTGTCCCCGCCACGGTGGATTGGAACGATTGGTCGGCCATTGAGCCGTTGTTCGACCGGTTGGATGCGGATATCGCCAACGCAAAATCAGTCGCTGAACTTGAACGGTGGCTGTTGGACTGGGCGGAACTCAGCGCGGCGCTCGACGAGGAATCGGGTCGCCGCTACATCGCGATGACCTGCCACACCGACAGTCAGGAAGCGGAGAAAGCTTATCTTCAGTTCGTCGAGGACATCGATCCCAAGCTGAAGCCACGTCAGTTCGCGTTGCAGCAAGCGTTCGCGAATCATCCGCTCCGCGGGGAGCTGCCCCGGCCACGCTACCTCGTCTTCGACCGTGATACGGCGAATGCCGTCGAACTTTTCCGCGCGGAAAATGTTCCGCTCGAGACCGAGGAGGCCAAGCTCGGCCAGCAATACCAGAAACTCATCGGTTCGCTCACGGTCAACTTCCGCGGCGAGGAACAAACCCTCGTGAAGATGGCCCGCCATCTGGAGGAGCCGGACCGCGCGACGCGCGAGGAAGCCTGGAAGCGGGTCGCCGAGCGGCGTTTGAAGGAAGCTGCCACGATCGATGCCCAGTTCGATGAGTTGTCCAAGTTGCGCGGTCAGATCGCGGCGAATGCCGGCTTCAGCAACTACCGCGACTACGCGTTCCGCCGGCTCGGACGTTTTGATTACGGCGTGGCGGACTGCGAACGGTTTCACAACGCGGTCGAATCAGCCGTGGTGCCGCTGTTGAGTGAGTTTCAAGCCGAGCGCAAACGTAAGCTTGGCATCGCAGATCTGCGGCCATGGGATCTGGCGGTGGACCCGATGAATCGTCCGCCGCTCAAGCCGTTCGAAAAAGTGGACGACATGGTCGCGGGCTCGCAGCGCATCTTTCACAAGCTCGACGCCGAACTCGCCGCCGGCTTCCAACAAATGCAGGACCTGAAGTTGCTCGACCTTGCCAACCGCAAGGGCAAGGCGCCGGGCGGATATCAATCCACTTTGGGTGAAGCCCGTCTGCCGTTCATCTTCATGAACGCAGTCGGCGTGCAACGCGACGTCGAAACCATCTTGCACGAAGCGGGTCACGCGTTTCACGCGCTCGCCACACGCGAGGAGGATCTTTACGCCTATCGCGGCGCGCCCATCGAGTTCTGCGAAGTGGCTTCGATGAGCATGGAACTGCTCGGCAACGAATTCCTCGAGGAGTTCTACCACGCGGCGGATGCCGCCCGGGCCCGCCGCACGCATCTCGAAGGCATCATCAGCGTCCTCGCGTGGATCGCGACGGTGGATGCCTTCCAGCATTGGATCTACACGCATCCTGGCCATACGCATGCCGAACGCGATGCTGCGTGGATTCAAATCCATCAGCGCTTCGGCAGCCCGCAGCATCACGATGGCGGCGGCGTGGATTGGACCGGGCTTGAAGCTGCGCGCGCCAAGATGTGGCACCGGCAATTGCACATCTTTCTCCATCCTTTCTACTACATCGAATACGGCATCGCCCAACTCGGCGCGTTGCAGGTGTGGGTCAACTCACGGCGGAACAAGGCGAAGGCGCTCGCCGACTACAATCGCGCCCTCTCCCTCGGGAACTCGCGTCCACTGCCGGAACTCTTTGCCGCCGCCGGTTGCCGGTTTGAGTTCAGCGAGGCAACGGTTCGCCCGCTCACACAGATGATCCGCGCGGAACTGGCCAAGATGGCCTAAACAAAAAAGGACGCGTCGAACGACGCGTCCTTGGTGAAGTTTCTGAAGTGGATCAGACTTCGATCCCGTAAGCCTTGATCTTGTTGTAAAGCGTCTGGCGACCGATGCCGAGGCGTTTCGCCGCTTCGAGTTTGTTGCCGCCGGTTTCCTTCAGCATCTGCAAGATGGCGTTGCGTTCCACGCCTTCGAGGAGGGTGAAGTTCGTGTCCTGCCCATCGGGGTTCGTCTTGACCGCAGTGATGGAAAGGTCGGTGCCGTCCACGGCGGTGCCTTCGCAGAGGAGCACGCAGCGTTGCACTTCGTTCTGGAGCTGGCGGATGTTGCCGGGCCAGTCGAAGGCGGTGAGGCGCTCGACGGCGGAAGGGGCAAAGCCGGTGATGGGGCGGTTGGCCTGCGAGGCAAAGCGTTTCAAGAAGGCATTGGCCACGGGCATGATGTCGTCGCGGCGTTCGCGCAGGGGCGGGAGGTGCACTGTGATGGCGCTGATGCGGTAGAACAAGTCCTCGCGCATCTTGCCGTCCTTGATGGCCTCGGCGGGTGGGCGGTTGGTCGCGGCCACGATGCGGCAGTTGGTCTTGTAACTGACCTTGCCGCCGATGGGGCGGACTTCCTGATCCTGCAACACGCGGAGCAATTTGCTCTGGGTGTCGATGGGCATCTCGGAGATTTCGTCGAGGAACAACGTGCCGCCTTCGGCTTGGCGGAAGAGACCTTCGCGATCGGTATGCGCGCCGGTGTAAGCGCCCTTCACGGAGCCGAACAGTTCGCTCTCGATGAGGTCGCGGGGCAGGGCGGCGCAGTTGATCTTGATGATGCGGGCGCCGGAGCGTTTGCTCATCGCGTGGATGAGGTCGGCCATGACTTCCTTGCCGGTGCCGCTTTCGCCGGTGACGAGGATGGGCACATCGCTCGGGGCGACGCGCTGGATGGTGCGCACGACTTCCTTCATTGGCGCGCTGGCGAAGACGGGCGAGGAACCACCGCTGAGCACGGAGACCGCTTGGTGCAGGGAGTTGTTCTCCTCGTTCTGACGCCGGTGCTCGACGGCGCGATCTACCGTGACCGCGAGTGCGTTGGTCTCGAAAGGCTTGCTGAGGAAGTGATAGGCGCCGAGTTTCGTGGACTTGATGGCGGCCTCAAAGGTTGCGTTGCCGGTGAGCACGATGACTTCGGTGTCCGGCCATTGCTTCTTGATTTGGGGCAGCAGGTCGAGGCCGTTGGCATCAGGAAGTCCGAGGTCGAGCAGGACGACGTCGGGTTGTTCGCCGGTGAGGGCTTGCTTGAGCGCGGCGCCGTGCTCGGCGGTGGCGATTTCGTAATTCGCCTTGAGGACCTCGGTGAGCAGGTCCCGCATGTCGGCCGCATCTTCAACGATTAGGATCGAACCTTTCATAGTTTCTGAGTCTTCTCTGCCAACGAAGCGCTGACGAACGCCTCGAAAATCCGGCGGTGCCCAACGTGCTTTTTCAGCAGCCGTTCAGGATGGAACTGGACCGACAACAAGAACGGCAATGGCTCCTGCTCTCTGAGTTCCAACGCCTCGACAATGCCATCTTCGCTTCGGGCTACAGGTTTGAGCGGCGCTGCTATCTGGTCGATGGCCTGATGATGTGTGCTGTTCACACCCAACCGCCGGGTCTTCGTCATCTTGGCCAGCAGGCTACCCGGTGTCAACCGCACGGAATGGACCGGTTCCATCTTCCGATCCATCTGCCGGTGATTGATGCCCGACGGGCGTTGCGTCGGGAGGTCCACGATCAGGGTGCCGCCGAGCGCGACGTTCAGGAGCTGGTGGCCGCGGCAGATGGCCAGTAAGGGTTTGCGCTGGCGGAAGACTTCGTCCACGACGATGAACTCGAACAAGTCGCGTCGGCCGCCGTCCTCCGTGAGGATCGCCTTGGCCTTGAGCTTGGCGGTGGCTTGCGGCGCGGAAAGTTTGGGGTTGATGTCATCGCCACCGGTCAAGAGCACCCCATCCGCCGCGCGGATGTATTCGCGGACCGTTTGTGGGTTCGTCGTGTGCGGCATCACCAAGGGGACGCCGCCGCAAGTTTCCACGGCCTCCGCGTAGCGCAGCGAAAGGCTCAGCGATGAGTCGTTGAATTCGACCCCTTGTTTTTCAAAGTCGGGCGAGATGAGGATGAGCGGTTTCAGGGCGGACGGCTGGCTCATAACTTCACTTCGGGAAAGCGTTCCTTGATGAGGCGCAGAAGATGATCCTCATCCTTCGGCATCATCTTGCGGCGGGTGACGCGGCGGCGCACGGCGTCGAGCAGTTCGATCCAATCTTCGATCGGAGGTTCAGGCACGGCAGCCCATTTCTCGAAGCGCTTCGGGCGGGCGAAGAACCGATACTCACCACCTGTGTGGTGGACATATACCTCCAGCTTGCTGCCGTCTTCCAATCGCCGTTCCCAACCGATTTCAGCTTTCTTTGACATGCTTGAATTTCACTCCGGCAGATCCACGCTCGCCACGGCCATCGCGGCGATGCCTTCCTCGCGGCCGATGAACCCCAGGCGTTCATTGGTGGTCGCTTTCACGCCCACCTTCTTTGCCTCCAGGCCGAGCGCGTTCGCGATGTTCGCTTTCATCTGTTGGATGTGCGGGAAAATCTTGGGTCGTTCCGCCATCAACGAAGCGTCGATGTTCACGATGCGCCCGCCGCGCGCCTTCACCTGTTTGGCGGCCTCTTCCAGAAAGATGTGGCTGGGCGCACCCTTCCAGCGTGGGTCCGTGTTCGGGAAGAAATGACCGATGTCCACCTCGCCGATGGCGCCGAGCACGGCATCGGTGATGGCATGCATCAACGCATCCGCGTCCGAATGGCCATCCAGACCTTTCGTGTGTGGGATTTCGACGCCGCCGAGCACGAGCTTCCGGCCTGCCACCAGCTCGTGCACATCGTAACCAATGCCAACGTGAACCATGCGCGCAAGGTAATCAGCTGCCTGCAAGTTTGCGAGCGGTAAGTCCGTATTCTCCGCTTCGGGTAGCCAGTAAAGGGGACTTTCTGCGCGGCGGATTTGGCGTAGCTTCCTCTGGTCCCCGTTGCAGCATATTCAGCGCTGCGCGTTCCGGATGCATGATGCGAGTTCGATCAAATGTTTTATCGATGATGGCGCTGTTGACGCTGTTGACCCCGGCTTGGGCGCAGCGGCAGCTGGAGAACCTGGGTCGCGGCGTGGTGGCTGTGCGCACTGGCACCTCTTCGGTCTATGTTGGCTGGCGGTTGCTGGGCACCGACCCCGACGACACTAGGTTCAACCTCTTCCGCGTCACGAGCGGCGTGACCAACCTGGTTTCTGCCAACGTCTCGAACACGTGCAACATCGTGGACGGCGGCGCCAGTTCCAATCTCACGCACAGCTATTTCGTCCAACCCATCCTCAATGGCGCAACGCAGGCGAATAGCGCGGCGTTCACCATGGCGGCGGGCACGCCGGCGCAGCAATACCTGAACATCCCATTGACGCCGCCGCCCGCGGGCGTGGCTTGGGATGGCGTGCCGTTTACCTACAACGCGAATGATTGCAGCGTGGGGGACGTGGATGGCGATGGCGAATACGAGCTCATCTTGAAATGGGATCCGTCGAATTCGAAGGACAACTCCCAGAGCGGCTTCACCGGCAACACGTTCTTGGATTGCTACAAGCTCGACGGCACCCGGCTCTGGCGCATTGATCTCGGGCCGAACATTCGGAGCGGTGCGCACTACATGGATTTCATGGTCTATGATTTTGATGGCGACGGCCAAGCGGAGATCATGTGCCGCACCGCGCCCGGCTCCATGGACGGCCAGACGAATTACGTCGGCGGCGTCGCGAAGTGGCAGAATGCGAATGGCGCCCGCCCGTCGTTCAACAACACCAACGACTATCGCTTCAACAATCCGAACGCGAACACGACCAATGGCTACGTCCTCGCCGGACCCGAGTTCATTTCTGTCTTCAACGGTTTGACCGGCGCCGAACTGGCCACCGCCACTTGGTCGCCGCATCGCGACCCGGACACGGGCAACGACAACCCAAGCGCCTCGACTATCAATTCCATCTGGGGCGACAGTTACGGAAATCGCCTCGACCGTTTTCTCGCGGGCATCGCCTTTCTGGATGGCGTTCGCCCGAGCGCGATCTTTTGCCGCGGCTATTACACGCGTGCTTACCTTACCGCTTGGGATTGGCGCAAAGGTCAATTGACCAAACGTTGGTTCTTTGCGAGCGATCCCTCGAACACCGCCTATCGCGGCCAGGGCGCCCACAGCCTGTCGATCGGCGACGTGGACGGCGACGGGAAGGATGACGTGATCTATGGCGCGGCGTGTGTGCGCAGTGATGGCACCGGTTTTTACAGCACGACCCTGGGTCACGGCGACGCGGAGCATTTTTCGGACATGGATCCATTGCGGCCGGGTAAGGAAGTGTGGTTCGTGCATGAAACCCCGTCGGCTTACGGGGCGAATGGTCTGGAGATGCACGACGCGGCGACGGGCGAGGTCCTCGTCTCCGTGGACGGTCAGAACGCGGATGTCGGTCGTGGTGTGGCGTATGACATTGATCCGCGCTATCGCGGCTATGAGATGTGGGGCGCGCGGGGTGGTTTGATGAGCCAGACGGGCGTGCAGATCACCGCCTCGCGGCCCGGGCAGATGAACTTCTGCGTCTGGTGGGATGCCGACCTGCTGCGCGAGACGCTCGACGGCACCACGGTTTACAAGTGGGATTGGACGAACAGCGCGAACAACTCGATCTTTTCTCCCGGCGGCCTGACCTCGAACAACAGCACCAAGTCCACACCTTGCCTGAGCGCCGATCTCTTCGGCGACTGGCGCGAGGAGATCATCTGGCGCACGACCAACAACAACGCGCTCCGCATCTACACCACCACGATCCTCGCGACGAACCGCCTCTACACGCTCATGCACGACCCGCAGTATCGTTGCGCCATCGCCTGGCAGAACACCGGTTACAACCAGCCGCCGCATCCGGGCTTCTTCCTTGGCTACGA
>JBEGQI010000253.1:0-3057 GCA_041181065.1 Verrucomicrobiota bacterium | reverse complement strand
GCGCTGGTGGCGGGTTCAATGAAGCTGGGTCGCCTCGATGGCGTGGAGCGTCCGGCAATCGCTTGCCGCATGCCGTCGCGCACGACCGATTTCGTGCTGCTCGATGCCGGCGCCAACGCGGTTGCCGAGCCCTTGCACCTCGCACAATTCGCGGTGATGGGCGATCTCTACGCCCGCGAGATTTTGGGTCATCAACGTCCCCGTGTCGGTGTGCTTAGCAATGGCTCGGAGGAGACCAAGGGCAACGATCTTACCCGCGAGACGGCGGCGTTGTGCGCCAAACTTGAACTGAATTTCATCGGCTACGTTGAAGGCTTTGATCTGTTCGATGACGCGGTGGATGTCGTCGTCACGGATGGTTTCACCGGGAATATTGTTTTGAAGACGGCGGAAAGCCTGAGCCGGACCATCGGCCAATTGCTCAAGAAGGAACTCAAAGCTTCGCCGATCCGCCAGCTGGGGGCGGCGCTTGCGAAGGGGGCCTTTGGCGCCTTGAAGAAGCGGATGGACCCTGAGGTTTACGGCGGAGCGGTGGTGCTTGGTTTGAACGGCGTCGTGATCAAGGCGCACGGTTCATCCCGCGAACGGGCCATCGCCAATGCCCTGCGCGTTGCCGCCGAGGAGATCCGGCACAATTTGAATCATACACTCGTCAGCCAGATCGCGCGTGCCAACGCTGCGCTGGCTGCCGTTGCAAACCCAACGCCCACGACAACTTCATGAGCACTGCATCCCCACTCAAGCACCCCAAGGCGAGCCACAATTTTGTCGGCCGCACCGTTTCCGTGACGGGCGTCGGTTCGTATGTGCCCACCCGCGTGTTGACCAATGCTGACTTGGAGAAGATGGTCGAGACCTCCGACGAGTGGATCATCACTCGCACCGGGATCAAGGAGCGACGTATCGCCGCGCAGGATGAATTCACGTCCGACATGGCGGCGCTTGCCGCGCATAAAGCGATGAAGATGGCGGGGGTCACCGCGGATCAACTCGATCTCATCATCGTGGCGACAATCACGCCTGACATGCCGTTCCCGAACACCGCGTGCCTTGTGCAACGCAAGCTCGGCGCGCGCAAGTGCGCTGCGTTCGATGTCGAAGCTGCGTGTTCCGGTTTCATCTACGCCTTGGAGATCGGCCAGCAGTTCATCACCTCGCGCACCTACAACACTGTCCTCGTGATTGGTGCCGAAAAACTTTCCACCATCGTGGATTGGACCGATCGCAACACGTGCGTCCTCTTCGGTGACGGTGCAGGTGCGGCGATCCTGCAAAGCCGTGAGGGTTCGCATGGTTTGCTGACTGCCGTGATGGGCGCCGATGGCGAGAATGCCGATTTGCTCTACATGCCCGGCGGCGGTAGCCGTTGCCCGGCGACTACGGATTCCATTGCCGGCCGCCAGCATTTCCTGCGCATGACCGGCAAGGAAACCTTCAAGAACGCCGTGCAAGCCATGTATGGCGCGGCCAAGGAAGCGCTCAAGCAGTGCGATCTCGATATCACCCGCATCAAGTGCGTCATTCCACATCAGGCCAACCAGCGCATCATCGATGCCGTGGGGCAGCGCTTGGGGGCGACACCTGAACAGGTCTTCGTCAACTTGGACCGTTACGGCAACACCTCGGCTGCATCAGTGGCCATTGCGTTGGACGAGGCGGTGAATTCCGGGAAGATCCAGCGCGGCGACCTGATCCTCATCATTGCCTTTGGCGCAGGCCTGACCTGGGGCGCGGCGGTCATCGAATGGTAAAGTCTGTTACGATAATTTGACGGCCCCACGCAACGTGTTAGACTGGCTCCAGAACTTATGAGCGCGCGCAAAGTCACTTCATCCACCTCCGTCACCGAGAACCTTACCATTCAGGGCCGCGAAGCGAGGCTGACGTTGTCCGAAGATTCCGTGCTCATCCGCCGCGGCGGCATCGAGTTTCGCAGTCCCACGGCCTTCGCTCCTTGGACCGAGATGACGGTGGCGCTCCGGGCGCGTGACAATGGCGAGGTGAATTGCAGTGGCGTCGTGGTAGCCTGCACTGGCAGCAAACACGCCGGTTTCAATGTTTCCATGGTGTTCACCTCCATGTCGAAGCAGGCCGAAGCGCGTATCAGCGCCATGGCCGAGCCGGCCTTCTGATCCGATGAACGGGTCTTAATCGGCCTGTTTCAATCCCCGCTGGAAAAAAGTTTCTCCCCCGCTACACTCGCGGCATGGAACTTTTCCACAAGATTCTCAAAGCTGGCGTTGACGGCGGCGCGTCCGATATTCACATCAAGCTCGACGGTCCGGTCATCTATCGCATCAGCCGCAGCTTGGTCGCAGCGGAGTGTCCGTATCCTACCGAGGCTTGGATGGCGAACGTCCTGGAGCACATCGTGCCCAAGCACTTGAAGGCAGCGCTGGATCAGGACCGTGGGGTGGACTTTTCCTATTACTTGCCCGGCATCGGACGTTTCCGCACCAACGTCTTCCAGCAACGCGGCACGTTCGCGATGGCGATGCGCCATGTGAAGGCGCAGGTGCCTCCGTTCGAACAACTCGGTCTCCCCGACACGTTGAAGGAGATCGCCGATTCGCCTCGCGGCATCGTCCTGCTCGCGGGCACCACCGGCTCAGGCAAATCCACCACGCTCGCCGCGATGATCGAGCACGTGAATTCGCACGCCAAGAAGCACATCGTCACGATGGAAGACCCCATCGAATTCGTTTTCGAGGACAACCAGTCCGTGATCGAGCAACGCGAAGTCGGCCTGGATACCTCCTCGTTCCATCAGGCGTTGAAACATGTCCTCCGTCAGGATCCCGACATCATCATGATCGGTGAAATGCGCGATGCCACCAGTTTCATGGCGGCCATGAGCGCGGCGGACACGGGCCACCTGGTGTTCTCGACGGTCCACACCACGAACGCCTCGCAATCCGTCACGCGCATCCTCGACTTCTTCTCCGCCGACGAACGCGAGCAGGTGCGCCGTCAGTTGGCCACCTGCTTGCGGGCGGTGATCTGCCAGCGCATGGCCAAGACCATCAGTGGTGGCATGACGCCGGCCATCGAGATCAT
>JBEGQI010000252.1:0-17863 GCA_041181065.1 Verrucomicrobiota bacterium | reverse complement strand
CAGCGCCATGAAATATTTCGCGCCGGAGTCCTTGTAGAACTTCAGCAACTGGTCCGGAGCGAAATTCGCCGCTTTCCAGTCGTGGATGACATCCTTGAAACCATTCGTGGATTGATGGCCTCGTTCAGCCCGGTGAAATTTGAAATCGTTCTGCCCGGGCAGATACATGTTGCGCGCATACCAATCGCCATGCTCCGGCTCGCATTGCGGCCCCCAGTGCGCCCAGATGCCGAACTTGGCATCGCGGAACCACTCGGGCGTCTGATACTGCGACGCGAGCGATTCCCAAGTCGGCTGAAACGGGCCCGGGGCGATGGTATTCGTCGCCGCCATCGCCGCACCCGCGGTCATCGCGACAACAAGGACAATCGAAGCGTGTTTCATGAGAGAGTGTCAGACCGATTTCACCGCGTCGCTCAGCGACTTCACAAAGGCGCTCACCTTCGGCACCAAGTCCGGCGAATTGCCGTGCTCGGCGATCTGGTTGACGATGGCGCTGCCGACCACGATGGCCTCCGCGCTTTGCGCCACTGTGCGCGCCTGCTCGGGGTTTGAGATGCCGAAACCGACGGCGATAGGCAATTGAGTGTGCGCCCGGATCTTTGCAGTCATCGTGCCGATGGTGTCGGAAACTTTCGCCTGCATGCCGGTGACGCCTTCACGCGACACATAATAGATGAACCCGCTCGCGCGCCGCGCGATGAGTTCCATGCGATCCTCCGGCGTCGTGGGTGCGATGAGGTAGATGTTGCACAACCCGGCTTCGCGCATGAGGCGTTCGTAATTTTCGGATTCCTCCGGCGGCAGATCGAGCACGAGCAAACCATCCACGCCCGCCTGCGCGCAATCGGCGATGAACTCCTTCACGCCGCGCTTGTGGAGGATGTTGAAATAAACGTAGAGAACGATGGGCACCTGCGAATCTTTGCGGATGGCACTGATCGTCTGGAGGAGTTTCGGCGGCGTCGTGCCGGATTCGAGGCCGCGCTGGGCGGCGAGTTGATTCACGAGACCGTCCGCAAGCGGATCGCTGAACGGCACGCCGAGCTCAAGAACGTCCACGCCCGCCCGGTCAAAGGCCAGCGCGAGCTGGCGGGTAGCTTCGAGCTGCGGGTCACCCGCGCCGATGTAAACGACGAGCCCCTTCTTGCCTTGCTGCTTCAGTTTTTGAAAGCGTTCAACGATGCGGTTCACTGCACGCAGGATGGCAAAAACGAATCCGCCGTCGCAAGCGTGACCTCATCTCTCAGCGACACGCCAAACGACTGCTACCCCGAAACGCACTGGGGTCCGATTAACCCGCAAGTCGTCCTGACTCACGGTGAAGCCAAGGGCCGCGAGCCACTGGCGGAGCAAATCCAAAAGCGCTTCGGCCCTAAAGCCGCCCTCCCGATGCAGGGCGACGCCATCAAGCTGTATGCAAAGCCCAGCGAGGTGCCTCGCGAGGGAAACCGAGGGCTCCCGCAGGCCTCACGACCCCTCGCCGAGACCAAATTATCCCTCGCAAAGGGCAAAGTTTCCCCTTTCGAGGGGTCCAGACCCCTCCTCGAGGCCTCGCGACCCCGGCGCGGGAGGTAATTTGCCCTTTGAAAGGCCTCGCGAGCCCTCTCGCAGGGCAAAATAGCCCTCGCCGAGGGGTCGCGAGGGCTCCGCGAGGGCTCCATTGCCCTCGAAAGGCACCTCATTTCCAACGCAAACCACTATTTTTAAGCATCTTAGGCCAAGTTTACAATCTTAGCCCTGCTGGGACGGGCTTTACCCCATTGAAGCCGCAGGTCGTCCTCACGCACAACGAAGCCAAGGGCCGCGAACCGCTGGCGGAACAGATCCAAAAACGCTTCGGCCTAAAAGCCGTTCTCCCGCTGCAGGGGGATGTGATCAAGTTGTGAGGAACCCTGGCCGCTTATTCGCAGTCAATCCCCGCCCCATTGGTAATCGAATCCGTCGGGCGGTCTGATGTAATTCGCCGAAAGCCGGACCCGGCTCGTCTTGGACGTGTCGGTCCAATACATCTTGGTGTAACCGACGTGACCGTCGACAAAACCCAGCATGTTCATCGAGCCATCGAACTGATGGTTGCCGTTTTGCAACGGCATCCTTGGCTGGTGCCATGAGAATGGATCAAACGCCGACAATTCTGCGACCATGACTGTTCGCGACGGATTTCGAATCGACGCCACCGAGCGACCGGCGATTCCAAACTGGCTTACGTCTATCCCCAGCCGGATGAGGTTCGTATTCAGGTTACCGCCATTAAATCCAAAGCTGGAGAAATCCACCTCCGCCCTTTCGTGCAAGGCTTGTCTGACTGGAACAATGGTCTGATTGGATACCCAGTAGTGAAAAACATCGGAAGGGCAGTGGAAGATTTTTGCTTTGGGTGACACATCCGGCTTGGCTCCAATGTAAGCCGCCACCATTCGTTTAAAACCGACCACGCTCAGTGCCTTGTTGGTTTGGACACCTTCCGGTTTGGGCGTTTTATCGCCTTCGTCGTCCGCATAAAGATGCAACCCAAGCGAGATCTGTTTGAGGTTATTGAGGCACACGGCCCGCCGCGCCTTGTTCTTTGAGTTGCTGAGTGGCGGGTCAATCAGCGCAAGCAGGATTGCGATAAGAGCTATAACAACCAGCAACTCAATCAAGGTGAATGCGCGCCGTGGGTTCATGCTGGGTCTGACAGTGTAAAAACTGATTCGTCACAAGCGATTTCCAACACTCACTGCCGACCACGTTTGCCGCGGCCCGACTTTTTGTAGCTCACTGGCTGACCCGTCGCCGGACCAGCATCCTTGCCACCCATCATCCGTTTCAATTCCTTGATCTGATCGCGGAGCAGTGCGGCTTTCTCGAACTCTAGGTTGTTCGCCGCGGTCAGCATTTCCTCTTCGAGTTCGCGGAGCGTCTCGGTGAGGTCCACGTCCATCCGCGCGTCTTTGAACATGCCCGCCGCTTCGCCGCGCTTCTCGTTGCGGACGACAAGACTCTCCTCCACCGCGCGCACCACGCTGCGGGGCGTGATGTTGTGTTCCGCGTTGTAAGCGAGCTGTTTCTTGCGGCGATACTCCGAGACGGCGAGAAACTTCTGGATGCTCTGCGTCTTCACGTCGGCGTAGAGAATCACCTCGCCATGCAGATGCCGCGCTGCGCGGCCGGCGGTCTGGATCAAACTCGTGGCGCTGCGGAGATAACCTTCCTTGTCCGCGTCAAGGATGGCGACGAGCGAAACTTCCGGCAGGTCGAGCCCTTCGCGCAGCAGGTTGATGCCGACGAGCACGTCGAATTCGCCTTTGCGCAACGCGCGGAGAATCTCCACGCGCTCAATCGCATCGATCTCGCTGTGCAAGTAGCGCACGCTGATACCGATGTCGCGCAGGTAATCGGTGAGTTCCTCCGCCGTGCGCTTGGTGAGCGTGGTGACGAGCACGCGTTCCTTGCGCTCGACGCGTTTGCGCGCCTCCTCGATAAGATCGTCGATCTGCCCCGCCAGCGGCTTGAGCGTGATGGTCGGATCGATGAGCCCCGTAGGTCGCACGACGAGTTCAACGACGCCGGGCTGCGTAGCGGCAGGCATCTTGCCGCCCGGTCCCGACTTCGCACTCACCGAGGCTTCAGAACTTTCAACAGTTTCACTGCTGGTGACGCCTTTTCCGCCGGGCAAGATGCCTGCCGCTACACGCGTCCACTCCAACTCCCGCGGCCCGGGCGTGGCGCTGACGTAAATGGTCTGGCCCTGCATCGACTGGAATTCCTCGAACTTCAGCGGGCGATTATCCAGCGCGCTCGGCAGGCGGAAGCCGTAATCCACCAACGTCGTCTTGCGCGACCGGTCGCCTTCATACATCGCACCGATCTGCGGCACCGTGGCGTGCGATTCATCGATGACCAGCACGTAATCCTTCGGCAGGAAATCCAGCAACGTCGTCGGCTTCGAACCCGGCGCGCGTCCACCGATATGCCGCGAGTAATTCTCGATGCCGGAGCAGAAACCCATTTCCTCCATCATCTCCAGATCGTATTCCACCCGCTGCTTGATGCGCTGCGCCTCGATGAGTTTGCCGTGTTTCTCGAACCACGTGATGCGTTCGCCGAGCTCCTCGCGGATCGCGAGGATAGCGGGCTTCATCTTCTCCGCCGGCGTGACGAATTGTTTTCCGGGGAACACCGTGAGATGCGGCAACTGTTCATACTTGTTGCCCGTAAGCGGATCGAAGCGCGTGACGCGCTCGATCTCGTCGCCGAAGAACTCCACGCGCACCGCATCCTCGGTGTAGGCGGGGCGCAGTTCGATGACATCGCCGCGCACGCGGAACTGCGCGCGCTCGAACGCGATGTCGTTCCGCGTGTATTGGATGTCCACCAGCTTCGCGAGGAATTGTTCGCGCGAGAACTGTTGCCCCACTTGCACGTGGATGAGCATCTGCTCGTAATCTTCCTTGCTGCCGATGCCGTAGATGCACGACACGCTCGCCACCACCACGACATCACGCCGCGCGAACAGGCTGCTCATCGCCGAGAGCCGCAGTCGCTCAATGTCGTCGTTCGTGGAGGAATCCTTCTCGATGAAGGTGTCCGTGCGCGGGATGTAAGCCTCGGGCTGGTAGAAATCGAAGTAGCTGACGAAGTATTCGACGGCGTTGCGCGGGAAGAAACTTTTGAACTACGCGTAAAGCTGCGCGGCCAAAGTCTTGTTGTGCGAGAGCACCAGCGTGGGACGGTTCACCTTCGCGATGACGTTGGCGATGGTGAACGTCTTGCCCGAACCCGTGACGCCGAGAAGTGTCTGATGCTTCGCGCCTGCTTCGATGGCCGCCGCCAGTTTGGCAATGGCCTGCGGCTGATCGCCGGCGGGGGCGTAAGGTGACACCAGTTCGAACATGGGCGGGCAAACTAGAGTCGCTTCGCGATGGCGTCAACGCAGCGACTACAAACATGCCGCCGGATTACCGTTGAACCCGGGCGGGCGCCTTTTACCCTGCGCGCATGCCTGATTGCACGCAGTGTCGGCTTCCGTTGCAAACCGTTCGCCAGCGCGAGGGCATCTTCTATCTCTGCCCCGGCTGCGATGGGCGCGCGGTGACCGTCCCGCAAATCCGCCGCGCGGCGGGTGACCGCGTAGCCACGTCGCTCCTGCGCCAGATCAACCGCACGCTCCAACCGTCGGCGCGAGGCTGCCCGTTTTGCACGTCGCCGATGCGGCTAATCCAATCGGATTCACCCATCCTCGAACTCGATGCCTGCCGTCCGTGCGGCGTGGTGTGGTTCGATCCGCAGGAGTTCGAGCAACTGCCGGAGGGAGCAATCGAATCCACGGACTCCATGCAATTGCGCGCCATCGAAGCGCAAGCCACGTCCCAGATCGAACGCGAGCGCCGCGAATATGCAGGCGACGACGAGCCGGATTCCAATTGGAAAAGCATCCCGGCCATCTTCGGCTTCCCCGTCGAGACAGACACCGATGAGCTTGCGCGCCGGGCGTGGTGCACTTGGACGCTGGCGGCAGTCATCGGCGCGATCAGCATTTGGGCGTTCTTTCATTTGAACTCGGCCATCGAGCAATTCGGCCTGATCCCAGCGCAGGTTTTTCGTTTGGGCGGGTTGACGTTGCTGACATCGTTCTTTCTGCACGGCGGCATCTGGCATCTCGTCGGCAATCTCTACTTCCTGCTCATCTTCGGCGACAACGTGGAAGATTTTCTTGGGCGCTGGCGTTATGTGCTGCTCCTCCTCGCAGCCACGCTCACTGGCGACATCGTGCATGTGTTGTTGAAACCGGACTCGATGATTCCGTGCATCGGCGCGAGCGGCGGCATCTCCGGCGTGATCGTCTTCTACGCGCTGCAATTCCCCCGGGCGCGGCTGAGTTTCCTCTGCCGCCGTTACTACGGCTGGGGCTACAACTGGTGGAGCATCCCGGCGTGGGCCGCGCTGGCGCTATGGCTGCTTATGCAGACGTTCACCGTCGTGATGCAAGTCAGGGGATTCAGCAACGTCGCCGCCACGGCTCACTTGGGCGGCGCCGCGACGGGCTTCGCACTCTGGCTGTGGTGGCGCACCAAGGAAAATCGCCCGTTGCTCAATGTTTGAAACGGCTTAACCCGCCGACGCCCGGACGCGGTAAAGCACGTCCACGATGTTGCGGAGGAATTGCTCATCCGCGACGCCGTCGGTCGCTTCACCTGGGAACTCGGCCTTGGCGCGGAAATGTTCGGCCAGTTCAGCGAAGAGTTTCACACGCGATGCATCTTCAAATTCATCCCGCCGCATCACCGCTTGCAACGCGACGGCGGCCTCGGCTGGTGCCACGCGTTGGCGCAACCGTGCGCAAAGGTGCGGATGTTGCCGGAGCGAGTTGTATTTGCCGGCGAGGATCTGGTCGAGGTCCGGCTCGGCCACGCGCGGCAGCCGGAGCACGACGGTATTCGCTGCGAGGTCACCGAGCCGCTGGCACTTCGGGCTGAGCCAGCACGCCACGCCGCCGACGAAATACAAGAACGGCATCGAGTCCACGCAGCGCAGGAGATTGCGCGTCACGATCTGGTTGAATTGAAGCCGCATGCCCTCGACATCCACGACCCGCAATCGAAACAGTTTCTTCCCGATGGTCTGACCACGCCACAGCCATTCAAAGCAGATGCCGTAGCCGATGCTGATGATGAAGTAGGCGATGAGTGCGCCAGCCGTCGCGAAGTCTGGGCTGATCAGCGCAAACATCCCGAGCGCGAAATTCACGATCATCGTCAGCAGCATGATCGCGAAGCCATCCACGACCCACGCGAGGAAGCGCGTGACCGGCCCCGCCAACAACTGCGAGAACACGATGCCCTCGGGCGTGCGGATCTGGAGAACGCTGGTCTTCATGGCGCGGTGGATTGTGGCGTGGCCCCTTGCTCGGCCAGTGAGCCGGGTTTTCGTTCCCAGAATTTGAGGCCGTTGCCGCTGCCGGCTTTTGCCAGGAAGACCACGAGCGCGAGCAATTCAACCAACCCGAACGCGATCTTCGCCTCGTAGGGAATCACCGGCTCGTGATACTGCGAAAGAAACGCCTCGATGATTCCCGCCCACACGAGCATCAGCGCCACGCCGCAGATGAGCGTGAACAGATCACGCGAGACTTCGCGCAGCCGCGTGGCCAACGGCACGCGACGCCCCCAGCCGATCAGCGCGACGCCCAAGATCAAACCCGCCTGACCGGCGATGAGGATGGCCGGGATCTCGATCACGCCGTGCGGCAGCAGCCAGCCGAGCAAAAATTTTGTTTGGCCGGCGCGAATGTAATCCACGGCGATGGAGCCAAGGATGACACCGTTGTAGAACAGCATGATGCCGGTGCCGACGCCCCATGACATGCCAAGCGCCAGCGTGAAGATGGAGACCTGCGTGTTGTGCGTCATCAATTGCGCGGAGAACCCGGTCTTGTGCCCCGAGAGCTGGTCGTCCACGGCGCGTTCCTCGCGGGCGACACGTTGCTCCGGCGTGATGTCGTCATGACCGAACGCCATCGTCACGTGACGCGAATCCGGGTCGAACCACAACGCCAGCCCGCCGAACGCGCAGCCGAGCAGCGTGATCGCCACCGACGCATAGAAGTATCGCACCTGACGGCGGAACGTTTCCGGCAACGTCTGGAAAAACCAGCGCAACGGATACACCTTGCGCCGGCGCTCGCGGGTCTCATGGATTTCACCATAGGCACGAGCGACGAGATTCTCCAAGTAGCGCCGCGTCTCCGGTTCGGCCGAGAAGGTGGCGATGCGCGCCAAATCCGACGCCGTCCGTTCGTAGAGTTGGTGAAAGCGTTGCAACTGTTCCAAGGTCAGCCGGAGGTTCGGCTCGTTCTCCAGCCGCTTGAGCAAGTTCTCCAGCTCCTCCCAGATCGGGCGTTCGTTAGCGACGAATTTCTGGAGATCGATGATCATGTCACAGCCCCGTGTCGGCGAACCAGCCGTGCCAGTAGTTGTAGGTGTCGAGGTCGCGCGGCGTGCCCCAGCAGATGTAGTGCTGCACCTCGAAGACCTTCACGCGCAAGCCCTGCTCTACCGCGAGGTTCATAGCTTCGTCCACGTAGAATTCATTCTTGATGCGCCGATTTGCGCGAATCATCGCCTCGGCGGCGTTCACGAAATCGCCCGCGCGCTTGAAGGTGAACGCGCCGATGACGGCGTGGTCGTTCATCGGTTGGTCTGAGAGCGGCACCTTCACGGAAACGCGGCGGACGCGATTCGCGGCATCCACATCCACCCAGCCATACATGCGCGGGTCCTGCAACACAGCAGGATTGCGACGGAACGTCCAGATAAGCGCGTCGCAATCGGGCGCGGAGATGGCCGCCTCGAACTTGGCGCGGTCGTAGTTCATCGCGTTGTCGCACGCGCCGATGGTGAGGACGGCGTTTGGGGCGAGTTTGTCTTTCGCCAGCAAGCACGTGCAGGCCTGGCCTTCGGTGAGGCGATCGACGGAGATGATTTCAGCGGGCGTGAAAAGTTTCTTCAGCTCGCGATCAATCTGCGCCTGCGCGATGTGCTCCTGGCGGCAGACGAAAATCCATTCGTCCGGCTTCGGCAGACAACCGGCGGCGCGCACGATCATCGGCTGGCCCGCAACAGGGATGAGCGGCTTGGGCAACGTGTAACCGACGTCGGCAAAGCGCTGTCCCGCGCCGGCCATAGGGATGAGATTGATACGTTTGGGCATGGCTAGTGAATGTGCTTAACCACGGATGGACACAGATAGACACGGATTCGAAAACGGGCTCGTAGTCCCGCCTTCAGGCGGTCCCCATTCAAAAGGGGCAATAACATGGGTTCCAACCGCCTAAAGGCGGGACTACAAACATCTTTGTTCATCCGTGGTTTCATTTTCTGAGCGGAGCTTCAAAGAGTTTCGCGTGTGAGTCGCCGGCGATTTCCCAGACGGAAACCCGGTCGAGCAGGAATTCGTGGCGCGGGTTGCCGGCGGTGAGGGCGCGCAGCAACGGCGCGTCCTTCGCGACTTTGAGCGAGGCGACGGTGAAGTGCGGAATCCAGTGCGGACCGACAAACGGGAAACCGTATTCGGCAAAGCTGCTGCGGAAAGGTTCTCGTTCCAACAAGCCGCCGCGCGGCGGTTGAGTGGCGATGCGCCAACGCTTCAAGATATCGCCGCATGCTTTTTGCAGCGCGTAAATCTCGGGAACAGGTTGAGCTTTGAAAACAACAGTGTGTCCACCGCCCGCCAACGCATCGTCGTAGAAGAAACCAAACTCGGTCGTCTGGATACGGAACGGCGGGAGCGCAGCGAGAGCGCCAGCAAGTTGATCGCGCCAGAGTTTCGGGTCTTGATACTGGCCGTAGATGAGCGTGCTGTGCGGCGGATGCGAACAGAACTTCTGCCCCGGCAACTGGCGCTCGACCTCCGCCTTCAACACGCGAATGGACTCCGCGAGCGAGCCGGTTGGTTCGATGAAGATGCCGTAGTGTTTCATGTTCGCGCGTTCAGCAGAGTTCAGCCCGTGGGCCGTGGCAAGAGCGAATCCGTCAGCGTCGCCTTCTGCGCTTCGGTCAGGCTCAGGTGGAGTTGGTCGCCGCAACGGATGACTTCAAACGCATCGAGGTGATTGACGCGGAGCCTGTGCCAGTCGCGCAGTGGCACGCCGAGCAATTCGCCGATCAGGCAACGAACGACCACGTTGTGCGTGACAACGAGGATCGGCGATGCGGTTTCGCCCTTGATGCCGGCGATGAACTCGCGGAGGCGGCGCTGGACGTCGGCGGTGTTCTCGCCGCCCGGGAACGGCGTGTCTTCACCCCGCGCCCACGCAGCGACGAGTTCCGGGTAGCGCGACGCGAGTTGCTTGATGGGCAGCCCTTCGACCTCACCGTAGTTGATTTCAGCGAGCCGCGGATCGGTGACGGGATTACAGCCAATTTGCAGTTGCAGCGCGGTTTCACGCGTGCGACGCAGCGGGCTGCAAAAGACTTTGGCGAATTGATGCGCGAGCGGCTCCGGTGGCGTGAGGATGCCGGGGTCGCGGCCCTGACCGAGAAAGGAGCCATCGTTCAACTCTGTCTGCGCGTGGCGGACGAAGACGAGGCGTTGCGCGGAATTCCATGCGCGCGCCAACTCAGATTGGAACGCCGCCATGAAGTCTTTAGCGAAATCTACTGTCGCCGCGGAGAAGACGGGTTCACGGCGCAGCTTGGCGGCTTGGAGCCGGAGAAATTCATCCGCGAACGCAGCGCAACCCGGCAAGGACTCGCGCCAGAAAGCGATGAGTCCGTCCGTGGTGAGGCACGCATTCTGGCGACGCACGAGCTTGGCGTAGTTCTGGACGAGGTTCTTGACGATGTGGAACGCGTATTCGCCCCGCAGCCGTTCGTCGAGTTGCGCCTGTTCCAGTTTCTCGGTGACGCCAGCTTCGGTGAATTCGTAGCGGCGATAGCTCAACACGCCGCGGCGCAGGTCGTCGGTGTAATTCGAGAGGCTGCGGCGGGCATTGAGAAAATCGCCGGGCTGCAAGATGAGCACGGGATACAACTCGGCGAGCGTCTGGCCAGCGCACACGGGGCTGCGCTCCCAGTCGAGGCACGTGAACGGGCTTTTCAGCACGTGCGCGCGGTGGCTCGCGCGGTCGTAGATCATCAGGTGGATGACGACTTGATCGGGCTGGTCAAACTTCAGCGGGCCGAAGGTGGTGTTGAGATAAAGACGATGATTTGGCAGGCCGAGCAACGCGGGGGACAGGCTGGCCATCGCAGCGGAGCAGGCGTCAAACGTGGTGCGATCGAGCGATTCGCAAATCATCACGACGTCGATGTCGCTGATGCCGGAGAGATCTTCGCGGTCGCAGAACGAACCGACGAACGTGACCGACAGCACGTCGGGGATGGCCGCGAGGCGCTGGAAGATTTCGCGGGCGAAGGGCTGCTTGCGTGACGCGAGCAACGCGGCGGCGTCAGATGGCCTCATAATTACTGGAGGTCTGGAGCCGCATAATCTGGCGGGTCGGGTTCGGGTGATTAAGCACGGAGGATCCGGACACGACTTTCTCCACGTTCAACAGCCCGATGGTGCGCTCGTTCACGCCGCCGTCCACGCAGAGTTCAAAGTGTTTCCGCTCGGGCCAGTGATGAATTTCTGCGATGCGCTCGACGACGGATAATTCCATCTCCTGACCGGAGTGGCCGGGTTTCGCGATGGAGAGTAGCATGAGCAGATCGATCTTCGCGGCGAACGGCTTCACCTGTTCGAGCGGCGTGGCCATCGTGACGCAGAGGCCGACGCGTTTGCCAGCGGCGCGAATTTTCTGGAGGACCTCGTCCAGCTTCTCATTGCACTCGACATGCACGATGACGACGTCGGCGTAGGGCAACACCCATTCGAAGTAGCGCGAGGGCAGCCGCGTCATGAGATGCGCGTGCATCTGCTTCTCCGGCCAATAGGCGTGCGCGACTTCGATGCGATGCGTATTGGGTGTTTCCGTGCCGGGCCGGAACGTTTCATCCACAACATCCATGTGGATGAAGTCAGGAAACAAACCCACCTTCTTGCGGATGGCCTCGATGTCTTCGAGATGGTTGGCGTAAACCGCGATGCCGACTTGCTTGGCGTCCGCAAAGGTGAATCGCTTGTGAAAGACGTAAGCGATGAGAAACAACATTCCCGACGTGACAACCCGCGCCCGTTCATAGCTCCAGCCAAGTTTGATGAACTGCGATTTCACCAGCATGTTCAGCAGAAATGAGCCGCCGGAAATCAGGACGAACAGGAAAAAGGCCCGGGTGCGTTTGCCATGCGGCACCTTGAAGTTGAAGCGGACATTCAGGAAATAGGCCCATGACACACCCGCCACCACCCCGGCAATTTTCGCGGGCAGTTCCGGCAGGTTGAAGTGCGTTAACGCCTTGAACAGCAGGATTTCCGCAAGGATAGAGGAGAACCCGATCACCACATACACCAGCAAAAAGCGGTAGCGGTAAAGCAGGAACGCCAGACGGGTTTTCAGCGGGCTGTCCATTGCGCCGGACAAGTTGCTGAAAGCGCCCCGCACAGACAACCCTTTTGAACCAAACTGGCTTGTTGACTTGAGGGTTTCTTTTGGTAGCGTTTGCGCCCTTTGTGACATGAAAACGCATCTGCCCAAGAATGATTTGAGCGCGCGCAAGTGGCGCGTGATTGACGCCGACGGCGCGATCCTCGGCCGCCTCGCGGTCAAGATCGCCGACGCCCTGCGCGGCAAGGACACCCCGACTTTCACTCCGCATCTGGACACAGGCGCGTTTGTCGTCGTCATCAACGCCGAAAAGGTGAAGCTGACCGGCAAGAAGGAAACCGACAAGGAGTTCATGACCTACTCCGGTTGGAAGGGTGGCGAGAAATATCGCACCGTGGCGCAGATCCGTGCCGCACATCCTGAACGCCTCATCGAGCACGCCGTCAAAGGCATGGTTCCCAAGAACCGCCTCGGCCGCGCGCTGATGACCAAGCTCAAAGTTTACGTCGGCCCAAACCACCCGCACGGCGCGCAAAAGCCGGCGGCTCAAGCGGCGAAGTAATCTCAACTGACTTACACCATGGCAGCCAAAGCGAATCAAATCTGGGGCACCGGCCGTCGCAAGACCTCCGTCGCCCGCGTCAAGCTCACGCCCGGATCGGGCAAGGTTCTCGTCAACAAGCGCGCGTTTGAAGTTTACTTCCCGCTGGAATCCCAGCGTGTCGCCGCCAAGCAACCCCTCGTCCTCACCGGCAACGCTGACAAATTCGACATGCTCGTCATCGTCCGCGGTGGCGGTCCGATCAGCCAGGCCGGCGCCGTCCGTCTCGGCTGCGCCCGCGCGCTGCTCAAGGTGGACGCCAACCTGCGCCCCGCCCTGAAGGCTGAAGGTTACCTCACGCGCGATTCGCGCATGAAGGAGCGCAAGAAATACGGCCAGCCCGGCGCCCGGAAGCGCTTCCAGTTCAGCAAACGCTAAACTGCGAACCCCTTTGCAAACCCCGCCGGCAACGGCGGGGTTTTTTATTTATGCACCTCGAATGGGCCAAAGAAAACTATCTGGTCACCACAGACCGCAAGAAACTCGATCTCGCAGCCATCCACGCATTTCTCTCGAGCGCCTACTGGTGTGAAGGTATTCCGCTGGCCACTGTCGAGAGCGCGTTGAATCATTCGCTCTGCTTTGGGCTGTTTGACGGCGCACCACAGATAGGCTTGGCCCGGGTGATCACGGACTACACTACATTCGCCTATCTTTGCGACGTCTATGTGCTACCAAGCCACCAAGGAAGCGGGTTGGGAACCTGGCTGATGGAGTGCGTCACTGCACATCCGCTACTTCAGGGACTGCGGCGATTCTCTTTAGTGACGCGAGATGCTCAGGGGTTGTATTCAAAGTTCGGATTTCAGCCGCTCGCCAAACCTGAATCGCACATGGAAATCCATAAACCTGCTATTTACAAAGCGGCCACTAACGTCTGAAAATCCGCCGCAAGCTAAGAGTCATCGCTATGAAATCTAAAGTCAGAGTCGCCATCGTTGGCGCGTCCGGTTACTCCGGCGAAGAACTCGTCCGGTTGCTGCTGGCGCATCCCAACGTCGAACTCACCGCGGTCACCTCTCGTTCCAACGCCGGGCAGACGCTCGCGCAAGTGTTCCCAAAATTCGCCAGCCGTCCGCTCGCCAAGACGCTGCGGTTCACCGAGCCAAATGTGGAACTGCTCGCCAAGCAAGCCGACGTCGTCTTTCTCGCCCTGCCCCACGGCGTTGCGGCTGAATACGCCGTGCCGCTGATGAACCTCGGCTGCCGCGTGATTGACCTGAGCGCCGACTTCCGGCTGCGCAGCGCCGACATCTACAAGGAATTCTACGCGCACGATCATCCCGCTCCGGAGTTGCTGGCCAAGGCTGTTTACGGATTGCCCGAAGTCTATCGCGAGCAGATCAAAAACAATCTGCTCATCGCGTCGCCGGGCTGTTACCCGACCAGCATCTTGTTGCCAACGATTCCGCTGCTGAAGGCCAAGCTCATCAAGCCCCATGGCATCATTGCTGACTCCATGAGCGGCGTTAGCGGCGCGGGACGGAAGGCGGAACTCGACTATCTGTTCTGCGAATGCAACGAAAGCGTCCGCGCCTACGGCGTGCCGAAGCATCGGCACCTTTCCGAGATCGAGGAGCAGCTTGGCTTCGCCGCTGGCGCCAAGGTCACTATCCAGTTCACGCCGCATCTCATCCCGGTGAATCGTGGCATCCACACCACGCTTTATCTCGCGCCGGAGAAACATTTCTCCACTGCCGACGAAGCCGCCGCGCTCGGCAAGCAGATCACCGAGTGCTATCAAGCCGCTTACGCAAACGAACCCTTCGTTCGCCTGCTCGAAGGCAAGTCGTTCCCCGACACCAAGAACGTCGTCGGCACGAACGTGATTGAAATCGCGTGGCGCCTCGACCCTCGCACCGGCCGGCTCATCGTGTTGAGCGCTGAGGACAACATCCTCAAGGGCGCGGGCGGGCAGGCCGTGCAAAGCATGAACATCGCCTGCGGCTTCCCGGAAACCGCCGGACTGCTGTGAGCCCGGCGCCGAAGTCATTCCGCCGCCTCTGCGTCTTTTGCGGCTCCAGCAAGGGTGCGCGAGAGACCTACATCCACGCCGCGCAAGCACTCGGCGCAGAGCTCGTCAAGCGCGGCATCGAACTCGTTTACGGCGGGGGCAACGTCGGTTTGATGGGTGCGGTCGCGAACTCGGTTCTCAATGCCGGCGGACGCGTCACGGGCGTCATCACGCAACACCTCACGACGTTCGAGATCGGCCACATCGACATCCACGACCTGCGCGTTGTCCAGACGATGCACGAGCGCAAAGCGATGATGGCGGAACTTTCCGACGGCTTCATCGCGATGCCCGGCGGCATCGGCACCTACGAGGAATTCTTCGAAGTGCTGACGTGGGCGCAACTTGGCATCCACGCCAAGCCCTGCGCGTTGCTGAACGTAGACGGTTTTTACGATCCGCTGCTGAAGTTGATGGAGCATGCCGTCGAGGAGCGTTTCGTGCGCGCGGCGCATCGCGACCTCATCATCGTTGAGCGCGAACCGGCCGCATTGCTCGACCGCATGGCAAAGCATCACGCGCCGCCGGTCAACAAGTGGATTGACAAAAGCACGCGTTGACCGTTCCTAACAGCCGCACATGAGCAAGAATTTGAAAACGATCGAAGGTTCCATCGTAGCGCCAAAAGGTTTCCTGACCAGCGGCGTGTTCTGCGACATCAAACGCCTCGGCACAGGCAAAGGCTCGAACAAAGGAAAGAAGCGCGACCTCACGCTCATCGTGTCCGAAGTGCCCGCCACCGTCGCGGGCATGTTCACGACGAATCAAGTCTGCGCCGCGCCCGTGAAGGTCTGCGCCGAACGCGTGAAACGCGGGAAAGCCCAAGCCATCGTGGTCAACTCCGGCAACGCAAATGCCTGCACCGGTCGCCAAGGCTTGAAGGATGCGAAGGACATGACGGCGTTCGCGGCAAAACTGTTGCACATGCCGGCAGAGCACGTGCTCGTCGGCTCCACCGGTCGCATCGGCGTCACAATGCCCATGTCCAACGTGCGCGCCGGCATCGAGGCCGCCGCGCAAATCCTTGGCAGCGACGCCCAGTGTGCCGATGAATCTGCCGAAGCCATCATGACCAGCGACACCAAGCCGAAGCAGGTCGCCGTGGAATTCAAGCTGGGCGGCAAGGCTGTTCGCATCGGCGGCATCTGCAAAGGCGCGGGCATGATCCAGCCAGGCATGAGCGCGACCGGCGCGCGTCCCGCAGCGGCGCCGCAAGGTCTGCACGCCACGATGCTCTGCTTCATCACGACCGACGCCGCCATCGAAGCCAAGGCGCTCCAAGCCTGTTTGCAGGAAGCCGTGGCCAACAGCTTCAACCGCATCACCGTGGACGGCGACATGAGCACGAACGACACCGTGCTCGTGCTGGCCAACGGACTCGCCGAGAACATGAAGCTTGGTGCAAGGAGCGCGGAGTTGAAGACGTTCCAAGCCGCGTTGAGCCATGTCTGCCTCGAACTCGCAAAGAAGATTGTCCGCGATGGCGAAGGCGTGACGCGCTTCGTCACTGTGCGCGTCGAAGGTGCGAAGAACTACGCCGATGCCGATGCCGCCGCGCGGGCCGTGGCGAACAGCGCACTCGTGAAAACGAGCTGGTTCGGCGGCGACCCGAACTGGGGCCGTATCATCGACGCCATCGGTTACAGCGCCGCGACGGTGGTCGAGGACAAGGTGGACATCGGTTACAGCGCGCCCGGCAGCCGGAAGGTTCTCTGGAGCCTCAAGCGCGGCCAGCCGACCAAGGCGACCTTCAAGCAGCTCTGCGTTGCCGCCGCCGCAAAGGAATTTGATCTCCACATCCGCCTGAACCTCGGCAAAGCCAGCGCGCTGATGTATGCCGCCGACCTGACGGAAGAATACGTCGAGTTCAACAAGGGCGACGTCAGCGATCCTACGACGCTCGGAGGTTGATCATTCGCTCAGCCGTCCCGCCGCCCACAACGTGCCCCGCGCGACCAGCGTGAGATATTTCTCATCACGCCATGCGTCGTCGGAGTGGCCATAGGTCGTGCCGAACACACGCGCAGGGCCATACGTGTTGACCCAGGCGACGGGATACGTCTTGTGATCCTGCTCGCTCACGGAAGTCGCCAGCGCCTTGGCGTTCGGCCAGAGTTTTTCGATGACGTAAAGTTCGTCCATCGCCGTCACCCAATTGGTTGAAACTCCCTTGAGGATGGGATGGCCGGGAGCCACGAGCTGCACAGGATATTTGCCCTGATGATCATGCCGGCGGCTGGTCGCGCCGAGAAATTCCCGCCAGTCATCGATGCCTGTCGCGCGATAGGTATGCATCGCGCAATGGATCACCACCGCCGGCACACCCGCTTTGTGCGCGCTCGTGATCTTGCGGATGTAAGTCTGATTGGTCGTGTCAGCGAAGCATTCATTATGCACCACGACATCAAAGCCCTTCGCCCAGTCGGGATTATCGTAGAGCGAAATTTCGCCGCGCGTGCCATTGCCGCCCTCCTTCACGATCGTCCACTCGACCGTGGCGAGCTTGGCCACCGCATTGGTCAATTGCTGGGCTTGGAAAGGATAGTTGTGGCAGCATCCGCCGGTGATGAGCAGCGCATGCAGCGGCTTGGTCTCCGCCGCTGAAACGGTGAAGGTGCTGGCGGCGCACAGGAAACCGAGGACGAAAAAAGCGATCCGTTGGAACATGGCCGGACGCTAACCGCGTAGCGATGGGCGGTCAATTGTGCTCTCGTCTGCCTTCAAGTCTGGGCTTTCCTGCGCGCACGGTCTCCTGCTACCAATCCACCTCAGCCAGCGATGAAAACTTTTTCCATCACCCTGCTGCTGACCCTCGCGGGTGGCAATGCCTTCGTTTCGTCAGCGCAATCGACCAACCGCCCGTCCGTCGTGATCGCCCCCGGCGCGACGCTGCAAACGCTCGCACACGAATTCAAATTCACCGAGGGGCCGACGTGCGATCGCGCCGGCAATGTCTTCTTCACCGACCAGCCCAACGACCGTATCCTGAAGTGGAGCGTGGACGGCAAGTTCTCCACATTCCTCCAGCCCGCCGGCCGCGCGAACGGCATGTTTTTCGCCGCGGACGGCAATCTCATCGCCTGCGCGGATGAAAAGAACGAGCTGTGGTCTATCGCCACCAACGGCACGCACACCGTGCTGGCGCAGAAGTTCAACGAGAAGTTACTCAACGGGCCGAACGATGTCTGGGTCCATCCCAGCGGGGCGATGTATTTCACTGACCCGTATTACCAGCGGCCCTGGTGGGAACACAAACAGCCGCCGCAACCCAGCCAGC
>JBEGQI010000251.1:0-5638 GCA_041181065.1 Verrucomicrobiota bacterium | reverse complement strand
CCGGCCTTCAACAAGTTGAAGATCCACGAGGTTTCATTGGAGCATTGCACGTTGAGCTACGACCTAATGACGCTTTGGCCCCTGTGGCGTTTCAAAGGTGACCTCGCGCTCGGCGTGATCGACCAGCGCAGTGATGAGATTGAAACTATCGACGTCATCCGCAAGCGCATCGAACCGGCGTTGAAACATTTCCCGCGTGAACGCCTCGTGCTCACCAGCGAATGCGGCTTCGGCCACGTGCCATTGGACATCACGCACAAGAAGCTGCGCGTGCTGGTCGAAGCGTCACATAAGCTGTGACGAGACTGGTTTACTTCCGCTCACAGCCCACGAGCAGGATGTTGCCGTCGCGCTGGCCTTTGCAGGTCGCTTGAAGCGTTATCACTTCACCGACCTTGGCCAGGGTGGTCCGGGAATGGCCGCCCGACTCCGCCACCAGTTCCACGCCGTTTTTCACGGTGTAGGCGGAATTGAATTTTTCCGGCAGTTCGAACTTGCAAGCCACCCGTCCCATCGGCTCATCGGTTTGGAGCAACACGAGATACGGGCGTGAAAACATCGGCTTTTCGAAGCCAACAATCGTCCCGCGCACGGTTATTTTCTGTTGTGCGTAGCGCTTGGCGGCAGCAGCTGAATCGGCTCGATAATGTTTGAACAGATCCGTCGCGTTGACAAGTTCACCCGCTTTCAGCGGCGCCAGAGATTCCAACTCTGCCTTCTGTTCACGGATCAACTCTACCCGTTGCTGAAGGCTGGGCTGCGCTGGCGGCGACAACTTTTTCCATTCGGCAATCTCCTGCTCGGCTTTGCGCAACGCCTCCTTGATCTTCTCGAGTTCAGCCTCCTTCCGTTCCAATTCCTGAAGCCGAACTTTTGAAACAGTAACCGTCTCTTCGTTGGCAATCGTCGGATGTGCGCCAAGCAACACCACGGCCAACCCAAGCAGACGATGCACCGCTACATTCATGGATTGGTCCTCCTATTTGGTGGATGCCGGAATGAAAATCTTTTGGTCCACCTTGAGATTCGTCGCTTTGAGACCAGGATTCGCCTTGAGGATGTCGTCCACCGTCACCTTGACACCTTGGTCGGTGCAACTCTTGGCGATGGCGGAAAGCGTGTCACCCGGCTTCACGATATATTCAATCCCCTTCTCGGGACCCGCCGGCTTGTCGCCAGACTTCGGCGTCTCGGGCACTTTCACGGCGGTCTTGGTGCCGCCCGGACTGGCGAGAGTCTTGCCGAGGTTTTTGATCTGCTTCGAGATGAGTTCGACATCGTCCTTCCGCTTCTGATCCAACTCGCGGATCTTTTCGGCGAGCTGCTTCACGTCAGAAGAACTGGCGTAGTCGCCCTGCGGCTTGCTGGCTTGAGCGCGGACTTCTTGCAATTCTTTGAGGACATCAGAAAGCCGATTTTGCAACGACTTGTTGCTCTCCTGCAGGCTTTCAATCTCCGCGCGCAGCTTGTTGAGCTGTTCCTGCGTCGCCGCGTCCTGCGCTTGCGCCACGAAGCCAACGGAGAGCATTACCACCAGCAAAATCAAAAAACGTTTCATGAGGCGACAATAGAAACGCGGTTAATTCCAAGCAAGCGGGAAGCGCGTCAAATCTCGCCGTTGATGTATATCTCGTCGCCGTCGATGTGCTTCAGGATCATCTCCACAGTGCGACCGATGGCGCCTTGGTTTTCCTGAACGACCGCCAAGGCATTGCTACCGAGCTGTGCGGCGCGCTCCTCGTTGGAGAGCAGTTCCGCGATGGCATTCTCCAAAGCCAAAGCGTCGGAAACCTGCCAGGCGGCATCGCGCGCGAGGAATTGTTTCACGACATCCGCGAAATTCTGCATGTTGGGCCCGAAAAGTATGGGCTTACCCAGCGCGCCCGGCTCGATGGGGTTCTGACCGCCTTCAGCTGTCAAACTCTTGCCGACGAAAACCACCGAAGCGTGTTCGTAGAAGAAACGCAGTTCGCCCGTCGTATCGACCAACAGACAATCCAGCGAGCTGTCCGCGTGCGCTGCCGCGTTCTTCGCTTCGCTTCGCCGCGCGAACCGGACCCCGCGCGCCTTCAATTCGCCCGCAACCTCATTGCAACGCTCGAAGTGGCGCGGCACCAGCACCAGAAACAAGTCGGGAAAACGCTTCTTCAGGCGCAACAGCATGTCCGCCAGAATCCCCTCTTCACCCGCATGCGTGCTGCCGGCAACGAGCAACCGTGCCGTGGCCGGCACGCCAAACTGATGCAACAAGTCCGGCACATCGAGCGTTCGCTTACCGTCGATCTTGGCCGCATCAAACTTCAAACTGCCGACGACATGAATCGCCTCCGGGCGACAGCCGAGATCCTGGAGGGTCTTCGCATCACCGTCCGTTTGCGCGCCGACGGCGGTGAAGGACGCAAATAGTTCGCGAAAGAGAAACCCAAAGCGCTTGTAACGCGGCCCCGAACGCGGCGAGACACGGGCGTTCACCAAGAATACCGGCGTGCCGCGATCGCGCAAGCGCCACATGAAGTTCGGCCAGATTTCAGCCTCGACCAAAATGACCGCATCAGGGCTGATAGTCGCAAAAGTCCTCGACACATATTTTCGGCGATCAATGGGGTAGTAGATCTTGCCGATGTGCGGTGGGAGCGATTCCTGCAAACGCGCCATGCCTGTCGTGGTCGTCGTCGAGACAATCATCTTCACGTTGGGCAGGCGCGGTTCGAGCGCGCGGATGAGTTGCGTGCAGATGTTCACTTCACCGACGCTGACGGCGTGCAGCCAAATCACGTGTCGATTGGAAAGGGATTGCTTGAGTTTGGAGTCGAACTTGCCAAAGCGCTGCGCGAACCCCGTCTGCCAGTTGCCGCGCCGTAACAACCGCAGGAGGTAATACGGCGAAGAGAGCCAAAAAAGGACGGTGAATACTATGTTGTAAAAAGTTCGCACGGAATGGGCCAACCCTTCGGCAATCTTGCGAAAAAACTGCCCGAAGGGAAAAGAAAAAAGGCCCGAAATCAATCGGGCCCTGCCATCGGCAAGAAAACCTTTCCCCTCCCTCGCACCTCCAGGTGCGTCCACCGGATCTCTGTCCGTGACGAAACCTTCGTTCAGCGAAGGAGGGGGATGATTGCTAATTGCTCGTCACCGCTGGCGCCAGTGAACCCAGACGGAGCCTGGCCACTGGCGACGACAGCGCAACGAGCAGTCGTATGCAACCGCGGACATCGCCCGCAGTTGGATACGGCTGCCCGCCGCACTGGACGCAGCATGGTTGTATCCAGTGATCTTCATGCGGCGACGAGCTCCCGAGTTTCCAGCCGGATGGCCTCCTGCCGCGCCGCGCGCTTAAGCGCGAGACGCACCTTTTCGTCGAACAACGCCGGGAAGAACAACAGCGGAAACGCCGTCGCCCATGCCAGACCGGCCGCCTCATTCGCCGCCCGCCGCAATTCGCCGCCTAAACGTGCGGTCCGCCCGTCCGCCAACCGTTCCCGCAGCAACCGGCCATTCAACCGTTCGAACTCATCTTCCAGCACCGCCCGAAACGGCACGGCGGGCCGGGGATTCACCTCGAACCGGGTTTCCGGTCCGAAGTCTGTTGTGACTTTTCTTTTGTTCATAATTTTTCTCAGTTGTCCATTTCATGTTTGAGCCGACACTTCTTCGTGCCCGCCCAACAAAAAACCCGCGATTGGTTTCTCAATCGCGGGTTTTCTGTTAAATCTTGGTTACTTCGTCTTAAGAACCTGCTTCCTCGAAGCCAGAAAACCCGCGCCCGCGCTGCCACGTAGACGTAAAGCACGTCATACCGTGATTGCGCACGGAGCACTTGTTAATCTGGACAGTTACTTTCATTTCGAACTGCGAAGATAGAACACCATCTAGGCACACTTGTCAAATCGGCAGATCATCCTTCGGTTGAAAGACTGCGCCGCTTCAGCCAGATTCCGCGCGCGTCATGATAAAGAACTCCATCCGCTGAACGATGAACAAAATTGTCGGCATAGATCTCGGCACCACCAACTCCCTCGTCGCCATTGTCGATACGGGAATCCCGCTCGTGCTGGCCGATGGTGAAGGCCAGCGATTGACCCCGTCCGTCATTCACATTCCCGCCGCAAACGCTGCTCCCCTTGTCGGCCACGTTGCGAACCGGGTGCGGGCTTTGAAACCTGCCGAGACGATTTACTCTGTCAAACGATTCATCGGTCGGCGCAGCACAGATGTTTCACCAGATGAGATGCTTGTCACCTATCCCGTCGCCGCGGCGGGTGCTGGTCAGGTCACGATTCAACTCCATGGCCGCGCTTGGACGCCGGAGGAACTTTCTGCCGAAGTCTTGAAGAAGTTGAAAAGCGATGCCGAAGCCAGCTTGGGCGAAGCGGTGAACCGCGCTGTCATCACCGTGCCTGCCTATTTCAACGATGCCCAACGTAACGCCACCAAGCGCGCCGGTGAACTGGCTGGCTTCACAGTCGAGCGCATCCTCAACGAACCTACTGCCGCAGCGCTCGCCTACGGCCTCGATAAACTTCAGGAGAAATCGAAGGTCGCCGTGTATGACCTTGGCGGCGGGACGTTCGACCTCTCGATTCTCGAACTCAACAACGGCGTGTTTCAAGTGCTTTCCACCAACGGCAACACCCGCCTCGGTGGTGACGACATCGACCGCGCCTTGCTGGAATATTTATTGGAGAAGATCGCTGCCGCCGGCGGACCAAAGCTCGCCTTGGCCGATCATGCAGCGCGCAATGCGGATCAACTTCCCCTGCTCTCCCGCATCCGCGAAACGGCCGAAAGCGCCAAGATCAATCTTTCCACCGAGACAGAAGTGGACATCACCCTGCCCTTCTTGACGGCTGATTTCAGTTTCACCTGCAAGCTCACACGCCCGGAATTGGAGGCCATCGCGCACCCGATCATCGAACGCACGCGCGCCCATTGCCTCCGCTCTCTCGCTGACGCCAAGCTCGAAGCGCAAGCGCTGGACCAAGTCATCCTGGTCGGTGGTCAAACCCGTATGCCGCTCGTGCGCCAGTTGGTGGCCGAATGGTTTGATTGCGCAGAATTCGAAGAAACTCGCGGCGACCTTCGCCTCGGCACGAGCTATCACCGGCCCGGCGGACCGCAACTCAACACCTCGCAAAACCCGGATGAGGCGGTTGCCTTGGGCGCAGCGATCCAAGCCGCGATTCTCTCGGGTGAATTCCAAAACGTCCTGCTGCTTGATGTCACACCGCTTTCGCTGGGGCTTGAAACTTTTGGCGGCTTGATGAACGTCATCATCCCGCGCAACTCGACCATTCCCCTCAAGGCGGGCGAAATGTTCACGACCGCCGTGGACAACCAGCGTGACATGCTCATCCATGTGTTACAGGGCGAACGCGAACGCGCCAAAGACAACTGGAGCCTGGGCAAGTTCACGCTTGAATTCGAACCCGCGTCCCGTGGCGTTCCCCGTGTTGGCGTGCAGTTTGAGATCGATGCGAACGGCATCCTGCACGTGCTCGCCCGCGACACCAAGACCGGTCGCGAAAAGACCGTGGAGATGAAGTCCGCCGTGAATGTCGATGATGAAGCCGTCACAAAGATGGTCGAAGAGTCCGTTGAACACGCCTTCACCGACCTCGCCGCGCGCCGTTGGATCGAA
>JBEGQI010000250.1:0-3891 GCA_041181065.1 Verrucomicrobiota bacterium | reverse complement strand
CAGCGCACTGGTCAACACGTTCAACGGATCGACATCGCGGAATTCCTGAATGGAGTTGTTTGGCCACACTGGATCGGTGATGACAGAATCAAATCGGCCGATCGAAAACAGCACGTCGCGGCAATCCCCGTGATAGATCGTGATCCCGTCCTGCTCGTAATACGGTTTCACTCGCGCTCTCCGTCGTGCGATAGCTGAATCAGCGGCGAAGATGCAAGGTCGTGACGACCGCAGTGGGGCACGTGCCCACCCAAAGGCTTTTCGTTCCTCATCGTTGCCATCCTTTCGCCCCACGCTTACTCAGGTCATGCGTCAACGCTAACGCCCGATGAAGTTCTTCTCGTCGTTCCGCTTGGGCCTTTGTTTCTTGATCCGCCCAATACCGAAGGAAGCGCAGCCAGAGCGCGATCACGGCCAGGATGGTGGCGAAGATTAAGAGCTTCATCATCTAGCTCGCCTTCCTCATCCGACGCTGAAAGGTTCGTTTCGTAGCTTCCGCGCCTAATCGACTGATGGCCTGGGTACGGGCGTCACCGCGAATTAGCGGCTTTCCTTTTGTACGCTTCGCTCCGAGTTCTACCGCTCGCTCCGCTGAGAGGAATTGGTTGCCGGTCCCGAACCTCATGCCGCCATCCTCCGCATGGTCTTAACCACTTCTTCCAACTGCTCGGGCGTCGAGATGAAGTGAATCCGCCATCCAGCAGCGACTAGCCGTGCCTGTTTCGGCGTGAGACTCGCTCCGGGCGTTTTCCAGTCCACAAGCCACTGAATCGGGCCGACCTTCAAGACGCCATCGAGATCGCCATTCAGCGTTAGATAGTCAGCGCCGAGAGACTTGGCGTGCGCGATCAGCGTCTTGGCGGTGTTATCCACGCGGTTGGCGAAGGCGCGTCTCATCGCATGCACCGAAACTCGCGGGCCTTGGCGACGGCGTTCTCCGTGCCGAAGTCCACAAGAAACCGAAATCCGTGGCGCTCAAGGAAAATACAAGCGCGGTGCTGTGCCAGCGACGGCAACGGAAGCCGAAGGCGCTGAAGCCACTGCATGTAGTCGGACCGGTTCCGGTAGCCGCTCATGGCTTTTTGGCCTTGATCGGTGCGTATCCCACCGGAATACCAGTAGTAGGATCGATAGCGAATCGAGCGAAAAACGAACGGTTGCGGCCGTCGTAATCGCTTCCGTAGACGACGCCACAACCAGGCACTTGATGCTCTTTACAGAACCACAGTTTTTCGCCGTCTCTCCAGTAGTGAGGCACTTCCTGCGCACTACCGCGGCCAACGATGTGATGGCAGGTGTCGCATTCCACGGCTGGTATCTGCGTCATTGAGACTTCCACCTTCATCGTCTTGGCCGTCGCCGTAGCCTTTTGGTTCCGCTTAAACCAGTTCACGCCGCCACTCCTGAGCGATTCCGCGCAATCCGAATCTGCCGCGCCCGATCCGTCATGTGACGAGCCTGGCTGAGTAACCACCGTTCGGCGTGATCGATCTCTTCGATCGTCGCTGACTTTGTGAGCCGATACCCGCGCTGCCCCGACAACACAGCGCCGGAGGAATCGCTGGCGATCTGCCGTAACACGCGCTCGTTCGTTCTGAGGCGTGCGGCCAGCTCCCGGCCCTTGTGCCAGCCGCCATCCTCCAATTGCGCCAGAAAGGCTCCCGTGAGCCTGGTGGCGGCATCCTGATCGACTTTCGCGGCGAGAAGATTCATTTGCTGCATTAGCGCACCCACCGATACCGCTGCACCCCACGCGCCCGAAGTAACGCCTTCCGCTCGCGCTCTAACTCCCCCGTCCGCTGCAAATTCGTCAGCGCCGAATGCACGTTCTTGATCCGCGTCGCCGCCAACACTTGCGCCGGCGTGAACCAGTCCTGAAACCGTGGATCACCCTTTAGCCGCCGGACGGCCTGCGTGTATGCGCCCTGGTGCCGCTGGGGAGGAAGCTCAGGGGCTACACGACAGGCTGAGTCCGGGGCGAAGAGGGTTTTACCCATTGGTCGATTGGCGGTGCCGTCGAAAATCACGGTGTAGTCGCTCATGCCGCGTCCCCTTTTGCGTGGTCGCGCCCGAATAACTTGATCCGAAGCCGATCCATCGCGGCCTTCATCTCGGAGACTTCCCCCTCTCGCGTGGGTTTGGCTTGCAGTCCATCGGGCATGTAATTCGGTTGCTGCTCGCGCTGCGACCACTCGCGGTATTCCGCCGCGGTCAAGCTGCTGCGATTGTTTGGCGTGTTGTAGGCGGGCGGCGGCACACCGCAATCAGGGCAGCGCAGACAGACGCCCTCGTAGATCATCCCGTTCGACTTGAATGGCGCCGACTCAATCCAGCTTGAGCCGTGGCACGTCGCGCACTTCCCGCCGCGGTCGTAGCGATCGACTTTCGATTGCAGGAGGCCCAACACCTTGCCGAGCGCGGGCCAGAAACGATCCTGTGATGCGCGGATCAGTTCGGTCACGGCACGATCCAGGGCCGCAATCTCGTAGTGCTCAACGGCCTTGAACCAGTCGAGCGCCACCGTTTCGCGCTTCGATTCGGCGGGCAGATGGAAGTGGCCCGTCAGGCGATCAAATTGCGCGTCGAAGTCAGCCGCGTTCATGACGCCCGCCCCTTCGCGGCCTGCTCGGCGAGAATTTCCGCCACACCGCGAGGCTTCACCGGCTCCGGTTTCGTGACGTGCGATTCCGACCATCGGTCGCGCCAGAACTTCAGGTTGTCGCCCACGGTCTGACCCTGAAACTTGCCGCGAACCATCAACGCCCAACTACGCACGTAATCCGGGCCGGCCGACTTGCGGGAAAACTCTCCGAAGATGAAATCAGGCAGGCAGACCCAATCACAGAAACCAGGAACGTGATCGCCGTGAATTTTTCCCCACGTCCGTGGGTTCGATTCACCCGAGACGAGCGGACGGGGCGGCGGTACGTTGTTAACCGCAGTTGAAGATGGAGATGAAGTAGAAGATGGAGATGAAGATGAAGAGCATTGCTTTGCATCTACAGGCAACGGTTCGCTAGTAATGCTTTGCATATGCATTGCATCCACCTTTTGCTCTTTTTCCCAACGTTTCTTCGCGGCCTCCGCTCGGCGTTCGCGGCTGTCGGCTTGCGCCGAGCGTTCCTTGTCGAGTCTCTTGTGCGTCAGCCGATCCCCATGTTGATCAAAGCAGCGAGAGATCATCGGCCAAATTTTGAAAAGTTTTTTCTTCGGGCAACCAAGGATCGCGGCCAGTTCGTCCAGGTCGGCTGGGAGTGTGCCCTCCATCCAGCACAGGCAAATAGCCTCCCAGTACAGGCCGCGCTGCTCGAACGTCATCGCCCGAACGCGAGGATCGGACAGGTAGTCTTTTGGGTAGAACTGGAAGGCGGGGGACTTTTCCGGGGCCATTAGAGCTTCCCCTCGTTCTTCCAGTTCCCCAACACCGCAGACGTGTAGCGGAAGTCCTCGGTCTTACGACGCGCCATGGCCACTTCCATCGCCTTGCGGATCGTTTCTGCCGGCACTCGGTCAAGCTCATAGATCAGCCAGTGACGCTCACTCGGGTAGACGCCACCGTAGCCAGTAGCTGCACACCAGAACCGAATGAGTTGATCGGCTTCGTGCTCACGTCGCTCTCTGGACTCAGCCAAGACCTGGTTGTATTCGCGGAGTTGGCGCTCACGCTCCAGCAACATCACGGCGCGGTCATGCGGGTCTTCGCCGGTTATCACGTCCGCGAGAGGCACGCCGCCCTTGCCGCGATTACAGTCCCAGCAGGCGGTGGTGAGGTTGATCGGATCACTCGATCCGCCCTCACAGAGCGGCACGATGTGATCGCACTCAAGGACAACCTCGGGCGATTTACGGCCGCAGTATTTACAAGTAAAGTCGTCGCGCTTAAAGACTTCA
>JBEGQI010000249.1:0-8391 GCA_041181065.1 Verrucomicrobiota bacterium | reverse complement strand
TACGACGCAATCATCACGGTGTCGCCGGAACTTGATGTCGTGCGTCCGAACGCGCGGATGATTCCGCCGCAGGAATTGCCGCCGAATCTGCTGCGCTACACGTTGCCGAGTCGTTATGCCGAGACGGACGAGTTGTTGAACTTTGCGTGGGAAAATTTCGGCAAGATTCCCGCCGGCTGGGACCGCGCCAAGGCCATCTGCGATTGGGTCCACAAGAACGTGGAATACAAGCTCGGCTCCAGCTTTCCAGACAGTTCGGCGGCGGACACGATCTTGCGGCGGCAGGGTGTTTGCCGCGACATGGCGCACGTGGTAGTGGCGCTGTGCCGCGCGTTCAACATGCCGGCGCGTTACTCAGTCGCGTATCTGCCGGACATCGAAGTGCCGGAGGACGGTTTGCCGATGGATTTTCACGCCTACGCTGAAGTGTGGCTCGACGGCGGCTGGCAGGTGTTCGATCCCCACGACAACATCCCGCGCAAAGGCCGCATCTTCATCGCCAGCGGTCTCGACGCTGCGGACGCTGCGTTCGCCACGATCTACGGCGCGGCGCGGCTGACGAAATTCCAGGTCTGGGCGGACGTGTTGGATGAGCGCGGGGAAAAAGTGAATCTCGCCTCACCGCGCCGCGAACCGCCGAAGCCGAGCGGCGTGCAATTAGAGTGGAACTCCGGGCTCGAACCGCGCAGCCCCGACACGTTTACCGGCACTTCCAGCTAACGGTTCCAACTCCTGCGGATTCGTCCCATGAACGAAACCCATTTCAAAGGCTGGGCCAAGCCGGGCCCGATCCCTCTGGGCCTCGCCGCCGGCGTTGCGGTCGAATCGAATGAAACTCTGGACGCCATCAGCGGTCACTTCCGCCTGTTTCAACTCCGTGACGGGCACCGCTTTTCCACCGACGACATTCTCACGGCGTGGTATGGCACGAGTTGGTGTCCGACGGCGCGCACGGCGCTAGACCTCGGTAGCGGCATCGGAACAGTGGGGATGATTTGCGCGTGGCGTTTGGCGGGAGCGCGGTTCGTCACTGTGGAGGCACAGGCGGAAAGTGTGGCGTTGGCGAGGAAGTCGGCGCAGTTCAACGGACTCACTGACCGCTATGAAATCCGCCACGGCGATTTTCGGGACGCGGGCAGCCTCAAGCCGGACGAGAAGTTTGATCTCATCACCGGGAGCCCGCCGTATTTTCCGCCGGGCACGGGCGTCGAGAGCGAGCATCCGCAGAAGCTCGCGTGTCGCTTCGAAATGCGCGGCACGGTGGCGGACTATTGCGCCACGGCGGCGAAACACCTCGCACTCGGCGGATTCTTCGCGTGTGTCTTCCCGACCGAGCTTGCGCAACTCGCGCGCGTCGAGCAGGGCGCGCGCGAAGCGGGTTTGGTGATCGTGCGGCGTCGCCCCGTGGTGTTTCGCGAAGGCGAGCCGCCGTTGGTGGCGTTGTTCGGCATGGTGCGCGCGACGGATCTGCCCGAGTGGTTCCGCGGTCAAACGTGGGTGGAACCGGAGCTCATCATCCGCACGCGTGACGGAAAAATTCACCCGGAATATTCCGCCGTGAAGCTGGCCATCGGTTTCCCGCCCTAATCTGCTGCATTATCCGGGGCGAGATTTCGCTGGTGAATCGCGCTTGGTTTGTTAGATAGCCAGTGCTTCAAAGGCCGTTCGGCCGATCCGGGAAAACCGTCCCCGAGATGAATGACATCGCCGGGCATTGCCTTTGATGCGACGTTCATGAACATCGCATTTTCGTTTCGGCCCAAGCTGCTGGACGCACTCCGCGGCTACACCCGGCAAAACTTCGTCGCCGATTCGGTGGCTGGTTTGACCGTCGGGATTGTCGCGCTCCCGCTGGCCATGGCGCTCGCCATCGCTTCCGGACTCAAACCGGAGATCGGCATCTTAACCGCCATCATCGGCGGATTGCTCATCTCGCTCTTCGGCGGTTCGCGCGTGCAGATCGGCGGACCGGCGGGTGCATTCGTCCCGCTGCTCGCGCCCATTGTCGCCGCACATGGACCACAGGCGCTCGTCGTGTGCGCGCTCATGGCGGGCCTCATCTTGTTCGTCCTCGGAGCTGCGAAGCTGGGTGTGATGATCAAATACATTCCGTTCCCGGTCGTCACGGGCTTCACCAGCGGCATTGCCATCATCATCCTCAGCACGCAGCTCGGCGACTTCTTCGGGCTGCACAACAAACTGCCGTCCGACTTCACCGGCAAATTGGGCGAGCTGTTTCACGACTTCCATCCGAACTGGGCCGCCACGCTGCTGGCAGTCGTTTCCACCGTCGTCATCTGGTTCTGGCCGAAAAATCTCGGCCGCAAGTTGCCCGGCTCCATCGTCGTGATCGTGTTCGCCGCGGCAGCAACGCAACTGTTCAACCTGCAAACGCAATTCGGTATCGAAACGCTCGGGCACAAGTTCGGCGAGATGCCGCGCAGCTTGCCGATGCCGAGCTGGCCGTCGTTGTCGTTCGACGACTGGCGCGCGCTGGTGCCGTCGGCGATGACCGTGGCGGTGCTGGGCGCGATTGAATCGCTGCTCTGTGCTGTGGTCGCTGACGGTATGATCGATGACCGGCACGACTCAAATCAGGAGTTGATGGGGCAGGGCATCGCGAATGTCGCGGCGGGAATCTTCGGCGGCATGCCGGTGACGGGCGTGATCGCGCGCACGGCGACCAATGTTCGCAACGGCGGACGTTCGCCCGTCGCAGGTATTGTTCACGCGGTGGGGCTGTTGCTCATCCTGCTGCTCGCCGCCCCGCTGACGAAGCACATCCCGCTGGCGGCGCTGAGTGCAGTGCTGGTCGTGGTGGCGCTGCGCATGGGCGAGTGGCATCAATTCGTCCGGCTCGGTCGCTGGCCGAAGAGCGACGTGGCAGTTTTTCTTTGCGCCTTTGCGTTGACGGTAACTGTAGATTTGCCGGTGGCGGTGGGCGCGTCGCTCATTCTTGCTTCTGCAATGCTTGTGAAGCGGCTGTCGGATACGACGCACGTCACGCCAGACGAGAGTGTCACGCAAGCTAACGCGCCCGGTCAGACTACCGAAGGCAAAGTCATTCCCAAGGGAGTGATGGTGTTCCGCGTGTTTGGCGCCTTCTTCTTCGGCGCGGCGGACAAACTGGAAACGTCACTGGAGCGCGCGGGCGGTTTGCCAGAGGTGCTTATTTTGCGGATGCGCGACGTGCTGGCGCTCGACGCAACTGGTCTCGAGTCGCTTGAGGACCTGCTGGAGAAGCTACGCCATCACAAGAAAGATCTCATTCTGTGCGGGCCACATTCGCAACCGATGTTCGCCCTCACCCGTGCCGGGCTCATCGACAAGATCGGCTTGGAGAACGTCTGTGGCGACATGGACAACGCGCTGACGCGGGCGAAGGAAATTCTTGAAGCCAAGCGGGCTCTTCACAAGCACGGCTAGTTCAGTCCAGCGGGAGTTCCTTGCCGGTCTCCGGATCTAGCGGAACTGACTTCAGGTATTGCGGCACCAAGTCCTTCGAAGAGACCGGTGGTTTGCCGTTCTCCAACTCAAAGGCTCGCCCGGCAAGACGGAGTCTCATGCGCGCGAGGTCGGTTTCAATCTTGGCGAACTTCTGCCGGCCCTTTTGCAGGGCGGCTCGATTGATGAACGGTTGAAGAAGCCCAGTCAGGAACCCAGCCGGGCCGAACCTGCCACGATGCGCCCAATGCCGTTCCCGCTTTGCGATTTCGTCGCTGGATTCGCTCCGGCTGGCGACCTCTTCCAAGGCAGACAAGGCTTTCCGCGTGCTCTCCAGATCCATGCCATCAGCGGCGGAGTTCAAGGAGCTGAGGCCGATGCTTTTGATCGCGATGCCCACCAGTCCGTCGATCAGCACGCCGCCGCGATAGGATTCGTTGCCGAAACGAATGCAGTCGACGGCGAACGCCGCCGCTTCGTTGGTGCGTCCCTCGATCAGTGACAGCTTGCTTGCAGCGGCCAGCGACTGGGCAAGTGCCTTGAGTCGTGCGAGGTCGTTGATGTGCGGGAAATTGGTTCCGTTCACAACCCATGCTGGCACGCGGCACTGCTTGGTCAGGCCCGCCCGCAACGTATCGAGGGCGGCGCGGTTGGTCGCGACGAGGCGGAGCAAAGCTTCGTGTTGTTCTTGATCCTTCAGGCCTTGCCAATCAGGCGGATTCGCATTAAGGAGCGCGGCTGCCTTGAGAAAGTCGTCGTAGCCGTTCGGGTTCGGTAGAGGCGATTCTGATTCCCCTCTGGGCGTCGCGATGATCAGCAGCCCCAGCAAGGTGAGAACCAGGATGGCGGCGGCGAGCAGAAGTTTTTTCCTCATGGTTTTTGCTTCTGGCGGCGGACGAGGTAAGCGACGAATGCTCCAAGACCGCTGAATTTGAAGTTCGGGTCGACGTAATGTTCGATGACGTAGAAGGCGAAATAGTAGGCGCGGCAGAAGCACCAGATCGTGAGCAGCAGCAACAGGGCGACCTTCAATGTTGGGTGCTCCAGCCAAAGCAAGACAGCGGCGGCGAGACCGAGTAGCAGAAACAGCGCGCCCTTCAGCTTGATCCAGAACGGATTTGAAAGGTCTTTCATCGTTGGTAACGCATTAAACCAACTGTGAGACAAGCCTCGCTGCTCTTCGTGCCGCGCCGGGTTCGCCGAGGCTGGCGACGATTTTCTGCAAACGTGCACGCACTGCGGCGCGTCGGGCGGTGTCGTTCAGCAAGATTAGGGCGGCTGCGGAAAGATTTTCCGGCGTCGCTGCGTCCTGCACGAACTCGGGGAAGAGCGCTTCGTCGGCCAGGATGTTCGGCATCGAGAGCCATTTCACCTTCACGACCTGTTTGCCGATGACGTAAGTCGGCCATGAGGTTTTGTAGAACGCCACGGCGGGCACGCCGAACAGCGCGCATTCCATCAGCACCGTGCCGGTCTTCGAGATGGCAAGATCGGCGGTGCGTAGGGCGTCGGCGATGCCGCCGACCTGCACGCGGCAGGATGCGCCCAAGCTGCTCAATGCCGCACGCACATCCGCCGCCATGTTCTCGTTCGGGGCGATGGCGATGAACTCAACGGGCTTTGCTTGCTGAATGCGCTGGGCTGTTTCCGCGATGAGCTGCAGATGGCGGCGCACTTCGTCCCGGCGGCTTCCGGGTAACAGCAAGACGCGCGGCGTTGTGCCTTGTTCCGCGCTGCGCGTTCCTCGTTCCGCGTTTGCAAACCGTCCGATCATCGGATGGCCGACGAACTCCACGCGCAGCTTGGGCGCGCGTTGCGCATACCAATCTTTCTCGAAGGGGAAGATGCTCAGCAGCAGATCGAGGTTCTCTGCCATCGCGTCGGCGCGACCGGGGCGGGAGGCCCAGACTTGTGGCGAGACGAATTGCACAATCTTGGGGCGCCAGTTGTTGAACGTGCCGCGTTGCGCACGCACGGCTTTGCGCACAGCGGCGGCGAAGCGGCCGTTGAAACCATGGAAGTCCACGCACACGATCACGTCGGGCTGACGCTTGAGCGCGAGCTTCACGAGTTGCTGCAACATGCTGCGGAACTCGAAGAACTTCTTGAGCGCCTCGCTGATGCCGATGACCGAATGCTTGGTCATGTCGAACGCGAGCTCGACGCCCGCTTCGGCCATGCGTGATCCCCCCGCACCGAAGAAGCGCGGTCCGAGAGCCGTGCGCAGTGGCTGGACATCCGGTGAATCGCCTTGCTGCCTCGCCAGCAACTCGGTGCGCAACGCCGCCACGAGTTCGGCGGCGAGCGTGTCGCCGCTCGCTTCACCGGCGATTAGCATGATGGAAGGTGACTTCACGCTTTGATGTCTTGAATCTGCCGTGTGATCTCAAACGCCAGATCCAGCGCGAGCTTCGCGGATTCGCCGCTGACCTTGGGCGTTGTGCGCGCCTTGACGCACTCGACGAAATGCTGGAGTTCGAGTTTGAGCGGCTCGTCTTTTGCGATCGGAACGGCTTCGCGGACAATTTTCTTCCCGGCGAATTCGCTGACTACGGTGGCGTTGCTGCCCGCGAGCGCAAGAAGTTTGGCAATGGCAGAACTTTCTTTTTCACCGGCGCCCGCGAGACGATAGATGAAGCCTTCCTGCACGCGGTAATCGAGCGAGATGTAGCAGGGCGCCGCGCCGCCGCTGAAGACACGGATCTTGCGCATGCGCTCGGGGCTGATGCGGCTCGCCGTGAGATTTGCGACGCAACCGTTGGCGAAGCGCAGGCGGACATTCGCGATGTCCTCGGATTTGCTCAGCACGGGAATGCCCACGGCGTCCACGCTGGTGACCGGCGAATTCACGAACGCGAGCACGACGTCGAGGTCGTGGATCATCAGGTCGAGCACGACGCCGATGTCGGTGGAGCGCGCGGGATAGGGGGAGAGTCGGTGACACTCGATAAACTTCGGCTGCGGCGCGGCAGTTTGCAGGTAGTTGAACACCGGATTGAACCGCTCCACGTGGCCGACTTGCAGCACGAGGTTCTTCGCCTGCGCGAGCTGGACCAGCTCGGCGGCTTGCTCGGTCTTCTCGGTCATCGGCTTTTCGACGAGGACGTGTTTGCCGGCGGCGAGGAGTTCCTTGGCAATCGAGTGATGCGTGGTGGTCGGCGTGACGATGTTCAGCGCGTGGCTGGCAGCGGCGGCTTCGGCGATGGAGGCGAAGGCGCGTGTTTTGTGTTCGGCGGCGATCTTGCGGGCGGTGTCGGCGGAGACATCGAAGACGCCGGCGAATTCAACCAATCCATCCGCAGCGAGCTGGGCGTAAAGGCGCGCGTGATTCTTGCCGAGCGAGCCAGTGCCGAGCACAGCGACTTTCAACAGCGGTGAATGACGAGTGGCAGGTGACGAGGCCATTGTGCCGTTAGTGTGCGCGGGGCGCGCGGGAGTTCAAGTCCCGCTTTCGAGACGGACGACTCCGTGACTCTCAAGGTGTGAGTTGCCTGAGATAGAGTTGCGCTGACGGGATCGGATTACGGAGTCACGACGCGATAGAAGCGCGGTGCGTTGCCGGTGCCGGGCGCATCCTCCAAGTCGAACGAGCCGTTGCCGAGGTCTTTGGCCACGCCGATCTTCACCCAGTTCTTCAAATCGGTGGACGTCTCAATGATGTAGGTCGCGCGGCGGTTCGTGTTGAACTTCACGTGCAATTTCCCGTTCGCATGCGAAAGCGAAGTGGCCACCTTCGCGCCCGAGGTCGCACCTGGGTTGCTGAGGGCGTCGATGATGTCCTGTGCGTCAGCAATAAGCTTTGCGGCCAGCGCCGGGTCGAGCGGCGCGACCTGCGCGTTCACTTGATTTTGGAACGCCTGGAGTTGGTTGATCGCGGTGTCGGGCTTGCTGCGGTCGATGGATTTGATCGCGGCTGAAAGCGTGGCGGTGAGCGCCTTGGCTTTGGCGACGTCCTCGTTCACGAGATCCGCCAGACGTTGCACGGCTTGCGCGGTGGTGGCGACTTCGATGGCGATGTTCTGATTGCTCGACGCGCGACCGTCGCTGACCGACAGCGTGATCGCATTGGTGCCGACCGGCAGTGTCACCACGGCGACAACACCAGACGCAAGTGGCGTGTTGCCGGCGGACCATTGGTATTGAAGCGGGTCATTGTCCGCATCGGAGGATTGCGAGCCGTCGAGCACGGCGGTGGCGTCGGTGGCGTTGAGCGAGATGAGGAAAGTCTCCGTGGCGCTGGCGTTGGCAACGGGCGGATGATTCGGCGGCAAATTACATTTGCCCAAGGAGCGAGCGTTCACGATGGAGCGAATTTCTGTTTGGGTGAGCGCTCGATTGTAAATCGAGGGCTCATCCATCAAGCCGGCAAAGCTGCAGGCCTCGCCCGCAGGTGCTTGGCGTCGGCCAAGATACAGGTCGTAACCGGTGCGCAGCGGGAAACTGCCGATGCCCAGTTGGCTAACAATCTGACCGTTGCGATAGATCGTGGCCACGCCGCTACCCTGGTCGTAGGTGAGGGCGATGTGTTGGAACACGCCCGCAGCGACCGCGCCGGCGGGGGAACCGAGTTGATGCCAGCCGCCCCAAACGTCCACGACGTTGGCGTAGAGTTGGCCGGGGCCGGCCGGGCCGGGGGAACCTGCGGTGGGTTGGCCGGGCGCGATATAGAAGTGCACGCCCCAGTAATTGCCGTCGTTCCACTCGAAGAGCGGCAGCGCATTCGTCACGTTGGACGGATTGATCCAAGCTTCGACGGTGAAGCCGGGGCCGTTGCCGACGTCCAGCAGCGGGTTCGCCGGGATGACGACGGCGGAGTTGGTTTCGTTGAAGGAGAACGCCTGACCGACTTCGCCGGCGGCGTAGGTGACGTTGTTGAGCAGCGTGCCGTGGTTGGTGGCGAAGTTGTCATTCGCGTTTGCTTCTGCGCGCCACCAGCCAACGAGTCCA
>JBEGQI010000248.1:0-16853 GCA_041181065.1 Verrucomicrobiota bacterium | reverse complement strand
CATCGGCATGGTCTATCCCGGCGCGTTCAGCCTGACGCCGGGGCCGTCCTCTGTGCCTGGAAAAGATACGGGCAAATTCTCTGACAACTGGGGCGTTGGTCTGCGGTTGAATCTGCCGATTGGTCCGTTGCGGCTGGATTACGCCATACCGATTAATGCCCAGCCCGGTTTGAGCACCAGCGGCCGGTTCCAGTTCGGTGTTGGTTACACTCGTGACTTCTGATCTGGTTGCGGTGCTGGCAAAATTTACCCATTTTTATTCATATGAAACTTATCAACAAACTCATTGTTTCCACTTGCTTTGCGATGCTGTTGATTGGAGCCACTCCAGTCCTCGCGCAGTCAAAGATTGGCACGGTCGATCTCAATCGTTTATTCGAAGAATATTGGAAGACCAAGCAGGCCCGCACCGCCCTCAACGAACAAGGCGCCCAATACGAAAAAGAAATCAAAGGCATGGTGGACCAGTTCAAAAAAGATGAGGAGGAATACAAGTCCATCCAAGCTGCGGCTACCGACAGTGCGATGTCCGATGCTGAGCGCGAAAAGAAGAAGTCCGAGGCGGAGAAGAAACTGGCTTCCTTGCGTGATCAGGACGAGACCATCAAGAAATACCAGAACCAAGCTCAGACGCGCATTGCTGATCAGCGCCGCCGGGTGCGCGACAACATCCTTGGGGAGATTCGCAAGGTCGTGACGGCCATTGCCCGTTCAGGAAGCTATTCACTTGTTCTTGATGTGGCTGGCGAGACGGTCAACAACACACCGGTCGTGCTCTTCAGCACGGGTGAGAATGATATTACGCAAAGCGTGCTGGATCAGTTGAATTCTAGCGCGCCGCCGGAAGTGACCAAGGAGCAGGAAAAAGATAAGACATCATCTGACAAAGATAAACCGGCTCCCAAGAAATAACTGGTTTTAAATCCAGCCCGCCCTCAGCCAGAGCATCAGCTCTGGCTGAGTCGTTTTACGGGGGCGAGATAATACGCTTCGTGCGCCTCTTTAAGGATGGCAGGAATGCGGGTTGCAAAGGGGCTCGCCCGCAGGCAGGTGGTCAAATCTGCTTCTGCAACCTTTGCTGCGTTTTCGCCGGGAAACCAATGCTCCGCCTGGCCTAGCAGGTTGTAACGCATTTGCGCCCACGATTTGATGCCGAGCGGCTTTGCGTATGTGTAGAGCCGAAGAATCTCCATGATGTTGATTTGACCGGGCACCGTTTCAAAATTTGGGATGCCCTCGAACCAGCGCGCACACCAGTCCTCGCCCAGCACCGAATTCATCGTGGCGCGCAGCTTTGCTTCGATGGGCGCAATGACTTCGGCAGCGCGATCATAGTCCTTCAATGCCTTGATATGTTCATCGAAATCAGACGGCCGCGCGGCGCCGATGCTGAGCGTGTGAACCTCCGGCCGCGCCAGACAGTAGAGGTCGTTGAAATGCATCGGTGAAATTGGGGCGCATAATTCCCGCAGCTGTGGCGGGGCATCATAAAGTTTCCCACCCTTGTCGTTGGGGCTGATGATGAATACACCCATGTCCTGCTTTCGCGCGGCGACCACTGCTGGCCAGTTCAGGTCGTTGACGAAATACCAGTGCAGGTTCACATAGTCGAATTCACCGGTGTTAACGGCATCTAAGATGATGTCCGTCGTCGCGTGGGTGGAGAATCCGATGAAGCGCGCCCGGCCTTCGCGTTGGATCTTGCGAGCCATCTCGAGGCAGCCGCCTTTGCGCACGGACCAGTCGAGGTGTTCGCGCAGGTTGATTCCGTGAAGCGAAAGCAAGTCCACGTGGTCCAGCTTCAGATAGTCCATCGACTTGTTGAACGTATCGTAGAAGTTCTGGGCGTTTTCATGCGGCGCCACCTTTGTTTGGATGATCAGCTTCTCTCGCGGCAGCCGCGGCAGGATGCGTCCGAGTTGCATCTCGGATGAACCATAGCCGCGCGCGGTTTCGATGTGGTTGACGCCGAGTTCGAGCGCTCGCTCGATGGTGGCCTCAAGGTTCGCCTGGTTGTCAGCGGGGATTTCGCCGGGCGCAACGTCCTGCCATTTGAATTGGTAGCGCATGCCGCCGCAGGTCAATACGGGCATCGTAAGTTCAGTCCGGCCAAAGCGGCGATATTTCATGTCGGCCAATATGCCCAAGCCCGCGCGCGGTGCAAATCAATGAGATATGACTTTGTCGGAACTTCATGCGGTCACATGCATGCTAAAAATTATTTAAAAACCTCTTGCTAAGAAAATCACGATTGATATTGTCTGCGCTCCGATTCGCCTCACGGTGAACGGACAGCATACTCGGAACCGATAACTGATTGGCCTCACCGGCCCAGGAATGATGGCTCCGCGACTCCAAGCTGACGTTTGGGTTTTGTTGACGACTTATGCCAGTTAAAACTTTTAGACCGCTGACGCCGTCTCTGCGATACAAGACTATCGCGGACTTCAGCGATATTACTAAGACGACGCCTGAGAAGAGCCTCGTTGTGATCCGCAAGAAAACGGGCGGACGCAACTCGTATGGCCGCGTGACCGCCCGCGGTATTGGTGGCGGGCACAAGCAGAAGATTCGCCTCGTGGACTTCATGCGTAAGAAGCATGGCGTTGAAGCTACCGTTTCTGCCATCGAATACGATCCGACACGTTCTGCACGTTTGGCTCTGCTTGAATACAAGGACGGCGAAAAGGCTTACATGCTGGCGCCGGTTGGCATTGCGGTTGGTCAGAAAGTGGTGAGCGGTCCGGCGGCGGCTCCCGAAGTTGGAAACTCACTTCCGCTGAAGTCGATTCCGGTTGGTATTTCCATTCACAATCTTGAGCTGGTCCCCGGCAAGGGTGCTCAAGTGGTTCGTTCCGCAGGTGGCGCGGCGACTTTGATGTCGCGCGATGCTGGCTATGCGACGATTCGTTTGCCTTCGGGTGAGATTCGCCGCTTCCATGAGGATTGCTACGCGACGATTGGCCAGGTTGGTAATACGACTCACGAAAATGTTGTGTTGGGCAAGGCGGGTCGCACGCGGCATCTCGGATATCGTGGCATTACGCGTGGTGTTGCGCGCAACCCGGTTGACCATCCAAACGGTGGTGGTCAGGGTAAGTCCAAGGGCGGTGGTGGCTGGCAGCAGCTCGTTTCGCCGTGGGGTAAATACGCCAAGGGCTATCGCACTCGTCTCAAAAAGAAAATTTCCAATCGGTTCATTTTGGTCCGTCGTGACGGCCGGCCGATGAAGCTCAAGTAACCTATGGGTCGCTCGATTAAAAAAGGTCCCTTTGTGGACGGTCATCTGATGGAGAAGATCGTCAAGGCGAAGGCGACAAATTCCAAGACGCCGATCAAGACGTGGTCGCGCCGCTCGATGATCACCCCTGAATTCGTGGGGCTCACGTTCACCGTGCATAACGGCAAGGTTTTCAATCCCGTGTTCGTCACGGAAAACATGGTGGGCCACCGGCTCGGCGAATTCTCGCTGACCCGCACGTTCAAGAAGCACGGCGCTCACACAGCCAAGGCGGAGGCGAAGTAGTCATGGAAGTTCAGGCCATCACCAAGAATATCAACACCAGCGCGCAGAAGATGCGCGAAGTGGTGCGGCAGATTCAGGGCATGCCCGCGCTCAAGGCGTCGGCGGTTCTCGCATTCATGCCCGGCAAGCGTGCCGCGGTTGTTGCCAAGACGCTCAAGAGCGCCATTGCCAATGCCGAAAACAACAACAGCCTCAAGCCCGAGGCGTTGAACGTGAAGCTCGCAGTGGCGGGCAACGCTCAAACTTTCAAGCGCTTTCAGCCTAAGGCCCGCGGTTCCGCTGGTCCGATTCTCAAGCGTCATTGCCACGTAAAGATTGTGCTTTCAGACGAGTAAAACGTATGGGTCAAAAGACTAATCCAATCGGCCTTCGCGTTGCCGTCACCAAGGACTGGCGTTCCAAGTGGTATGCCAACAAGAAGGATTTCGCGGCGCTGGTCGTCGAAGACAACCGCATCCGCACCTTCCTGAAGAAGAAGCTCGATGGCGCTGCCGTGCCGCGCATTCTTATCGAACGTGCCGCAAGCCGCTGCCGCGTGACCATCATGACTGCCCGTCCGGGCGTGGTCATTGGTCGGAAGGGGGCGGAGATCGACAAGCTCAAGGAAGAGTTGAGCAAGATGACCAGCAAGGAGATTTACGTGGACATCGTCGAGGTCAAGAGCCCCGACTTGGAAGCCCAGTTGGTCGCGGAGAACATCGCGTTGCAGCTCGAACGCCGAGTTTCGCATCGTCGCGCCATGAAGAAGGCGCTCACCATGGCTCGTGATTTGGGTGCGCAGGGCATTAAGATTCGTTGTGGTGGCCGCTTGGGTGGTGCAGAAATTGCCCGCGTCGAGATGTATCACTGGGGTCGCGTTCCACTTCACACGCTACGCGCTGAAATTGATTACGGGTTTGCCGAGGCGAAAACCATTTACGGCAAGCTGGGTGTGAAGTGCTGGATTTGTAAGGGTGACCGGAAGCCGGTGAAGGCTGAGGCGCCGAAGAGTGAAGCGGTGACCGCTTAATTGGAGATTTGAGTTATGGCGTTGATGCCCGAGAGAGTTAAGTATCGCAAAATGCACCGCGGCAGCCGCACAGGGCTGGCCAATAGTGGCAACACCGTGGCGTTTGGTGAATACGGTTTGATGGCGCTGGAGCGCGCTTGGTTGGACACGAAGCAGCTCGAAGCTTGCCGCGTGGCCATTGCGCGTCACATGAAGCGCCACGGCAAGATGTGGATCCGTGTGTTTCCGCAGAAGTCTTTCACGAAGAAGCCGCTTGAGGTTCGCATGGGAACGGGCAAGGGCCCGGTCGAATCATGGGTGGCGGTTGTGCGTCCCGCGAACATCCTGTTCGAGGTGGACGGTGTGCCGGAGCCGATTGCGCGCGAAGCCATGCGTCTCGCGGCGACCAAGCTGCCGATCTCGACGAAATTTGTCGCGCGGCACAAGCACTCGTAACGCTGAATTGTCATGAAATTTACGGAGCTAAAAGACACCACGCTGACCGAACTCGCGGCCAAGGGCCGGGAGTTGCGTCAGGAAATGTTCAACTTGCGTCTGCAGCAGGCGAGCGCCCAGCTGGAGAAGCCGGCGCGTCTGCGTCAACTGCGCCGTGACATCGCCCGCGTTGAGACGCGGATGTCGCAACTCCGCAACGAGCAACCGAAGAAGTCATAAGGTATGGCTGACACCACGAACCCAGCAGCAGAAGCACGCGGCAACCGCAAGGAACGCGTCGGCGAAGTGATCTCGAACAAGATGAGCAAGACGGTCGTCGTCCGCGTGATGCGCCGCCATCCGCATCCGCAGTTCAAGAAGGTCATCACCAGCTTCAGCAAATTTTACGCGCATGACGAGAAGCAGGAAGCCAAGATTGGCGACCGCGTGCGCATCGTTGAAACCCGCCCGCTTTCGAAGTTGAAGCGTTGGCGTTTGGTTGAAGTCGTTGAACGCGCTCCGGAAGTTTCTCCGGTGACCGCCTAAGGAAGAACCATGTTACAAGTCCGTTCCAGTCTCGATGTGGCCGACAATACGGGTGCGAAAATCGCCTGGGCGATCGGCGTGCTCGGCCGCAACCAGCGCTATGCGCGGGTCGGCGACGTCATCAAGGTGCATATCAAAGAAGCCGCACCAGACGGTCAGGTGAAGAAGGGTGAAGTGCATGATGCCGTCATCGTTCGCACCCGTGAGGCCGTTCGTCGTAATGACGGCTCCGTCCTTCGCTTTGATTCCAACGCGTGTGTCATCATCGACAAGGAATTGAATCCTAAAGGCACGCGTATCTTCGGTCCCGTGGCCCGCGAGTTGCGCGACAAGAAGTTCATGAAGATCATTTCACTCGCGCCGGAGGTTGTCTGATATGTCGAAGCAACACGTCAAGAAGGGCGACGAAATTGTGGTCATCAGCGGTGCCGACAAAGGCAAGCGCGGCAAGATCATCACCGTCTATCCCAAGCAGGAACGCGTCATCGTGGAAGGCGTCCACATGATCAAGAAACACACCAAGAAGAACCAGCAGAACCCGAACGGCGCCATTTTGGAACGCGAGGGAACGGTTCACATCTCGAATGTGATGCTGGCGTCAAAATTTGATGCCCGTGCGCAGAAGCGCGGTGCGAAGGCCACGGCCTGAACGCTCCGGCAATAACCGGAAAAAAGCGAAATGAAAGCCAGACTGCACAAGAAATACGTTGAAGAAGTGGTGCCCGCGCTCAAGTCGAGCCGGAACTACAAAAATGTCCACCAGATTCCCCGCATGGAGAAGATCGTGGTGAACATGGGCATCCGCTCCGACCTCGAAAAGGCGGCGCTCGATGATGCGGCCAAGGATTTGGCCGCCATCACCGGTCGCAAACCGGCCATCAGCAAGTCCCGCCACAGCATCGCGAACTTCAAGCTCCGCAAAGGCATGCCGATCGGCTGCCGCGTGACGCTGCGCAAGGACGAGATGTATGAGTTCTTTGACCGGTTGGTCGCCGCGACGCTGCCGCGTATTCGTGACTTCCGTGGCCTCTCGCCGCGCAAGTTTGACGGTCGTGGCAATTACACGTTCGGTGTGCCGGACCAGACGATCTTCCCGGAGATCGAGTTGGAAAAGGTGAAGCGCAATCAGGGCATGGACATCACCATCGTGACCAGCGCCCCCACGGACGAGGAAGCGCGTGAGTTGTTGAAGTTGATGGGATTCCCCTTTGCGGAGAAATAATTTTTATGCCGAAGAAATCATGGTTTGAGCGCAACAAGCGCAAGGCGGCGACAGTGAAAAAATATGCCGCGGTGCGAGCTGAATTGAAGGCCAAGCGTGATTACGCCGGTCTTGCGAAGCTCCCGCGTGATGCCAGCCCAACCCGGCTGGTGAACCGCTGCGCCATCAGCGGCCGCCGCCACGCCTACATCCGCAAGTTTGGTGTTTCGCGTTTGACGTTCCGCGAAGCCGCGTTGAACGGTTTGATTCCTGGTGTGACCAAAGCAAGCTGGTAAGACTATGACCGATCCCATTTCTGACATGCTGACGCGCATCCGCAATGCGGGCCGCGCCTTGCAACCTGTGGTGGAAGTGCCGCACTCGAAGCTCAAGGAGAGCTTGGCCAATATTCTGAAAAAGGAGGGCTACGTCTCCAGCGTTGAGGTTCAGAGCCCCTCCAAGGCGAAGAAGAACATCAAGCTCGCGATCAAGTATCAGGGCAAGAAGACCGTCATCGAGGGCCTGCGCCGCATCAGCTCCCCCGGTCGTCGCGTGTATGTCGGCTCGACGGATATTCCGCGCGTGCGCGGTGGACTCGGCGTGGCCATCGTTTCGACGCCTGAAGGTTTGATGAGCGGCGTTGAAGCCAAGAAGAAAAATTTGGGCGGCGAGTTGCTCGCGTTCGTCTGGTAAGGATTTGATTTATGTCGCGTATCGGTAAACAACCCATTTCGATTCCGCCGAAGGTGAAGGTGGAAGTCAAAGGCCAGAAAGTTCTGGTGGAAGGCCCGAAGGGCAAGCTCAACTGGGATTTGCCCGCCCGCACCAGCGTCAAGGTCGCCGACGGCAAGGTCGAGGTTTCCCGCGCCGGTGACGATTCGCAGGCCAAGGCGCTGCACGGCCTCAGCCGCGCGCTGATCAATAACATGGTCAAGGGCGTGACGGAAGGTTTCGTCAAGAAACTTGAAATCCAAGGCGTTGGCTTCAAGGCCGCCGTTCAGGGCAAGGTTGTGAACATGAGCCTCGGCTATTCACACCCGATCAATTACCAGATTCCGGACCAGATCAAGGTCACGGTTGAAGAGAACACCAAGATCACGATTGAAGGCCCGGATCGCCAGGTCGTCGGTCAGGTGGCTGCTGAGTTGCGCGGGTTTTATCCGCCGGAGCCCTACAAGGGCAAAGGTGTGCGTTACTCTGACGAGCGCGTTGAGCGCAAGGAAGGCAAGACCGTTCAGTGATGATTTAGCGGCTCACGGCCATCTCCGTGATCCATACCATGAAAGTTCAAAAGAGACACGAATTGAAGATGCGGCGCCACTGGCGCATCCGCACCAAGGTCAATGGCACGGCCGAGCGCCCGCGCATGAGCGCCTGCTTTACAAACACGCACATCTACGTGCAGTTCATCGACGACGTGACCGGAGCCACGCTGGCCGCTGTGACGACTCGCGAAAAGGGCAAGCAAGCTACGAAGTCCCGCGCCAACGTCGCCGTTGCGACGCAGCTGGGCAAGGCGGCGGCCGAAGCGGCCAAGGCCAAGGGCATCTCAGCGGTCGTGTTCGATCGCGGTGGTCATCCGTATCACGGCAAGGTCAAGGCACTGGCTGATGCAGCGCGCGAGGCTGGGCTGAAGTTTTAATCTCAACTGAATAACATTGTGGCAGACGAAACGAACATTCCTGTAACTCCGGCGGCGGAAGCCGCTCCGGAAGCCGCCGCCCCTGAAGCCAGCGCACCGCGCGAGCGCGGGGGTCGCGGCCCGGGACGCGGTGGTCGTGGCGGTGGTCCTGGCGGTTTTGGCCGTCGTCCCCGTAACGATTCGCAAGACGAGAAGACCGGCGACGAGTTGATGGAGAAGGTTGTCTTCATCAATCGCTCTGCCAAGGTCGTCAAGGGCGGTCGCCGTTTCAATTTCAGCGCTCTCGTCGTCGTAGGCGACAAGAAGGGTAAGATCGGGGTTGGTCTTGGCAAAGCCAGCGAAGTGGCGGATGCCATCAAACGTGGCGGTGAAATGGCCCGTGGTGCCATGGTTTCCGTCTCGTTGAACGGCCCCACGATTCCGCATGAAGTTTCCTCGCACTTCGACGGTGCGAAAATTCTCCTCCGTCCGGCCTCGCCTGGAACGGGCATCATCGCGGGCAAGACCGTCCGCGCCGTGCTCGAATCCGCTGGTGTGAAGGACATCCTCAGCAAATCTCTTGGTTCCAAAAACGCGGCCAACGTGGTGAAGGCCACCTTGAATGCGCTCCTCAGCCTCCGCCTTCGCGAGACGATTCTCCGGGCGCGCGGTATTGAAGTGAAGAAGAAGGCCGAAGTGGCCGCAGCAGCTTGATAGGTTATGCGACTCCATGATTTGAAGCCCCAGCGCGGCGCGAAGCACCGCACGAAGCGTTATGGCCAGGGTGAATCCAGCGGCCATGGCAAAACCAGCGGTCGCGGTGGCAAGGGCCAGACGGCCCGCTCCGGCAGCAGCATCCGCCCCGGATTTGAAGGCGGTCAGATGCCGCTGTTCCGCCGCATCCCGAAGCGCGGTTTTAACAACGCGCGTTTTGCCACGGTTTATCTGCCTGTGAACGTCAGCTCCTTGAACGATTTCGAGGATGGCGCCACGGTGGATGAGACCGCGCTGCGTGCCTGCGGTCTTGCCGATGGCAAGTCCGATGGCATCAAGATTCTCGGCGACGGCGATTTGACCAAGAAGCTTACCGTCCGGGCGAATGCGTTTAGCGCTTCGGCCAAGACCAAGATCGAGGCCAAGGGCGGCAAGTGCGAACTCATCACCAAGAAGACTGAGGTCAAGGGTTAATCACGGGGTTATCCTTCATGTTTTCCAACATCGCCAACACGTTCAGCAACTGCTTCAAGATTCCGGAACTCAAGTCCCGGATCATCTTCACCATGCTGGTCTTGGCGATTTGCCGCGTAGCGGCAGTCGTTCGTATTCCGGGCTTGGATGGTGCAGCACTGGCGGACTTTTTTAAATCCCATGCCGGGGGCGAAAATTCCGTGCTCGGCCTTTATAGCATGTTCACCGGCGGTGCCCTTGAGCATTGCGCCATTGGTTCATTGGGCATCATGCCCTACATCAGTGCCACCATCATCATCCAGTTGCTTACGGCGGTCGTGCCGCAGTTGAGCAAGTTGGCGCGAGAAGAAGGGGGGCGCACCAAGCTGATTCAATACGGTCGTTATCTTGCAGTTTTGTTGTGCTTGGGGCAGGGATCGTTGATGGCTTTTGGTTGGGAGCGTCCTGCTTCCATATTCTCCGGCTTCACGGGAACGCTGGTGCTTTGGGACAATATCTGGCTTTACCGCATCACTACCGTCCTGATTCTCACTGCGGGCACCATGTTGTTGATGTGGTTGGGTGAGCAGGTCACTGAGCGTGGCATCGGTAATGGTATTTCCTTGATCATCTCCATCGGCATTGTCGCCCGCCTTCCCATGGCATTCGTCTCCTTGCGCGATATGCTTCTCGGCAGTGGTCCTGACGGCCGTGGTGAATACGGCAAGATTCTTTTCCTTCTCGCCTTGCTTGCCACGGTCATTGCGGCAGTCATTGCGATCACTCAGGCTCAGCGCAAGATTCCAGTTCAATACGCCCAGCGCGCGGTTGGGCGTAAGGTGTTCGCTGGTGGAACTTCCTTCATGCCGTTGAAGGTGAATTACGCGGGTGTCATGCCTGTCATTTTCGCTCAGGCGATCCTCATGGTTCCGCAATACATCTTCAAGTATCTGAGTGCGCTGCCCAAGGCGGGACCGGTCAAGGATATCGGCACATGGCTCGCGATTCATCTGGAGCAACATCGTCCGGAATATCTGATTGCCTACGGTCTGATGATTTTGTTTTTCTCCTACTTCTGGGTGGCTACGCAGTTCAATGAGTTGCAGATCGCCGATGATTTGAAGAAGAACGGCGGTTATATTCCTGGCGTGCGCCCCGGTCAGGCCACCAGCGATTATCTGCACCATGCCATGACGCGGATCACCCTCGCGGGAGCCATTTTTCTGGTCATCATCGCCATCATTCCGTCCTTGTTGAACACGTGGATGAAGGTGGATTACAACGTGGGTTCCTTTTTTGGCGGCACCTCAATCCTGATTATCGTCGGTGTGATGCTCGATACGATGCGGCAAGTTGAGTCGCATTTGTTGATGCGTCACTACGATGGGTTCCTGAAGAAGGGCCGGATCAAGGGCCGCCTCTAAGGTTGAATGTCAGAAGCCTGCGGGTGGACGACAACTCATCCTATGATCATTCTTAAAAGCGAGCGGGATTTGGAGGCGATGCGGCCGGCGTGCGGAGTGGCGGCGATCGTCCTTAACGAAGTCAAAGACTTTGTGAAGCCCGGTGTGTCGCTGAAAGCCGTTGATGAATTTGCAGCGGAGCGGATCAAGAGTTACGGCGCCAAGAGCGCGTTTCTGGGTTACCGGAAGTATCCCTGCCACATTTGCATCTCAGTGAATGACCAAGTGGTGCACGGATTGGCGGGGCCGAAGGAATTGCGCTTCGGTGACATCGTCAGCCTTGATGTTGGCGTGGTTTATGGCGGATTTGTTGGGGACACAGCGGCAACGGTGGCTGTGGGTGGATGCAGTGTGGCAGCGCAGCGGTTGATGGATGTGACGGAGAAGTCCTTGCATGCGGGTATCGCGCAGGCATGGCCGGGCAAACGAGTGACTGACATTTCGCGCGCGATCCAGAATTATGTCGAGGGCAACGGTTTGAGCGTGGTTCGCGAGTTTGTTGGGCATGGGGTTGGTCGGTCGGTTCACGAAGAGCCGCAGGTGCCGAACTTCGTGGATTCAAAGTGCAACCAGAAGTTGCGGCCGGGCATGACCATCGCCATCGAGCCGATGGTGAATGCGGGATTGCCCGCTGTGAAGATACTGAATGATGGCTGGACAGTGGTCACTCAAGATGGTTCACTCTCGGCCCATTTTGAGCATACGGTTTTGATCACCGAGTCGGAGCCGGAGATTTTGACATGTCCGGAGAATGTGCCTTCCAAGTTGAAGGTGTCGTGACCGAGGTCCGCTCCGAGCGGACGGGTATGGTTCGGCTGGAGAACGGGCATGTGCTGTTCGGTTTTTTGACCGGACGGGACGCTGGCAAGATCCAGTTGACGGTCGGGTTGAAAGTGAATTTGCAATTGACGCCCTACGATTTGTCGGAAGGGCGGATAGTGGTGGACCAGAAATAAATTTGAGAAAATGAAAGTTCGCGCGTCAGTCAAAAAAATGTGTGAGCACTGCAAAGTGGTGCGTCGCAAGGGCGTCATCCGCGTCATCTGCAGCAACCGCCGCCACAAGCAGCGACAGGGCTAAACCACAAAAGATTTAACGAACCATGGCACGTATCATTGGTGTAGAAATTCCGCCGAACAAGCGCATCGACATAGCGCTGCGCTACGTTTACGGCATCGGCCCCGTCAACGCGAAGGAGATCCTCGCTGCTGCGAACATTGATCCCAGCATCCGCGCCAAGGACCTCACCGAAGCCCAGCTCTCGCAGATCGTTCATGCGATCCAAGAAGGCAAGTATGTCATCGAAGGTGACCTGCGCCGCGAGATTGGCATGAACCTCAAGCGCCTCACAGGCATCAAGTGCTACCGTGGCGTCCGTCACCTGCGCGGCCTCCCCGTTCGTGGCCAACGCACCCAGACTAACGCCCGCACCCGCAAGGGCCCGCGCAAGACCGTCGGCGTTCAGCGCAATCCCAACGCCAAGACTGGCATCCACTAATCTATCCGTATGTCCGAAGAGACCAAAAAGAAAACCGAAGCCGCCGCTGCTGAAAAGCCGGCCAAGGCGCCAAAGGCTCCCAAGAAAGAAAAGGCTCCTGCCGCTGCTGCTCCTGAAGCTGCTGCCGCCGCCGCACCGGCTGCTCCTGCGGCTCCCGCTGCAGCTGCCGAAGCGCCCGCTGCTGCCCATGCTCCGACCGCTGCCGAACTGCTCGGTGATGACCCCAACGCCAAGAAAATCGTCAAGGCGAAGGGCGCGAAGAACATCTCCACGGGCGTGGCCAACATTCTCGCCACGTTCAACAACACCCACGTCAACATCACCGACATGCATGGCAACATCATCGGTTGGTCCAGCGCTGGCCGTGTTGGTTTCAAGGGCTCCCGCAAGAGCACGGCCTACGCCGCGCAGATGGTTGCCCAGGACGCTGCCCGTCAGGCCATGTCCCACGGCATGCGTGAGGTCGAAGTCCGCGTGAAGGGTCCCGGCTCCGGTCGCGAATCCGCCATCCGTGCGCTCCAGGCCATCGGCCTCGAGATTTCGACCATCAAGGACATCACCCCTGTGCCGCATAACGGTTGCCGCCCGCGCAAGAAGCGCCGCGTATAAACCCGTCAATCGTAACTCGCAAATCGTAAATTTCTATGGCTCGTTACACTGGTCCCCGCGTCCGCATCAGCCGCCGTTTCGGCGTTCCGATTTTCGGTAACTCGAAGTATCTCGAGCGCCGCGCTTATCCGCCGGGCGTTCATGGCCCGAAGTCCCGCCGCAAGACGACCGAATACGGCGCTGGCCTCATCGAGAAGCAGAAGCTCAAGTATTATTACGGCCTCCTCGAGCGCCAGTTCCGTGGCGTCTATGAAAAGGCGCTCCGCCGCCGTGGCGTTACCGGCGAGCAGATGCTCCAGATTCTTGAGACCCGTCTCGACAACGTTGTCTATCATCTCGGCTTCGCGAACTCCCGTGCTGCGGCGCGTCAGTTCGTTGGCCACGGCCACGTGCAGGTCAACGGCAAGAAGGTGAACATCCCGTCCTTCGCGCTCCGCGTGAACGACGTCATCACCGTCAAGAACCACAACGTGTCACGCCAGCTGGCCACGAAGAATCTCGAGACCTCCACCAGCCGCGCCGTGCCGGACTGGATGTCGCTCACGAAGGACGAGTTCAAGGGCGTCGTCATGCGCATTCCGACGCGCGACGAGATCCAGCCCATCGCCAACGAGCAAGCCGTCGTCGAATTTTATTCCCGCTAACATTAACCCGCCCTTGCAAAGAGGGCATTGCAATTACACGGGCAGCGTGCGCCTCGGGAATAGGCCGCGCCGCCAGATTAAAATTGCGAAAGGAAAACCATGCCAGTTCGTTTAGGTCGTTTCGAAATGCCCAAGCGCCTCGCGAAAGACGAGACCAGCGCGACGGATGTTTATGCCAAGTTCATCGCCGAACCGTTTGAAACCGGTTACGGTCACACCATCGGCAACTCCCTGCGCCGCGTGCTGCTCAGCTCGCTCGAAGGCGCGGCCATCACATCCGTCAAGATCGACGGCGCGATGCACGAGTTCGCCGTCATCGAAGGTGTTGTCGAGGACGTCACGGAAATCGTGTTGAACCTGAAGAAGGTCAAGTTCAAGGCCAGCACCCGCGACACCCAGACCCTTTTGCTCTCGGTGAACAAGGATGGCGCGGTCACCGCCGCTGACATCCAACTCAACCAGAACATCGAGATCGTCAATCCCGATCAGCTTATCTGCACGCTCGACAAGAAGAAGAAGCTGGAGATGGAACTCGAAGTGAAGGTCGGTCGCGGCTTCTGCCCCGGCGACGAGAACAAGAAAGTCGGCCAAGCCATCGGCGTCATCGCCATCGACTCGCTGTTCTCCCCGGTCACCCGCGTGCGTTACGGCGTTGAAGCCGCGCGCGTCGGCCAGAAGACCGACTACGACAAGCTCGTGCTCGAAGTTTGGACCGATGGCCGCATGACGCCCGACGACGCGCTCACGCAGGCTTCCGCCATTCTGCAGCATCACCTCGACGTCTTCGTCGGCTACGACAAGAACGCCGTCGAGTTCGAGGAGGTCGCCGACCGTCAGGACGACGAGAAGGCCAAGCTCAAGAAGCTCCTCAACATGAGCGTCAACGAGATTGAGTTGAGCGTCCGTGCGGCGAACTGCCTCAACAACGCCAATATCACCACAGTCGGCCAGCTCGCCATGAAGACCGAATCCGAGATGCTCAAGTATCGCAACTTCGGCAAGAAGTCGCTGAACGAGATCAAGGACAAGCTGACTGGCCTCGGCCTATCGCTCGGAATGAGCTTCGAGAGCGAACTCGTGGATGGGCCGAAGGAAGCCCCCAAGCCCGTCACCACCATTTAAGCTCCGGAGTAGATATTTATGCGACACCTTAAGCGCACCGCCAAACTGGGCCGCACAGGCGAACATCGCAATGCGATGCTGGCGAACCTCGTGTCCAGCCTCATCATCCACAAGCGCATCACCACCACTCTCGCGAAGGCCAAGGCCGCGCGTTCCGTGGCGGACAAGATGGTCACGCTCGGCAAGAAGGGCACCGTGGCCGCCCGCCGCCTCGCCGCTGGCCGCCTCCGCTTCCAAGGCAAGTCCCTCGAGCAATCGAAGGAAGAGCGCAAGAAATGGCGCGCCAACAACGACGTCGTCCACATCCTGTTCGACCAGATTGCGCCCGTGTTCAAGGACCGCCAGGGCGGTTACACCCGCATCGTGCAGCTCGGTGAACGCCGTGGCGACGTGGCCAAGATGGCCATCCTCGAATGGGTGGAACTCCCGGCCGCCGTGGAAGCGGCTCCGGCGGAGACCAAGCCCGAAGGCGACAAGAAGTAAATCGCCCTGACGAATTCAAAAAGCCCGCTCGCAAGAGCGGGCTTTTTTGTTTCATCTTTTCTGTCCACGCGTCCCCGGTGAATTGGTTCCGGAGCAGGGCGTGTGTCGGCCGCAGAGTCGTGGGAGCGGTGGGAGGAATTGAAGCCGGATGCGGACCAATTCGTGCGATTTCTGCGCAGGGCGGCCACGCGGCGTTCCTGCCATCGGGGCTGCTGATCGTTGCGTTGCGGCCGCGCCGGTTGTGTAGGGGCGGCAGTTGGGATGATTCACCAAACAAACCGCCCGCTCTTGCGAGCAGGCGGTTGCAATTCGTTTGCGCTGATCTGTGATCAACGATTCACCCGGCGCTGGCGTATTCTTCGTCGGTTTTGAGGTCCATGGCCATCATCACGTAGTCATGATTGATGGCCTGCATGTCTTTGACGTGGTCCTCAAGCTTGAATAGCTGGCTGAAGCCGACCATGGCGAAGACCTTCATTCCGGCGGTCTGTTCGCCGAGGAATTCCGCTTCGGCGCGCTCAAGCCCGAGGTTGCGGGCAACGTCGCAGATCTCTTCGACGAGCAAACGGCCCAAGCCTTGCCCGCGATATTTGGGATGGATGAGCACGCTGACGCGGCCGACATGGCGTTTCCAGCCGCCGAGCTGTTGGTGGAGCGTGGCGTCGCCGATGATCTTGCCGTCGGCGATGGCGAGGAGTGGCAGGTTGCGGCCGTAATCGATGTTCTGGCAGAAGCCGCGGATGACTTCGGGGTCCTGCACGCGGTGCTTGATGAACATGCGTTCCTGTTCCGGAATGGCCTGGAAAAATTCGTGGAACGCCTTTTCGTCGTCCTTTTTCAAGGGGCGGAGGGTGAGCTTGAGGCCGGCCTTGGTCGTGACCTTCTTCGGGAACTTCTGGGTTTGCAGTTCGATTGATGACATGTGTCGCCTTTGGTTGTCGTTCCTATTCCTGTGTTTGGAATGTGCCGGACGGGTTGCGTCGCTGCAAGCTTGCTGTGCGAGATTCGTGTGAAACGTTTCGATGGCGGCGCAGTGCGGATGAGGGGAATTATCTGCAGCTGCTGGGTTCGCGGCGCGAAAAAATCAACGCGGTAGCGCAGAGTTCAATTCCTGCGGTTCGCGGAAGATTTTCCAGAGATTTTGCGGCAGGTGGTTGAAGTTGGTTTGGTAACGTTGGGCTTGGGCGGTTTCACCGGTGACATCGCGGATGAAGATGGCCGCGATCTGATTCGGGAAAAGACGTGCGAGCGTGGCGTAAGCTTCGGGGTCGCGTTCGCCGGAATCGCCGACGAGCACAAAGCGGTGCTCGGGGGATTGGCGGAGCAGGGGAGCGACGGTGTCGATCTTGTATTGTTCGGGATCGGCGAAGAGCGTGCGGAAGGTGCGGTCCTTGAGGCGCCAGGTTTTCATGTGCCACGAGCCGGCGGGGAAATGGTTTGTGGTGGTGAATTCGATCAGGGGGAGATGCAATTGCCACGGGCTGGCGGAGACGTAGTGGAATTGGAGGCCGTTGCTCGCCCACGTTTGATACAGTTCAGCCATGCCGGGC